>NZ_JASJWR010000027.1:0-70510 GCF_035019065.1 Actimicrobium sp. CCI2.3 | reverse complement strand
CCGCCCGCCCAACCCGCCGACAGCAATTGCAGCCGCTCCTGCGCGCGCCACGCATCCGGATCGCGCAGCGCTTCGGCCACGCCGACCAGCCGCGTGTGATACAGAAAACAATGCACATCCGTCAGCAGCAGCGACAGCGCACGCGCCAGCCGCAAATAAAAAAAACTGTACAGACTCATCGAGCGACTCACGTCGAGCAGCAGCACCAATCGCGGTCGCTGCGTGCGCGGCTTGCGCCAGGCCAGATCAAGCGGCATGCCGCCATGCGCGATGCTGCGCCGGATCGTGCGGGCCAGATCGATGCGACGACCGGCGCTGGCGCACTGCTCGCGGCGCAACGCAAGCAGGCGCAGTCGCCGTGCGAATTGCCGCATCAGCGCATCCAGCGCCTGCAATTCTTCAGGCTGATGCAAATGCCGGAAATCCGCCTGGTCGAGTGCCTCGTCAAGACTGGCACCGTGCTGCGCGGTCGCGCCGTCGGTATCGTCGCCATCGGTGCCGCCCGCCGATGCCAGCGGTGTGCCATCGCTGCTGTCGCGCAAGCCGCCTGCCTCACCGGCCAGATCAACCTGACCGGCACCGCCGGCATGGGTCTCGACTGTTTTTTGCCGGTTCGGCGGCAGGAAATACGCATCGAACAAGCCATCGAAACGTCGCCAGTCTTCAGCCCGCGAACACAGCAGCGCGCGCAAATTCCAGCGCAACAGCGACGCATCAAACTGGCCGGATTGTTCTGCTACCCGCAAGGCATCGACCCCATAGTCACTGGCAACCTGCATGCCGTTTTCGCGCAGGAATCCGACAAAGCCGACGTAGCGTGCGGCCAGCCTGCGCGACAACTCAGGTGCCATCGCCGTCAGCACGCCGCCGCCATTTTCTTCACCACGACACGGCTCAGGCTAGCCCCATCGGCCTGGGTTTTCACCAGCGCCGACAGCGATGCCATGATGCCGTCGATGCCGCTCTCATCAAGACTGCTCACGCCCAGTTGCAGCAACGCCGCCGCCCAGTCCAGCGTTTCGGCGATGCCGGGTTTTTTCTGCAAATCCATCTGGCGCAACGCCTGGACAAACTCGACCACCTGTCGTGCAAGTTGCAGCGGCATCTGCGGCAAGCGCGTCTCGACGATCAGCAATTCCTTTTCAAAACCCGGATAGTCAACGTACTGGTACAGACAGCGCCGCCGCAACGCATCCGACAATTCGCGCGTGCCATTCGAGGTCAGGATCACGAGCGGCCGCGACACCGCCTTGATCGTACCGAGTTCCGGAATCGAGACCTGGAAGTCCGACAGCACCTCCATCAAATACGCTTCAAAGGCTTCGTCGGCGCGGTCGATTTCATCGATCAGCAAGACCACCGGCGTCGTGCTGCTGATCGCTTCGAGCAAAGGCCGGCGCAGCAAATAGCGCTCCGAAAAAATGTCCTGCTCTTTCTCGGCGACCGGACGCGGATCGTCATCGAGCAGCTTGATGGCCAGCAGCTGGCGCTGGTAATTCCATTCGTACAGCGTCGAATGGGCATCGAGTCCTTCGTAACATTGCAGCCGGATCAAGCGGGTCTGATGCACTTGCGCGAGCACCTTGGCGATCTCGGTCTTGCCGACACCGGCCTCGCCTTCAAGCAGCAGCGGCCGCCCCATTGCCGTCATCAGCAATAGCGTTGCCGCCAGACCCGGCTCGGCCACATACCCGAGCTGCTGCAGTTGTCGCTGCAGCGTCAGGACCGTGTGCATGCGCTCGGTCGTCATGCTTGCCTCAGGCCGACTTGCGGGCAAACAGCCCGTGCCACCAGTCACGCACCACTGCCCAGGCCAGCGCCAATCCGTTCATCTCGGATTGCACGGGTACCGGTGCGAGCTGCTGCGATTGCAGCGCCTCCACCTGTACTGCGAAGTTGGCAGCGAACTGCTTGAGGATCTGTTCGGCCACCGAGTTCATCACGCGACCGCCGAAGGCAGCGGCCTTGCCAGTCATCCCGACCTCGCTCTTGCCAACCAGTTCGCACGTCGTGCCGCCGGTATCCTTCACCGTCGCCACCAGATCCATCGAGGCACCCGACGTACCGGTCACGTCGGAGCCGGTGCCGATCAGATGCAGCGTGCGCGTGGCGGCATCGACTTCGCGCACTTCGATATTGCCGCGAAAGGACATCGAGGCCGGTCCGACCTTGACGCTGACGGTGCCCTTGTGATTTTTCTCATCGACGCGCTCGGTGATTTTTGCGCCCGGCATGCAATTGCCAACGCCTTCGATATTCTGCAAAAACTGCCACGCGGTGTCAGCGCTGCAGGGCATGGGGAAAACTTTTTCTATGACGACATTCATGCGTGATTCCTTGTTCTGAAGTGAAGCGGTCCGGCGAGGTCAGGCACTGACCTAGCGCTGGTCCAGGTTAAGCGCATGGCTTTGCTGCCAGACCCTGAAGCTGTTGTGCGGCATGTTCATGTGGGTCACGCCGAGATGGGCAAAGGCATCGACCATCGCCGCCGTGAAGCACGGAATCGACCCGACGTGCGGCGACTCGGCGACACCCTTGGCACCGATCGGATGATGCGGCGACGGCGTAACAGTGAAGTCGGTTTCCCAGTGCGGCGTTTCCATGCTGGTCGGCAGGAAGTAATCCATCAGCGTGCCACCCAGCACATTGCCAGCATCGTCGTATGTCAGCTGCTGGCCCATCGCCACCGCAAAGCCTTCGGTCAGACCACCATGAACCTGGCCTTCGATAATCATCGGGTTGATGCGGGTGCCGCAATCATCGAGCGCGTAAAAACGCCGGATCTTGGTCTCGCCGGAAAAGCGATCGACATCGACCACGCAGATGTAGGTGCCGAACGGGAAAGTGAAATTCGGCGGGTCGTAATAGTCGACCGCTTCGAGTCCCATCTCCATCCCTTCGGGAACATTGTTGTAGGCCGCCCAGGCGACTTCCTTGATGCTCTTGGCCTGGTCCGGCGCACCCTTGACGACAAAGCGATCGAGGTCAAATTCGACATCGTCCGGGCTGACTTCAAGCAGATGCGCCGCGATCTTGCGGGCCTTCTCGCGGATCTTGTGCGAGGCACGTGCAATCGCAGCACCGGCGACCGGCGTCGAACGCGAACCGTAGGTGCCGAGTCCGTACGGCGCGGTGGCGGTATCGCCCTCCTCGACCGTAATCAGCGAAGCCGGGATGCCAGCCACTGAAGCGATGATCTGAGCGTAGGTCGTCTGATGCCCCTGCCCTTGGCTGATGGTACCCATGCGGGCAATCGCCGAGCCATCCGGATGAACCCGGATTTCGCACGAGTCGAACATGCCGATGCCGAGGATGTCGCACATCTTCGACGGACCGGCACCGACGATTTCGGTGAAGGTACAGATGCCGATGCCCATCAGCGTGGCGGCATCCGGATCAGCGCGGCGTGCTGCCTGTTCGGCCCGCAAAGCCGGGTAATCGAGCGCGGCCAATCCCTTGCGCAGCGCCGGTTCGTAATCGCCCGAATCGTATTCGAGACCGAGTGCGGTCTGGTACGGGAACTGGTCCTTGCGCAGGAAATTGCGGAAGCGGATTTCGGCCTTGTCGATGCCCAGCTTTTGCGCCAGCACGTCGACCATGCGTTCGATCAGATACACCGCTTCGGTGACGCGGAACGAACAGCGGTACGACACGCCGCCCGGACATTTGTTGGTGTAGATACCGTCGACCGAGACGAAGGCATTCGGAATATCGTACGAACCGGTGACGACATGGAACATGCCAGCCGGCCATTTGCTCGGATCGGCGCAGGCATCGAAAGCACCATGATCGGCGGTCACGTGGACCCGCAGTGCCTTGATCTTGCCATCCTTGTCGGCGGCCAGTTCGCCGGTCATGTGGTAGTCGCGGGCGAACGCGGTGGTGGTCAGGTTCTCGGTGCGCGACTCGATCCATTTGACCGGCCGGCCCAGCACGATCGAGGCAACGATGGCGCACACATAGCCGGGATAAATACCAACCTTGTTGCCAAAGCCGCCGCCGATGTCAGGCGAGATGATGCGGATTTTCGATTCGGGAATCGACGACAGCATGCCGACCACGGTACGCACCACATGCGGTGCCTGCGACGTGATGTAGACCATCAGGTCGCCGCGAATCTTGTCGAACGACGCCACGCAACCGCAGGTCTCGAGCGGACACGGATGCACGCGCTGATAAATCATGTCCTGCTTGACGGTCACTTCGGCATTGTCGAAGGCGCGGTCGGTCTTATCCTTGTCGCCGATGTCCCACGTAAAAATATGGTTCGGATGCTTGCGCGCGCCATGCGCGCCGACGTCCTTGTCCTTGATATCGTCACGCACGGTCGGAGCATCGGGGGCCATCGCCTTGAGCGGATCGACCAGCACTGCCAGCGGTTCGTATTCGACCTCGACCAGCTCGGCCGCATCGGCAGCGATATAGCGGTCTTCAGCCACCACGAAAGCGACTTCCTGATTCTGGAACACCACCTTGCCATCGGCCAGCACGGCCTGCACGTCACCGGCCAGTGTCGGCATCCAGTGCAGCTTGAGCGGCTTGAGGTCTTCAGCGGTCAGCACCGCGTACACGCCGGGATGGGCCAGCGCCTTGCTGGTGTCGATGCTCTTGATGCGGGCATGGGCATACGGACTGCGCACCATCACGCCGACGAGCATGTTGGGCATCTTGATGTCGTCGACGTAATTGCCCTTGCCCTGGATGAAGCGCGGATCTTCGTAGCGCTTGCGCGAACAGCCCATGCCTTCGAGTTTGGCCAGGCGGTCTTCGTTACTTGGTACTGTCTTGGTGTCTATTGTTGCGTCCATGATTATCTCCGTGAGTCTTCGGGTGCTCAGTGCGCTCAGTGCGCTCAGTGCGTCGTCGTTTCCATCAGCGGATACGAGGTCTGTACCGGCTCGCCGCGTAACTTGCGGGCGGCGTACTGGACCGCCTTGACGATGTTCTGGTAACCGGTGCAGCGGCACAGATTGCCGGCCATCCAGTAGCGGATTTCGGCTTCGGTCGGGTCCGGATTTTCTTTCAGCAGACGGTAGGCGCGGGTGATCATGCCGGGTGTGCAGAAGCCGCATTGCAGACCGTGTTCCTGCATGAAGCCTTCCTGCAGCGCATGCAGTTCGCCGCCTTGCGCAAAGCCTTCGATGGTCAGCAATTCGGACCCGTCGGCCTGCACCGTCAGCATCGTGCAGGACTTGACCGACATGCCATCGACATCAACCGTGCAGGCACCGCAGTGCGACGAATCGCAACCGATGTGCGGGCCGGTGTGCAGACATTTTTCACGCAACGTGTGGATCAGCAGTTCGCGTGGCTCGACCACTACATCAGTGGACTTACCGTTGAGTTTGAAGGTCACCATCATTTTTTTAATCATCACCATTCTCCGGGGTTCAGGCGCTGCAGCGCGACAGCGCAGTACGCAATGCACGTTGCGTCATCTCGCCAGCCATTGCGGTTTTGTACTCGACGTCGCCACGCAAATCGGCGGCCGGGTCGCAGATCGCCATTGCAAGGCGGGCCGCTTCGCGGATCGTGTCGTCATCGAGCGGTTTGCCGCGCAGGTAGTTTTCGGCGTCGTTGGCCTTGAGCGCGGTTTCGCCCAGATTGGTCAGCGTGATGGCAACTTCAGCAACCACGCCACCTTGCATACGCAGCAGCACAGCCGCTGCTGCCGTGGCGTAATCGCCGGTCTTGCGCTTGAGCTTGGCGTAGCAGGAACCACTGCCGGGTGCCGGTGTCGGGATACGGATCTCGGTCATGATTTCGCCGGGTTCGAGCAAGGTGTAGTACAGCCCGAGGAAGTAGCCATCGGCGCTGACGACGCGCTCACCGGCAGCACTGGTGAGCACGAACGAGGCACCCAGCGCGATCATCAGCGCCGGATGGTCGTTGGCCGGATCGGCATGGGAAATGTCGCCGCCCAGCGTGCCCATGTAGCGCACTTGTGGGTCCGAGATCAGACCGGCACCTTCGACCAGCAGCGGACATTTTTGCTGCAGCAGCGGCGACCAGATCAATTCGTTTTCGGTCGTCATCGCGCCGATGCGAATTTCATTGCCGACCTCGCGAATGCCCTTGAGTGCGGCGATCTTGCGCAGGTCGATCAGGTGGGCCGGTTCGGCAAAACGCAGTTTCATCATTGGCAGCATGCTATGGCCACCGGCCAGCAATTTAGCCTCGTCGCCGTATTGATCGAGCAGTGCGATCGCAGCGGGCAAGGTGGTTGGGGCGTGGTATTCAAATGGGCGCGGGATCACGCTGTCTCCTCGTTGTTATGGGGTGGCCAGCACAGTACCGGTGGCTGGCACAACGATAATTGCATGCGTAGGGCGGCGAACAGACAAGCAATTCCCGAACAGCGGACAGGTCTTCCCGAGTCACCGGAAAACTTGCACGAACTGCAAAAAACGACGATCATAAAAAAAAAAAATCAATAACCAGCCAGAACAAACTGGCAACCGGAGACACGCATGCCCCCAGTAATCCATTCCTCGGCAGCACACCGATGAAGTATTCCGAACCCGTCATTCAGGAAACCTTCCTGCATAAACTCGAGCAATTCAATCCCGGCATGGTCTGGCTGGACCCGACCAATCACGTCACCGCCATGAACGATGTCGCCGCGCAGTTGCTCGGACCGGCGGCGCAATATTCGATGGGAGTCGATCCCGATAAATTGCTCGGTATCGACGTGCTGCAAATGCATCCTGAAAAAAGTCGCGACAAGTTGCGTCTGCTGCTGCAGACAGGACAGGACGGCAGTTGTCCGATGAAGTCGCCAGCACCGGTGGCGATGATGATCAATATTCCGGACCGGGTACTGGTCGTGAAAGTCTCGAAGATGGTGGGCCTCGCCGGGGTGGTCGGGACCTGCATGATTTTTTATGACCTGACCGATATCACGACGGCACCGGCCGGTGCACCGGCCACGGCACGTTCCGATCCGCCACCGCGCCGCTTGCTGAAGATTCCGGTCTATCGCAAGAACCGGGTCATGCTGATCGATATGAAGGATGTAGTGCGCTTTCAGGCGGATGGCCACTACACCACCATTGTCACGGCCGATGACCAGTACATGTCGAACCTGTCGCTATCAGATGTGGAAGCGCGACTCGATCCCGCCATCTATTTCCGTACTCATCGCAGCCACATCGTCAGCCTGCCGCATGCTGTCGAACTCGTCATGAAAGACGAGTCGGTCAGCCTGATGATGGCCGACCGCCAGCAGACGGTGGTGCCGGTCAGCCGACCCAATACCGCGCAGTTGAAGGAATTGCTGGGGATCGCGCAGGTCAGTCCAAAAAGCGCGGCCGACAAACAAAACAGCCCGGTACGCGCTTGATGCGCGAACCGGGCTGTCGGGTTACTGCGGCGTGATCAGATCACGGCCATGGATCAGGCGACTGGTTTTTTCCCCAGCGCCTTGAGCAAGGCAGCAGGCCGCATCGGCAAGTCGCGCAAGCGCACGCCGACGGCAGCGTGAATCGCATTGGCAATCGCCGGACCGACGACGGTGGTCGGTGGTTCGCCCATGCCGGTGGCCGTCTCGGTGCTGGTGACGAACTCGATGTCCATCTCCGGCACGTCGGCCATGCGCAGCGGCGTGTAGGTGCCGAGATTGGTGTCGCGGACTTCGCCGTTGACGAACTCGGTTCCCTCGAACAGCGCCATGCTCATGCCCCACAACGCCCCGCCCTCGGCCTGGGCCAGCGCGCCATCCGGATGGATGATGGTTCCGGCATCAATGACCATGAACAGCTTGACGACCTTCACGTCGCCGGTGGTGCTGTCGACCTTCACGCGGGCCACGCAGGCAGTCCAGGTCGGCATGTCGCGTTCCTGGCCAAACGTGCTGGCGATACCGAGTCCGGTACCGGCCGGCATTGCCGTGCCCCAGCCGGCTTTTTCCGCAACGCGACGCAACACATGTGCCATCCGTGCGGCACCACCCACAGCGGCCGGTGCACTGCCGGCGTTCTTGCCGCTACCATCGAGTAGCGCCAGACGGAACGCCAGCGGATCAACCTTGGTGGCAAAGGCCGCTTCGTCGAGGAAACTCTCGACGGCCCAGTTGGTCCAGCCCGGTCCGACCGAGCGCAACCAGCCCGGACGGAACGTGCTGTTGGCCAGATCATTCGAGATCGCCCGCACGCGATGCGCGCCGACCGTGTACCAGTGATCGGCACCGGAAATAGCAAACGGATCGTACGGCTCGCCGTTCTTGCCCTTAGGCATGAAGGCCGGCACCATCACTTGCGTTGGCCAGCCCGCACTGGCGTGGTGTTCCATCGCCGTGACCGTGCCCTTGTCGTCAAAGGCCATGCGCAAACGCTGGGCAGAGGCCGAGCGCGGCGAGTCAAAGCGGGCATCATCGGGACGGGTACAGATCATCTTGACCGGACGACCCATGGCCTTGGCAGCCAGCGCCGCAGGAATCGCGTAATCACCATTGAGCCGGCGACCGAAACCGCCACCGAGCAAGTAGGTGTGCATCATCACTTTGGCTTCCGGTACGCCGAGGGCTTTTGCCAACGTTGGCAACGCCAGCGATTGCCACTGGTTGCCGGTGTGGATATGCCAGATGCCGTCTTTTTCAAGCGCCAGCGCATTGACCGGTTCGAGCTGGAAATGCAGCACGGTGCTGGTTGAGTAGTTGTGTTCGATGCGGGTACTCGCTTTTGCGAACGCGGCTTCGACGCCGTCGTCGGCGACCACCAGCGAACCTTTCGAGGCATCCCCGATCAGCTTGCTGGCATGCGCCAGAATGTCGGCTTCCGACACCTTGGCGGCGGCACCGGCACGCCACTTGATGACGACCAGATCCGCTGCGCGAATGGCTGCTGCGTAGGAATCGGCAAACACCATGACCCAGCCCGGTACCGTGTTCGACGGATCCTTGAGGGCAACTGACTTGATGTAACCCTTGACCTTGCGGGCCGCGCTATCGTCGATCGACACCACGCTCGACCCGTAGCGGGTTGGCGGGATACGCGGACGGGCATAGACCATTCCTTCAACGACGGCATCAATACCGTAAATTGCTGCGCCATTGGTCTTGGATGGCACGTCGATGGCTTGCACGTCGCGACCGATCAGGCGGCGCTGGTCTGGTGTTTTCAGGACGATGGCTTTCAAGGCATCGGGCGTGAAGGTGCGACCGAGCTTGCCGGTACGGACGATCTCGGCGTACGTGATCGACTTGGTACCAGCCGTGATGACGCCGTCGCGGGCCTGGCAATCGGCGGCGTTGACATCGAGCAGACGGGCTGCCTCGTCGATCAACGCGATGCGACCGGCAGCACCGGCACGACTGAGCGGATCAAAACTCTGCCACACCGACCAGCTACCGCCGGTGATCATCATGCCCCACTTCGGATCGGTGTCGACGTAGTTCAGGCGCACCGATGACCAGCTCACTTCGAGCTCGTCGGCGACGATGCGCGCCAGCGCGGTACCGATGTGCTGGCCCATTTCAGCCTTGGCGATGTTGACGGTGACGATACCGTCGCGGTCGATCTGGAACCAGATAGTCGGATCGAATACCGGCGCGTCAACACTGCCTGCCTGACCGGCAGCCAGGGCCAGAGTCGGGCTCAGGAACGCCATCGTGAAACTGGTGCCGGCAGCGGCAATCATGAAACTGCGACGGCTCAATGAACCGGGTGCTTGCTGCTGTTGTTTGATGAGTTGATCAAGCACGGGGAGCTCCCTTCATGTCGGCGGCGGCAAGCTTGATGGCTTTGCGGATGCGCACGTAGGCCATGCAGCGGCACAGATTGCCGCTCATGACCGCATCGATGTTGGCGTCGGTCGGCTCCGGAAAATCATTGAGCAGCGTCGCCGCCTGCATGATCTGACCCGACTGGCAGTAGCCGCATTGCGGTGCCTGCGTGGCGATCCAGGCTTTCTGCAGCGGATGCTGGCCATCGGTAGACAAGCCTTCGATGGTCGTGATCGCGGCATCGGCGACGACGCTGATCGGGGTGATACACGAACGGATTGCGCGCCCATTGAGGTGGACAGTACACGCGCCGCACATGCCGATGCCGCAACCAAACTTGGTACCCTTCATGCCGATTTCGTCGCGGATCACCCATAGCAACGGGGTAACGGGATCAACCGCGGTGACAATGGCTTTGCCATTGACGGTAAATGTAGTCATGTTGGTTTCACTTTTTAAAAAAAGGGGAGAAGCCCTTTCAGGCCAGGAGATTCTTTCTTGCAAGGACAATACTGAAAAAACAGGTACAGCGCCTATGCTGCGCAACGCTCACCGTCAGCGATGCGCGAAGTTATTCGCATGCTAAAAAGAAATGAACGTGCTGTCTGTTAGCCAGCGCTCAGAGCGTTCTAATCGGCAAGAAACATTTGCTGCAAGTCGTTCAAAAAGCGCTGGCCGAGCAGCGTTGGCCGGATGGTTTTGTGATCGCGATACAGCAAGCCTTTTGTCTCGGCCGCCTGCAACGCCGATTCGACCGCATTGAGCCCAAGCCCGGTGCGTTCGGCAAACAGATTGACCTCGAAGCCGCTGGTCAGGCGCAAGGTGTTGAGCATGAATTCAAAGCCGAGCTCGCCACGCGGGATTTCGTTTTCTTCCTGAATCGCACTGCCACGCGCCATGTTTTCCATGTAGGACTTGGGCTGCTTGAAGCGGGCCTGACGGATGATCCTGTGCGGAAATGACAGCTTGGAATGCGCACCGGCACCGACACCAAGATAATCACCGAACTGCCAGTAATTGAGATTGTGGCGCGACTGCCGCCCGGCTTGTGCATAGGCCGAGACCTCGTAATGCTGGTAACCGCCCGCGCCGGTTTCGGCGGCGATCATATCCTGCATGTCGGCACTGAGGTCGTCATCGGGCAATGCGGGCGGGAACTTCGCAAACACCGTATTCGGTTCCATCGTCAGGTGGTACAGCGACAGATGCGGCGGCGCAAAGCCAAGCGCGGTACGGATGTCGCGCGTCGCTTGTTCCAGCGTTTGCGACGGCAGCGCGTACATCAGATCGAGGTTGAAATTGTCGAAGGTCGACTGCGCGATTTCGACGGCACGACGGGCTTCGTCGTGATCGTGGATACGGCCCAGCGCACGCAGATGCTCGGCATTGAAACTCTGGATACCGATCGACAAACGGTTGATCCCACTGGCCCGGAAGCTGCGAAATTTTTCAACTTCAAAGGTGCCCGGATTGGCTTCCATCGTGATCTCGGCGGCACCATCGAGCGGCAGCAGCGTACGCACGTCGGACATCAACCGGTCGAGTCCGGCTGCCGACATCAGACTCGGTGTACCGCCGCCGATGAAGATCGTATAAATCTTGCGGCCCCAGATCAGCGGCAACGCGCTTTCGAGATCGGCGCGCACGGCGTCGAGATAGGCTTCCTCCGGAAAACCGGAGTGCGATTGTCCGGCGACTTCATGCGAATTGAAATCGCAGTACGGACATTTTTTGACGCACCACGGAAAGTGGATATACAGCGCCAGTGGCGGCAGCGCCGACAGGTTCAGGATGCCGGGACGCAGGTAGGCATTGGCTGCCGTCGCGGCATCGGCGACCGGCACGGCGGCCACGCGCGCCTGCCCGATGGGAATGATAGGGATCATCGTAATTATCGTAATTTGGCGAGCAGCTCGCGCAGCGCCTGGGCCCGGTGCGAGTGCTGGTTCTTTTCTGCCGCACCGAGTTCGGCGGCGGTCTTGCCGAGGCCATCGACCTCGAAATGGGCGTCGTAACCGAAGCCGTTACTGCCACGCGGATCGGCCACGATGGTACCGTTCCAGCGGCCATCGGCAATCACCGGTTGCGGATCATCGGCATGGCGCACATAGACCAGCACGCAGTAGTAGTAGGCCGATTTGTCGGCATGCGCTTGCAGGTCGGCGATCAGTTTTTCGCTGTTGCGGGCATCCGATTTCTGCGCACCGGCATAGCGCGCCGATTGCACACCGGGCTGGCCGCCGAGCGCATTGACGCACACGCCAGAGTCGTCCGCCAGCGCCGGCAAGCCGGTCAGGCGCGCTGCGTGACGGGCTTTTTCAAGCGCGTTTTCGACGAAGGTGTGGAACGGCTCATCGGCTTCCGGCACCCCGAATTCACCTTGCGGACGTACATCAAATCCGATCGTCGCCAGTAGCGCGCCGAACTCGGCCAGCTTGCCGGGATTGTTCGAGGCGAGGACCAGTTTGCTTTTCAGCCTGTCGGTCATGCAGCCAAGCCCAGTTCGCGGCGTTGCAGCGCAATCAGGTCGCGGATACCGCCATCGGCAAGGTCGAGCAACTGGTTCATCGTGGCGCGATCGAATGCCGCACCTTCGGCGGTGCCCTGCACTTCGATGAAGTCACCGGCGTCGGTCATGACGACGTTCATGTCAGTGTCGCAGGTCGAGTCTTCGTCGTAATCGAGATCCAGCACCGGCAGGCCCTGGTACACACCCACCGAGATCGCCGCAACGAAATGCTTGAGCGGGATCGCAGCGAGCACACCGGCGTCGACCAGCTTCGCAAACGCATCATGTGCCGCGACCATGGCACCCGTAATTGACGCGGTGCGTGTGCCGCCATCGGCCTGGATCACGTCGCAATCCAGATGCAGCGTGCGCTCGCCAAACGCCGACAGATCAAACGCGGCGCGCAACGAACGACCGATCAGACGCTGGATTTCCTGGGTCCGGCCGGACTGTTTTCCCTTGGCCGCTTCGCGCGCCATGCGCGTGTGGGTCGAGCGCGGCAACATGCCGTATTCGGCCGTCATCCAGCCCTGCCCCTTGCCTTTCAAAAATCCAGGCACCTTGTCTTCGATGCTGGCGGTACAGATAACCTTGGTGTCACCGAATTCGATCAGGACCGATCCTTCGGCATGTTTGGTGTAATGGCGCGTGATGCGCACCGGACGCAATGCATCCGCGTTACGGGCGCTGGGACGAACTGGAAACGACATAGGAACTCAATTCTTGGGAAGAATACCTGCAGATTTTTCAATGGAGCACCGAATTTCTTCGATGGCTTTTTCTATTGCGCCGTCGTCATAGATATCGACCTGACCATCGATCGAACCGGCATCGGACTGCAATGTAGGCTGGATTGTCGTGGTCATATCGCCTGGCATCAGGACGTTGGTGGTGATGCTGTTGGGGTCGGCCAGGCTGGAACCGCTTTCCCACATCATCGCCAATGCGGTGACATTATCGCTGTTCTTGCCGGCGATGCTGGTGGCGCTGTTGATCAACTCCGGAATAGCCCGCACGATCGTGTTGTTTTGCAAGCTGTGCGTCAGTACGTTATCAGGCAACACGCCCCACAAACCGTCGGAACACAGCAAGATCACGTCACCTGCCTGCAGACTGGCACGTCGCGAAATTTCGACGATGGGCAGGTTGGGCGCACCGAGACAATTGAACAGTTTGTTGCGATCGGGATGCGTGGCACGCTCCGATGGATCGGCACGGCCTTGCGCGATTAGCGTTTCGATCTGCGAATGGTCGCGCGTGCGCGCCAGAAGCTGACCATCGCGCATCCAGTACAACCGCGAGTCGCCGCAGTGCGCCCAGAACGCGGTGTTGTGCTGGACCAGACACGCGACGATGGTGGTACGCGGCGTTTCCGGCATGCCTTGCGTGACACGGTAGCGGTGGATTTCGCGGTGGGCAGCGAAGAAACTGTCTTCAAGAAAGCGTTCAGGCTTCTTGATATACGCCTTGGCAAGCTGTTGAAACAACGAACCGATCGTCTCCATCGCAATGGTCGCGGCGATTTCGCCATGCAGGTGTCCGCCCATTCCATCGGCCAGCAACAGGAGCAAGGCATCGCGCGTATAGCTGTAGCCCATCCGGTCCTGGTTGACTTTGCGGCCGCCAATCTGGCTTTCCTGAAAAACAGAGAATCGCATTGTGAGCTCACAAAAAAAGAGAGGCCGGCTTTCAGGGCATCGTATTAATTCGACGGCCCGTTTCCGCCAAATAAGCCTTTGAGACGATCGAGCGTGACACTGAATTTCCCGCTGGCTGATTTTTCCGGCACCGGCTCCTGCAACGCTTTTTGCAGCGCAAAGACACTTTGTGGCCGTTCCAGCGGATCGATCATCAGGCTCCAGCGGATCACCTGAATGAGTTCTGAAGAGTAGATACCTTCGAGCTTGTGCAGGTGACCATCCATCTTGTCGTTGAGCTTGCGCTGGTCGGCCGGCTGTGGCGGCGCGCCGACCATACACGCAAACATCGAGGCCCCGATGCTGTAGCTGTCCGTCCACGGACCCAGGTTGCCGTTCCTCGAATACAGCTCGGGTGGCGCAAAACCGGGCGTGTACATCGGATACAGCTTGGGCAGGTCGGTTTTCAACGTCTGTCGCGCCGCGCCGAAATCGAGCAGGATCGGCGTGCCATCGACACGCAAATAAATGTTGGCCGGCTTGAGGTCGAGATGCAACAGTTTGTTGGTGTGAACTTCGCGCAAGCCATTCATGACCTGGCTGAACATCTTGCGGATGAAGCGTTCCGAGACCAGGGGCTTTTCGCCCTTGTCGCGCCGGCGCAGGATGTGGTCCTGCAACGAGCGTCCGGACTCGTACGCCATGACCATGTAGACCGTATCGTTAGCCCGAAAAAAATTGATGACGCTGACCACATTCGGGTGCGAGATACGCGCCAGTGCACGTCCCTCCTCGAAAAAGCATTTCAGCCCGATACGAAAGATCGGCAGGTTTTCCGGTGAGATGATTGGTGCCAGTTCGCCGGCTTCACGCAGCGCCAGCGAAGACGGCAGATACTCCTTGATCGCGACGGCGTTACCGTCTTCGTCATAGGCGAGGTAGACAATACTGAACCCACCGGAGGCGATCTTCTTTACAATGCGGTAACCGGAAATCTCCAGTCCGTCAGGCAAAGGTGCATTGTTTTGTGCTGCCATGTTTTCCTAAAACTTTGTTGGCCGTACAGCAGCAAAAACCGCAGCCAGCAAACCGCCGGACCGCCGCCAGGTTCGGTAGATTGTGTGGACTTATCCCTTATTTGTAAAGTACAACCGAGGACTCAATTTGGCTATCAGCAGCATGACCGGTTATGCCGTCGTCACCCGTGAAACGTCCGGTGGCACCCTGACCATCGAAATCAAGAGCGTCAACTCGCGCTTTCTCGACCTGCAATTTCGCATCAACGACGACCTGCGCGCCTTCGAGCCGATGTTGCGCGAAGCGATCATGGGTCGCCTGACGCGTGGCAAAGTGGAATGTCGTGTCAGCTTCGGCCGCAAGGCGGCCACCGGTGCAGCGCAACGCATCAACACCGAGCTGCTCAAATCGCTGGCGCTGTTGCAAGCGGAAGTGCGCTCGCAGGTTTCTTCAGCCACGCCCTTGTCGGTCGGAGAACTGTTGCGCTGGCCCGGCATGATTGAAGACGCCGAACTCGGTCAGGATACGTTACAGGCGGATGCGGCCGTCGCGATTGCCGATACGATCACCGCCTTCATCGAATCGCGCGAACGCGAAGGCGCCGCGCTGGCCACGACACTGATCACGCGCATCACCGCGATGGATGACATCGTTCATCGCATCGCGCCGCTGATTCCGAAAGTCATTGCCCAGTTCCAGCAGAAGTCCATCGAGCGCCTCGAAGAAGCGCTCGGCCTGGCACTGCAACAACCCGGCGCCGTCGCTAACCTGTCACGTGATGAAGTCATCGAGCGCATGCGTCAGGAAGTGACGTTGTACGGTATCCGCATTGATGTGGCCGAAGAACTGTCCCGCCTCGCCGCCCACCTCGACGAAACCCGGCACATTCTGAAGAAAGGCGGTCAGGTCGGCAAACGACTCGATTTCATGATGCAGGAACTCAATCGCGAAGCCAACACGGTCGGATCGAAAGCGGCACTGAAAGAACTGGCCGATGCCGCCATGGAACTGAAGCTACTGATCGACCAGATGCGCGAGCAGGTCCAGAATCTCGAATAAGTGTTGCCACGAGTTGGCATTCAGCATGACTTGATAGCGGGAATGACTTTCTTTCGGCCCCATATCGTGTAGCCTGAAGTGGGCTTTATTTTCATCGTGTTGCGCCCGCCATCACAACAACCGTTTTACTTTTGGAACCTATCCTATGCACGACGACAATACTTCCGCCGGTAGCCTGTTCATGGTGGTCGCCCCGTCGGGCGCCGGCAAATCGACGCTGGTCAACGCGCTGCTGGCCCGGGAGCCGGAGCTGAAACTCTCCATTTCGTACACCACGCGCCCGCCTCGACCCGGCGAACAGCACGGTCGCGAGTATTACTTCACGACGGCAGAAGACTTCCTGGTACGACGCGATGCTGGCGAGTTCCTCGAATCTGCCGAAGTGCATGGTAACTATTACGGCACCTCGCGCGTGATGATCGCCGACCAGATCCGGTCCGGCACCGACGTACTGCTGGAAATCGACTGGCAAGGCGCGCAACAGGTCAAGAAGCAATTCCCGTACGGTGTCGGCATCTTTATCCTGCCGCCGTCGATCGATGCGCTGGAAGAGCGACTGAAAAAGCGCGGTCAGGACGAGCCACACATTATTACCCGCCGACTGCTGGCGGCAGGCAGCGAGATCGCGCATGCCGGCGAGTTTGAGTATGTTATTATCAATCAGGATTTTGCACGTGCTTTGGCAGATCTTGCTGCAATAGTTCAGGCGACCCGCTGCAGATTCTCGCAACAAGCCGCACGCAATCACTCTCTATTTGCCCAATTGGGCATTCACGCCGTCTCACATTAACACTGCATACCACTACATTTTCAGGAGCACCCCATGGCCCGCATTACCATCGAAGACTGCACCAGACACATACCGAATCGTTTTCAGTTAACGCTTGCCGCAACGTACCGCGCACGTCAGCTTTTGCAAGGTCACACACCGAAAGTCGATGCCAAGGACAAGCCGACCGTCGTTGCCCTGCGCGAAATCGCAGCAGGAAAAGTCGGTATCGAAATGCTGAAGAAAGTCCCAAACTGATCGAACTCTCCCGCAACTCGAATGACACTGGCGCAGCGAACCAATAGGTATGAATCTGACTCCTGCAGACTCCCTGATTTCGGCTTTGACTAGTCGCAATGCGCCTGAGCGCCCGGCACCCAAAACGCCGGGCGCGTTTTTCTCTCCCGACCCCGGCACCCCGGTGACACCAGGCGTGGCCTCGGTCAGCCAGCTCAACGCCAAACTCTCCGAATACATGTCTCCTTCCGACCTGAAAAAGGTCAAGGAAGCCTATCGCTTTTCGGATGAAATGCATCTGGGTCAAATGCGTGTATCGGGCGAACCGTATATTTCGCACCCGATTGCCGTCGCCGAAATTTGCGCAGACTGGAAACTGGACGCACAAGCCATCATGGCAGCGCTGCTGCATGATGTGATGGAAGACCAGGACGTCAAAAAAGAAGAATTGATCGAGCGCTTCGGTGCGCCGGTCGCCGCGCTGGTCGACGGTTTGTCCAAGCTGGAAAAAATCGAATTCCAGAGTCAGGTGGAAGCACAGGCAGAAAACTTCCGCAAGATGCTGCTGGCGATGGCACGCGATGTCCGCGTGATCCTCATCAAGCTCGCTGATCGTCTGCACAACATGCGTACGCTGGGCTCGATGAAGCCCGAGAAAAAACGGCGCATCGCCGGCGAGACGATGGAAGTGTATGTACCGATCGCGCACCGGCTTGGCCTTAACAATATTTATCGCGAATTGCAGGACCTGTCGTTTTCGCACTTGCACCCGCTGCGCTACAAGACGCTGGCCAAGGCCGTCAAGGCAGCACGCGGCAACCGGCGCGAAGTGGTCAGCAAGATCATGGAGTCGGTCAAGAACACCCTGCTGTCGGCCGACATGCAGGCGCAGGTTTACGGTCGCGAAAAAACGCTATACGGCATTTATCGCAAGATGCGCAGCAAGCAGCTGTCATTCTCGCAAGTGCTGGACGTCTACGGCTTTCGTATTGTCGTCGACAACTTCGCCCATTGTTATGTCGCCCTCGGAACACTGCATGCGCTGTACAAGCCGATGCCGGGCAAGTTCAAGGACTACATTGCCATCCCCAAGCTCAACGGCTATCAGTCGCTGCACACCACGCTGATCGGTCCGTACGGCACACCGGTAGAATTCCAGATCCGCACGCAAGAGATGCACCGTGTCGCCGAGTCCGGCGTCGCTGCGCACTGGCTCTACAAGGATGACGAGAACAACCTGACCGATCTGCAGCAACGCACGCATGCATGGCTGCAGTCGCTGCTCGACATCCAGAAACAGACCGGCGATTCGGCAGAATTCCTCGAACACGTGAAGGTGGATCTGTTCCCGGATTCGGTCTATGTCTTCACGCCGAAATCAAAGATCATTGCCCTGCCACGCGGTGCCACGGCACTCGACTTCGCGTATTCGATTCATACCGACGTCGGCGACCAGACGGTTGCCACGCGCATCAACCACGAACATGCGCCACTGCGTACGGAACTGCGTAACGGCGACATCGTCGAGATCATCACGTCGGCGAGTTCGCGCCCCAGCCCGACCTGGCTGACCTTTGTGCGAACCGGCAAGGCACGATCTGCAATCCGGCATCACCTGCGCACGATCAACCTGTCGGAATCGATCGAGCTCGGCGCCCTGCTGCTGGGCCAGGCACTGGCCGCACTCAATCTTGACTCGACCATTCCCGAGCCAACGATGGAGCGACTACTCAACGAGTCCAGCGCCCGCTCGCTGGAAGAACTGCATGCCGACATCGGTATCGGCAAGCGCATGGCAGCGCTGGTAGCGCGCCACATCATGGGCCTCAACGACACGATGGGCCAGCCACTGCAGGCGCGCATCACCGGCACCAGCAAGGACGTTGTCATCAAACTCGACCCGGTCATCATTTACGGCAGCGACGGCGTCGCGGTGCAACTCGGACAGTGCTGCCTGCCGATCCCAGGTGACAAGATCACCGGCCAGCTCAAGCGCGATCAGGGTCTGCTGGTCCACAGTCAGGAATGTGACGTCGCCAGACGCCATCGCGACAAGGAACCAGAGCGCTGGATAGACGTGGTGTGGGGCACCGACTTGAACCGGCGTTTCGATTGCCGGGTGATCGTCCTGGTCACGAATGAACGCGGCGTACTGGCGCGGGTCGCGGCAGAAATCGGCGAGTCCGACGCCAACATTACGTTCGTCGGAATGGATGAAGATCAGGACTCGATCATGACCCAATTGCGCTTCACGGTGCAGGTCGAAGATCGCGTCCACCTTGCGCGCATGATGCGTAACGTGCGCAGTATCACGGGTGTGACGCGCATACTGCGCGAACGCGGTCAGTGGAGCAATCCGACCAACTGATCGCCAGCGTCAGATCGATACCGGAGCCGGGTAAGTCACTTCCAGGATCTGTAATTCTTCGGCACCGGATGGCGTTTTCAGTGTAATTGTGTCGCCTTCGCGCGACTTGGTCATGGCCCGTGCTACCGGCGAAATCCAGCTGATCCTGCCATGCAGCGGATCGAGTTCATCAATCCCGACGATGGTGATCGTGTGCTGTTCCCCTGCACTGTTCTCGTAGCGGACAGTCGCACCGAAAAACACCTGGTCATTGCCATGATGGACGGTCGGGTCAACCACTTCGGCCAGATCAAGGCGCTTGGTCAGAAAACGAATCCGACGATCGATTTCACGCAGACGCCGCTTGCCATAAATGTAGTCACCGTTCTCGGAGCGGTCGCCATTCGACGCCGCCCAATGGACGATATGTACAACTTCCGGACGATCGACATCGATCAGGTGCAGCAACTCCGCACGCATGTTCTGGAAGCCGGCCGGCGTCATGTAGTTGCGGGTACCGGGCGGGATTTCCGGTAACGGAAGATCGTCGTCTTCGTCGTCCTCGGACTCCTTGACAAAGGCCTTGTTCATCGCGCCTCGCTTCAGACCCGGCGTGTGCCGGTATGTGCGACGGCAGTCGTTCCGGATTCGACGGTGAATCCGGCACCGCTGTCACGACCCAGTGTCTTGACCAGAAATGGCATCAATTCGTTGAGCATCGCTTCCAGCCCGAACGGGGGGTTAATCACGAACATGCCGCTGCTGTGTAAACCAAAACCATCCGGTGAAGCAGCCGCAATCGACAGCGTGACGTTGAGCCAGCCATTGGCTTGCAGGCGCTTGAGCTTGTCGGGCAACTGGCGCGATTCCATCCGGTGCAATACCGGATACCACACCGCGTACGTGCCGGTAGCGAAACGCACCAACGCATCCTGCAGCGTATCCTTGACGCGCTTGTAATCGGACTTGTCTTCATACGGCGGGTCAATGAGCACCAGTCCGCGTCGTGACGGCGGCGGCAACAACGCCTTCAGTCCAAGAAAACCATCACCCTTCTGGATCATGATGCGCTTGCCACGCACGGTGGCACGAATGCCCTGCTCGGCCGCGTGGGCTTCGACCTTGCGGAAGTTATCCTGCAGGATGCGGGCATCGGAGGGGTGCAATTCAAACAGGCGCAAGCGGTCGGCTTCGCGCATGACCTTGTCGGCCACATACGGCGAGCCCGGGTAATAGCGCAGCTTGCCACTCGGGTTCATCTTCTTGATCATCTGGATATATTCATGCAGGACAGGCGGCAAGTCCTTGCGACTCCACAACGGTGCGACACCGCTTTCAAATTCGGCATTCTTGGCCGCATACCCGCCATCCAGCGCATACACGCCGGCACCGGCATGGGTGTCGATGTACATGTAGGGCGTGTCTTTTTGATTCAGGTAACGCAGCAACTGCATCATCACGACGTGCTTGAGGACGTCGGCATGATTGCCCGCATGGAAGGCGTGGCGGTAACTCAACATAACAATAATCGATCTTGGTAAGGAAATGAAAGGATGCGCGGATCGGTGCGACGACCCTGCGGATGGCGCATTTTAACAAGTCCCGACCGCAACAAGTAATTGGTCCTGCAATCAGCGCAAGGAAAAGTGTCCGAACCGACGCCAGCGCTCCTGACGCTTTTGCAATGCGGTCGTCGCACAGAGCAGAACGAAGGAAAATGCCAGCAATAACAGGGCAAATCCGTGGGCATCCGGGTAGTTCAATTTTTGCGCTTCGTCATACAGCGCAATCGACGCCACGCGCGTTATGCCGGGAATCCCGCCGCCCAGCATCAGCACGACACCGAATTCGCCGATGGTATGGGCAAATGCAAGGATCGCTCCCGAGTAGACACCAGCTTTCGACAGCGGCAACAGCACATGCCAGAACGCCTGGCGCGGCGTCATGCCCAGCGAGTAGGCAGCGTGCGCCATTTCCGGTCGCAACATGCGAAATGCCGCCATCACCGGCTGCAATGCAAACGGCAGACTATAGACACAGGAACCGATGACCAGCCCGGCAAATGAAAACGCCAGGGTCTGGCCGAACAATTGTTGCCACCATTGTCCGAGCGCATGTTGTGGCGACAGCAGCGTGAGCAGGTAAAAGCCAATCACGGTAGGCGGCAATACCAGTGGCAGCGACATCAGGATTTCCAGAAACAAGGCGGCGCGATGGCGCGTGGTCGCCAGCCACCAGCCCAGCGGCAACACGATGCCCATCAGGATCACTGTCGAGACCGCAGCAAGCTCGATGGTCAGCCCGAGCGCCGCCCACAATTCATGGGGCAACAACCAGACGGGTGTGATCACCGCGGTGACTCTGGCAAGACAAATCCGTATTTGCGCAGAATGGTCCGACCAGCTTCGCCACCCAGAAAATCTACATACTGTTTTGCCAGTGGATTACTGCGTCCTCTGGCCGTGACGATCACGCCTTGTTCGATAAGCGGATACCAGGCCTGCGGGACTGGCCAGCTCCGGCCGGGTCGGGCCGTACCAGGCTTGAAATGCGCGGCACTGATCAAGCCAACCTGGGCATTGCCGGTCGCGATGAATTGCCCGGTCTGGGCGACATTATCGCCAAAGACCAGACGCGACTGAACTTGATCCCACACACCAGCATGCTGCAAGGCATCGCGCGCAGCGCGACCGTAGGGCGCGAGATCAGGATTGGCAATCGCAATGCGCTTGACCCGGGCATCTTCGAACAACTTCAATCCGATCGATGGATCGAGGGTCGGGTCGGCGGTCCACAACACCAGCTGGCCGTATGCATACGTACTCAGCGACGAGAGATCGGCGTGCCCCGCCTTGGCCAGCGCAACCGGATAGGCCATATCGGCCGAAAGGAACACATCGAACGGCGCACCGTTGGAAATCTGTGCATAAAAATTTCCCGATGAGCCGATGCTGGCACTGACGGTGGCACCACCGTGTATCGCAGCAAATTGCGCATTCAATTCATCGATGCATTGCGCCAGGTCAGCGGCAGCCGCGACCTGCAGGACCGGCTTCGCCTGCACCTGGCCAACGCTAAGCAACAGGCCAATGAGCACGGTGCAAATCAAACGAGGAAGCAAAGGCAGAAAAGTCATGGCAGCAAATTGAGAATGAGGTGACGGATTGTAGCAAGCACGCGCACGATCGCGGGTCATCGCTACCGGACCTGCCCGCGCAAGGCCTGCACCTGCGCGCGCAACAACTCGGGTGTGACCTCCGACGACGGCAATGGCGCACCGACGACCAGCCGCAATGTCGAACGCAGGCCACGCTGGAAAACGCGATCAAACGGGTTGTCTTGTGCATGCGAAAACACACTGCCCCACAACCCGCACAAGGCCATCGGAATCACCGGCACCGGCGAACGCTGCAGGATGGTCATGATGCCGCCACGGAAGAGATTGATCTCGCCATTGACCGTCAGTTTACCTTCAGGAAAAATACAGACCAGTTCGTCGTGCGCTAGCGCCAGCTCGATGGCGGCGTAGGCTTTTTCGGTCACGACCGAGTCTTCGCTGGCGGGCGCAATCGGTATTGCACCGGCGCTTCTGAACAGCCAGGACAACAACGGGAACGCGAAAATTCGGTGGTCCATCACGAAGCGGACCGGCCGCGGACTGGCTGCCAGAATCACGATCGCATCGACATAGCTGACATGATTGCAGACCAGCATCGCCGCACCCTGCAACGGAATATGCGCCACGTCGACGGTGCGCACCCGATGGATGGTGTGGATCAGCAACCAGGCCAGAAAGCGGATCAGAAACTCCGGTACCAGCCAGTAAATATAAAGCGCCACCAGCGCATTGAGCAGTGCTGTCACCAGAAATAATTGCGGCACGGTGACGCCATTTTTCAGCAGCACCATCGCCAGCAAGGCCGCCGCCACCATGAACAGCGCGTTGAGAATATTCATGCCGGCAATCGTGCGCGACAAGTGACGCGGATCGCAGCGGGTCTGGATCAGTGCAAACAGCGGCACGATATACAGCCCGCCGGAAACCCCGATCATCAGGCAGGCAAACAGAATACGTAGGCTACCTGTTTGCGCCAGAAAACCGGCCGCATCGACCGGCAAAGTGTTGGTGTAAGCGAGGCTGGCAAGGAAGAGTTCGATACCGAACATAGACAAGCCGATGGAGCCAAATGGCACCAGTCCGATCTCGACACGGTGGCTGGAAAGCTTCTCGCACAACAGCGAGCCAGCGCCAATGCCGAGAGAAAAAACCGTCAGCAGCAAGACGAACACGCCGTGATCGCCTTGCAGATAATTTTTTGCATACAGCGGAAATTGCGCAAGGAAAATCGCGCCATAAAACCAGAACCAGGAATTGCCCAGCAAGGACAAAAATACGGCCCGGTTCTGACGCGAATAATTCAGGTTGCGCACGGTTTCCGTGAATGGATTCCAGTTCACTTTCAGCTCCGGCACCGGTGCCGGCGACGGCGGAATGGCGCGGCTGAACCACCAGCCGAGTACGGCCAGTGCCAGCGTGCCAGCGGCAACCACTTCGACACCCCACGGCTTGCTGACAATGAGCAGCGCACCCAGCACTTCGCCCAGCACAATGCCGACAAAGGTACCGCTTTCGACCAGCCCGTTGCCGCCGACCAGTTCGGACCGCTGGAGGTGCTGCGGCAAATAGGCGTACTTGACCGGCCCGAACAAGGTCGAGTGCAAGCCCATGCCGACGAGGGCCAGCACCAGCAGCGGCAGGTTGTGCGTGATCCAGCCGAAGCCGGCGAGCGCCATGATCGCGATCTCCAGCAACTTCACCAGTCGCGCCACCCTGCCCTTGTCGAACTTGTCTGCCAGTTGCCCGGCGGTTGCCGAGAACAGCATGAATGGCAAGATGAACAGACCCGGAATCAGATTTGTGAGCAAGACCGGATCGAGCGTGGTCCAGCTCAAGGCGTCGTAGGTCAGAATCGTCAGCAGCGCCGTCTTGAAGACATTGTCATTGAGCGCGCCAAGAAACTGCGTCCAGAAAAACGGCGCAAAGCGGCGCTGTCCCAGCAGCGCAAACTGGCTTTGTGCAGGCACCGCCGGCCGCTCGGAACTCAGGCGATCAGCGCAGCCAGCGCGGCTCCGCTCAGGTAGGCATTTTCGATCTTGCCGGCACCTTCGAGTCCGGCAGAAAACCAGTCACCGCACGCACCGATCCGTAATTTTTTATTCCACAGGCAATCTTCTTTCAGCGGTGCTGCCGCTTTCGAGTAACGCCAGCGATGCACCGTCGCAAACACCGGCTGGACATGACTGCCGGTGGCTTCATGAAAGGCCTTCAGCAGTTTTTCCCGGACCCGGTCCGGCTCGTCTTCCAGATGCTCGATGCTCCATGCTGCGGAAGCCTGACCGATCCAGTGTTCGCCCGGACGGCGTCCCGGCTTGGAGGCATCATGCGCCAGCCAGGACAGCCGTGAGTTGCTGACCCAGGCGCCATCGTAGCCCAGCTCCAGCGAATTCTGAAACGCGGCCATCAAAGTCCAGCACGGCACCAGCAACGCCTTCTTGGCTGCCTTGGCAAAGGCTGGTACGACCGCCAGCAAGGTCGTCGCCTGATCGGCCGGTACGGCTACGATGACGGCGTCAAAGGGTCCGGCGCTGGCGGCAATCGGCACCGTATCGCAGTGCACGGCCAGCACCCATTGCTCGCCCTTGTCTGTTTCGATGCGTTCGATGTGTCCGACCTGCTGTCCGGTGCGTACATCCAGTCCTTGCGCCAGATGCACTCCGACCGAGCGCATGCCGGGCACACCGACATGGCGATTGCCCGACTTGCCCGCTGGTGTTGACTTGCCGTGATCGAGCGCAACGAACTTGCCTTTCCATGGCGCGACCCAACCGGCTTTGGTCCAGGCGGCCACGTCACTCTTGAAGGCGGCACTGCTGGCCGTAAAGTACTGGGCACCATGGTCGAAGCCACCGAAGTCGGTCTGGCGCGTACTCATGCGGCCACTGACTGCATGACTTTTTTCATAGACGGTGACGCAGTGGCCCTGGTCCTGCAAGCGACGTGCGCAAGTCAGGCCGGACAGACCGGCCCCGATGATGGCGATATGCATGATGCTAGCTCCCTGTGCGGACGATCAGCATCGAACGTCCTGGTACAAATAAACATGCCGCTACAGACTGCTTTGTTCAGGCAGCCAGTAGCGGCTCAATAACGGCGCTGCAAAAACTATCCGGTAGAAAATTATTCGTCACCTTCGACAGGCCAGTCGCGGATGTAGGCCTTCAGCATTTTATTTTCAAAACTCTGGGCTTCGACGACGGCGCGGGCGACATCGTAAAACGAGATCACGCCCAGCAGCGTCTTGGCATCGAGTACCGGCACGTAACGCGCATGACGCTCCAGCATCAGACGGCGCACTTCATTGATGTCGGTATCCGGCGTGATCGTGATCGGGTGGTCATCCATGTGCTTGCGCACCAGGCTCTTGCCGATTTCACCGCCGTTTTCATGCAGCGTTTTCATGACTTCGCGAAAGCTCAGCATGCCGACCAGTTCGCCGAACTCCATGACCACCAGCGAGCCGATATCTTTTTCGGCCATCGTGATGACCGCTTCGAGCATCGCTGTTTCGGGAGTGACGGTGTAAAGGATGTTTCCCTTGACCTGCAGGATTTCAGATACTTTCATTTTTCGTGTCCCGACTCATTGTTGTTCTCGTGAGTGCAATGTAGCGTAAGCAGGTGCAAAAATCTAGCGCACTCCCACGCAGTTTCAGCGCAGCCAGATGCAAGTGCTAGGATTCAATCCTTCCCGACAGGAGATATAGCGCAATGAGTGGTCCACATTACCCCGGTTTCGATACCCTTGCACTGCATGCCGGTGCCGCCCCTGATCCCGCCACGGGTGCGCGTGCCACACCGATCTATCTGACCAGTTCGTTTGTCTTCAAGGACTCCGACCATGCCGCGTCGCTGTTCAACATGGAGCGTTCCGGTCATGTGTATTCGCGCATCTCGAACCCGACCAATGCGGTGCTGGAAGAACGCATTGCCGCACTCGAAGGCGGTGTCGCCGGTATCGCCACCGCCAGTGGCCAGGCCGCGATGCATCTCGGACTGGTGACCATTGCCGGTGCCGGTTCGCACATCGTCGCCTCGCGCGCGCTGTACGGTGGCTCGCATAATTTACTGGGCTACACGCTCAAGCGCTTCGGCATCGAGACCACCTTCGTCGATCCGCGCGACCTCGACGCCTGGCGCGCCGCGATCCGGCCCAACACCAAGGTGCTGTTCGCCGAAACCCTCGGCAATCCGGGACTCGATGTGCTCGACATCGACCGCGTTGCGGCGCTGGCGCATGAACACTATGTGCCGCTGATGGTCGATGCAACGTTCACGACGCCGTATCTGTTGCGTCCGTTCGATCACGGCGCCGATCTGATTTTCCATTCCGCGACCAAATTCCTGTGCGGCCACGGCACCGCCATCGGCGGCTTGCTGGTCGATGGCGGCACCTTCGACTGGCAACAGGCGTATGAAAAAACCGGCCGCTTCGCCGAGCTGTGCGAACCCTATGACGGCTTCCACGGCATGGTGTTTTCGGAAGAATCGACGGTCGCGCCATTCGCGTTGCGGGCGCGACGCGAGGGCTTGCGCGACTTCGGCGCGGTGATGAGTCCGCACAATGCTTTCGCGATTTTGCAAGGCATCGAAACCCTGGCCCTGCGCATGGACCGGCATGTCGCCAATACCCGCAAGGTGGTCGACTTCCTGCTCGCGCAACCGGCCGTGGAATCGGTCTCGTATCCCGAGCTGCCCTCGCATCCTGACTACGAGTTGGCCAAAACATTGCTGCCCAAAGGTTGCGGTGCAGTCTTCACGTTCAATATCAAGGGCGACCGTGCAGCCGGCCAGCGCTTCGTCGAAGCACTGAAAATTTTCTCGCACCTGGCCAATGTCGGCGATGCGAAATCGCTGGTCATCCATCCTGCTTCGACCACGCATTTCCGCGTACCGACCGACCAGCTGCTGGCGGCCGGGATTACCGAAGGCACGATGCGTCTGTCGATCGGACTCGAAGATATCGACGATCTGATCGAGGACCTGGCCATCGGCCTGAAGGCCTCGCAACGTAGTCCGAAAGGAGCCTGACATGCTGCTCGATGTGCACGGCCACGCGGCCTATTGCTACACCGGCGGCAAGTCGTTCGATGCCGTCTTGCCGACTGCTGTGTTCATCCATGGTGCGCAGCACGACCATTCGGTCTGGATTCTGCAGACCCGGTATTTTGCCCATCACGGATTTGGTGTACTGGCGATCGACTTGCCGGGCCACGGTCGCAGCAAGGGTGCGCCACTGGCAACCGTGGAAGCGATGGCCGACTGGCTGCTGGCAGTGCTCGATGCGGCTGGCGTGACGCGCGCGATACTGATCGGTCACAGCATGGGCTCGTTGATCGCGCTGGAAACGGCGCGCCGCGCGCCGGCGCGGGTCGACAAGCTGGCACTGCTGGCGTGCGCGTATCCGATGAAAGTTTCCGATGCACTGCTCGAGGCGGCATTGCATGACGAGCCGCGCGCGATCGATATGGTCAACGTCTGGTCGCATTCCGGAATCGCGCAAAAGCCGTCCTCACCGGGGCCGGGATTTTCGGTCACCGGCGGGAATCAGCGGTTAATGCAACGGCTCGCCGCCGGCAATCCGGCTGCGCTCTTCCATACGGATTTCGTGGCTTGCAACAGCTATGCGCAGGGAATGGAAGCAGCGGCGGCCGTGACTTGCCCGACGCTGTTCTTGCTTGGGCAACAGGACCAGATGACACCAGCGCGCGCCAGCGCTGCATTGATCGCGGCAATCCCGGCGGCGCGGGTCGAGCGCCTGGCCAGTTGTGGCCATGCGCTGATGGCCGAGCAGCCGGATGCGGTATTGGCTAGCTTGTTCGGATTTGCCGGGTTGAAGGCGTGACATTGCCACGTGAGCGCGATGACATTGGAACAGAAAATCTAAGAGCAACGTTTGTGGATCACGGCACAAGGATCTGGCGGCACTGGCAGCCAAATCGATAAGCAAAATCGATTTTTCTGACCTTGTGCCAACGACAGGGCAGGATTGGCACGCTACAGTACGCGGGCAGTTTTATCGCCGGACTTGAAGGGCATCAGCAAACAGCCGACCGCAAAAAAAGCCTGTCTCGATGTAATAATTTGGTAGAACGACGACGCTGTAATTTCTGGCGAGGCATGCAATGAAGTTTCCTGTACGGTCATAAGACCCGTTAATGGCGACATGGTCGACGGCAGTACTGCTGTTTTGCATTGGAATGACAGGTAAAACAAAAACATGAACATGAACATGAACGTAATGAAATCGCCTCCAGACGGATTTTTGGATATAGTGGCATTGATCACTGCTTCGCGTATTCGCGCTTATGCTGCGGTGAATACGACGTTGATCGATCTTTATTGGCACATTGGTGCGTTTATCAGCAAAAAAATTTCGCGCGCGGAATGGGGTGACGCAGTGGTCCCGGAACTGGCTGCGTATATTGCACGCACAGAGCCAGGGTTGCGGGGCTTCACGCGAGCCAATTTATTCCGGATGCGTCAGTTTTACGAAGCCTATCAAGGTAATGAAATTCTCGCACCACTGGTGCGACAATTACCATGGACTCACAAATCGCGAAGGAGAGCGAGAGATTCAAGGTCGATTGCCAACTTCCAAACTTAAAAGCCAAATGACCAACCAGCCACCGCCACAATCCCGGTTGAATCGACTTGATGCACGCTCCGTTGTAGACACCGGCCACCCGCAATCACCCTGCATTACCTTTCCCCGTCAATCACAAACCACCGGACTCCGTCGCCGCAGTCAGCTTGAACGGCCGCACCGGCTCATGATCGAAATACGCCGCAAGGCTCTGGTCGAGCCCACGTTCGATGGCGCTTTCGACATGCGTTGCCAGTGGTGACGCACTGAACGCATCGAACACGAACACCTGATAGACATCGCCCAGCTTGAGCTGCTGCGGGTTGGCCAGCAAGGTCCAGCGGTCGAGGCTGCCGTTATCCGATTTTCCCCAGCGCAGCCGCCGCTTGGGTTCCTCGTTGCGGATGCGCCCTACCCAGCCGGCATCGAGCATCTGCTGCAGCAATTGCTCGGACTCGTCAAAGCCCAGATGCGTACCGTTACGAATCATGGTCGCGTTGACCTCGGCGGAATCGCCGACGCTGCGCGCCCGGTACAGCATGCGCAGGATATCGATGGCATCGACAAACGCACTGCCCGGTCGCGCGACATGCCACCAGCGTTCGTATTTGACGACCGGCAAGGCCGCCGCCAGCAACGCGCCTCCAAGCGTGATCATCCAGAACATGTAGATCCACAACAGGAAAATCGGCACCGCCGCGACCGATCCGTACACCATCGTGTAGGTCGGGAACCGCACCACATACGTGGCGAACAGACGCTTGGCAATTTCAAACGCGACACCTGCCAGCAAGCCACCCCAGAGGGCATCGGGCCATGCCACAGCGCGGTTCGGCACCGATACGTACAACAGCGCAAAGGCACCAGTGGTCAGTGCCACCGAAATGATCGTGTAGGCCACCGCACCGATCAGCGGGATGGTCAGCACCGCGCCATTGGTTGCCTTGAACAGGTAGGACGTCAGCGAAATCGAAACGCCAATGAGCAGCGGTCCGAGCGTGACAATGGCCCAGTACACCAGCACCCGCTGCAGAAAAGGGCGACTCACGCGCACGTGCCAGATGCGGTTGAAGACCCGATCGATGGTCGACATCATTGCCACCGCAGTGACGATCAGCACGCCGCCGCCGATAGCGGACAGGCCAGTCGACTTGGCGGCAAACTGGGTCAGGTATTCGAGGACGGTATTGGCGATCGCCCTGGGCATCAGGTTCTGGGTGAAATACGCTTCCAGCGAAGTACGAAAAGTATTAAACAACGGGAACGCGGTAAAAATTGCCAGCGCAATGGTCAGCAAGGGCACCAGCGCGAGCACCGTGGTGAAGGTCAGACTGCCAGCGACCTGCGGCAAATGTTCTTCGTCCAGCCGGCGCGCTGCAAAGCGGAACAGGTCGCGCAACCGCGCCCAGGTCAGGCCGCGTAGTAGGGAAAAACGGAGGGCTAATATCATACAAAAAAACTCGTTCCAGGTGGCTGGCAGCAGCATGCGCGGTATGCAAAACGGGATGCAACGCGAGATGCCGAGCGAAATGCAAAGCGCCCTATAATATCGCGGATGAACTCACCTAACTTGTCCATTCTGGTTTTGTATTACTCCCGTCACGGCTCAACCCGCAAGATGGCGGAATTGCTGGCGCAAGGCATCGAAAGTGTCGCCGGTTGCGACGCGCTGTTGCGTACCGTGCCCGCAATATCCACCGTGACCGAAGCCACTGAACCCGAGATACCCGAACAGGGCGCACCGTACGTCGAATTGCAGGACCTGGCCGATTGCGCAGGTCTGGCATTCGGATCACCAACCCGCTTCGGCAACATGGCCTCGCCGCTCAAGTATTTCTGGGACGGCACCAGCGCGCAATGGCTGGGCGGTGCGCTGGCCGGCAAACCGGCCTGCGTGTTCACCTCAACGGGTAGCCTGCATGGCGGCCAGGAAACGACGCTGCTGACGATGATGATGCCGCTGCTGCATCACGGCATGATGATCCTCGGCCTGCCGTACACGCACCCGGAACTGATGACCACCACCTCCGGCGGTACGCCTTACGGTGCCAGCCACTGGTCTGGCCTCAACGGCAGCCATCCGATCTCCGACGATAGCCGGACCCTGACCATCGCGCTGGGCCGGCGACTGGCCGAAACGGCACAAAAACTGCGATCTCGCTGATGCAAACTTCTTTCCAAAAATACTGCTACCAGTCCGCCGTCGCCAGCCTGGTTGGCCTGATCGTCCTCGGCATCCTGTGGGAATTGTGGCTGGCACCACTGCGTCCGGGCGGCTCATGGATGGTGCTCAAGGTCATCCCGTTGTTGCTGCCTTTGCGCGGCGTCATCAAGCGTGACGTCTACACACTGCAATGGTCATCCATGTTGATCCTGATCTATTTAACCGAAGGTCTCGTGCGCGCAGCAAGCGACAGCGTGCCGCTTTCTGCGACACTAGGATGGGTTGAAGTCGCCCTGGTCAGTCTCTACTTTTTCTCGGTAATTTATTACCTGAAACCGTACAAGAAAGCCGCCAAAAAGATCGCCCGCGAAACGATTGCCAAAGCCACCGAAAAAGCAGCCAAATGAATGAATTTCTTGAGCAATGCCGCAGCGCCATCGGTACCCAATACGTCATTGACGAATCGGCCGACATGGCCGGTTACCTGACCGACTGGCGCCGCCGTTTCACCGGCAAGGCGCTGGCCGTGCTGAAACCCGGCAGCACCGATGAGGTCGCTGCGCTGGTTCGCCTGTGTAATACGCACCGCGTGCCACTGGTACCGCAAGGCGGCAATACCGGCCTGGTGCTGGGCAGCGTGCCCGACGAAAGCGGCAAGGCGGTGGTGCTGTCGTTGACGCGACTCAATGCCATCCGCGCGACCGACCTGATCAACAACACCATGACCGTCGAAGCCGGCTGCATTCTGCAAACCGTACAGGAAGCGGCCAGCGCGGCCGACCGCCTGTTTCCGCTCTCGCTAGCGGCCGAAGGCAGCTGCACGATAGGCGGCAATCTCGCTACCAATGCAGGTGGCACGGCGGTTCTGCGCTACGGCAACATGCGTGACCTGTGCCTGGGACTCGAAGTCGTCACGGCACAAGGCGAAGTCTGGAGCGGCTTGCGCGGCCTGCGCAAGGACAATACCGGCTTCGACCTGCGCGACCTGTTCATCGGCGCGGAAGGAACGCTGGGGATCATCACCGCGGCTGTCCTGACACTGTTTCCGCAACCCAAAGCGCGCCTGACCGCGCTGGCAGCAATGAATACGCCCGAAGATGCGTTGCGTCTGCTGACGCTGGCGCAAGGGTATTGCGGCGCGACGCTGACCGGCTTCGAGCTGATGTCGGATTTCTGCCTGCAACTGGTGGCCACGCATTACCCGCAAATGAAACTACCCTTTGCACAATCGTCACCGCAGTATGTATTGCTGGAATTGTCCGACAACGAATCGGCCGAACACGCCGAAGCATTGCTGGAACACCTGATGAGCGATGCACTGGAGCAGGAAGTGATCCACGATGCGGTCGTGGCCTCATCCATCGCGCAATCGAAAGCCTTGTGGCAGTTGCGCGAACACATCCCGCTCGCCCAAGCCGACGAAGGCAAGAACATCAAGCATGACGTGTCGGTGCCGATCTCCGATATCGGCGCGTTCATCAGCCGCACCGACGCGCTGCTGGCTGATGCGTTTCCGGGCTGTCGACTGGTCACCTTCGGCCATCTCGGCGACGGCAACCTGCATTACAACGTCTCGCCAGCCGCCGGCGAGGCAGGCGATGCACTGATTGCCTGCCAGGCCGACATCAGCCGCGTCGTGCATGACAGCGTTGACCATTTCGGCGGCTCGATTTCAGCGGAACACGGACTCGGGGCGATGAAGCGCGATGAAATCCGGCGCTACAAATCGCCGGTTGAAATGCGCTTGATGGAAAGCATCAAGAGCGCACTCGATCCGCTCAATCTGATGAATCCGGGCAAAGTGGTCTGATCATGGCGCGCACACTTCAACTACGACACAGCGTGTTGGGCCTGCTGATGTTCGCCTCCTGTATGTCGACTCACGCCGCGTTCCGGTGCGACACGCAGGGCAAGGTGACGTATAGCGACGTTGCCTGTGATGGCGCAGTCGCGATGCCGGCCACCGACCTGCGCCCGCCCGCCACGATCAAGGCAGAACAGGATGAGGCGCGGCGTCGGGCTGCGGCAGAGAAGGTCCAGTTGCAACAACTCGAAGCGGCACGCAACAAGGCCGAGCATGCGGAGCGCAAGGAACGCCTGCATGCCAGCGCCGTCGCCAGTGCCTACCGCCGCAAGTGCGAGACGCTCGCGCAGCGTCGCAAATGGGCCACCGAAGACGCTGCGACCGCACCGAACCGGCACGTCGAAAAAGCCAGTCGCAAGGCGCGCCGGATCGCCGAACAATACGTACTCGAATGCGAATCCTGACACCAGCAGCATCGTTGCCAGGACAACCAATCACCGGTTCGCCGCTGCCTGGCGACACGTCTGATGCCTCCTCCCGCTCACCGCACCCAGGATGACCATGCCAAAATTTGCTGCCAACCTCACGATGATGTTTACCGAAGTTCCTTTTCCGCAGCGTTTTGCGGCGGCCGCGGCGGCAGGGTTTAGCGCGGTCGAATTCCTGTCGCCGTATGACTACCCACCGGAGCACGTCGCGGCATGGCTGCAGGAAAACAAGCTCGAGTGCGTCTTGTTCAATTTACCGACCGGCGACTGGGCTGCAGGTGAACGCGGTATCGCCGCCCTGCCCGGTCGTGAAGCGGAATGCCGTGCCGGTGTTGCCCGTGCGATCGAGTACGCGCGAGCGCTCGGCACAAAGCGCCTGCACATGATGGCAGGCGTGATGCCTGCCGGTGCCGATCCGGCCGTGCACCATGCGACCTATCTGGCCAATCTGCGCCACGCTGCGCATGCGGCCGATCAACATGGCCTGATGCTGCTCATTGAGCCAATCAACCCGCGCGACATTCCAGGCTACTTCCTGCAGACGCAAGCACAGGCACACGCGCTGCGGGAAGAGTCCGGCGCGGCCAACGTCAAGGTGCAGATGGATTTTTATCATGCGCAAATTGTCGAAGGCGATCTGGCCGCGACATTCAAACAACATCAAGCTGACATCGGCCATGTACAGATTGCCAGCGTCCCGGGACGCAACGAGCCCGATGAGGGCGAAATCAATTATCCCTACCTGTTCCGTTTGCTCGATGAACTCGGATACGACGGCTGGATCGGTTGCGAATATCGCCCACGCGGACGCACCGAAGACGGGTTGGGCTGGCTGGCGAATGCCCGGTCGGGTCAGTGATGGCTTGTCGTTTGAAAAATCAGCGCAGACGCCACGACAAGTTCGCGCGCACGCGGTGAACCGCTTCCTGGATTGTGATCACGGTGCCGACAAGTTCAACGACCGACAAAGTTAGGCCGCCGTTTGCTGAAAAAAGCATCCAGTGCTTCAGCGAAATCGACCGTCGCAGTACTGTCGCGGAAATTGTCGCGCTCGAGATCGAGCTGGGTAGGTAAATCATTGTCGAGCGACTGACGCAGCAGACGCTTCAAGCGTCCTATCGCCTGCGTCGGACCCTCTGCCAATCGCTGCACCAGCGCGGCCGTCGCCGACTCCAGTTCCGTTGCCGGCACGATGCGGTTGAGTAACCCCAGTCGCAAGGCCTCGGGCGCATCAAACGTGTCGCCCAGCAATGCGATAGCCATCGCATTGCGCAATCCGACCAGACGCGGCAAGTGCCACGAGCCGGACAAATCACAGTTGGCCGCGACATTCACGTGAGCCAGATTGAAGCGTGTGTTATCGGCAGCAATCGCCAGATCACACGCAATCGCCAGGCTCAGACTGCCGCCAGCCACGGTGCCGTGCAGGCAGGCGATGACCGGCGCGGTCATCGACGTCAGCAGCAGCACCGATGCATGCAGCGGCGCAATCAGCGCCATTGCCGTGGCCGTCGAATCGGTTCGTAGTGAGGCAAGGTCGCCACCGACACCAAACGCCTTTCCGGCACCCTTGAGCACGACTGCCCGCACGCTGTCATCGGCAGCCAGTTCGGTACAGCAAACCAGAAAGGCCTCGGCGGTAGGAATGTCGAGTGCGTTCAGGCTGCCAGGACGATTGAGGATGAGCGTGGCGATAGCACCATCGCGTTGCAGGAGAACCAGTGGTTCGGAGGATGTCATGAAAGTCCCTGATGTAATGAGCAATGATGGCAGGAGATGAGGCGGTCAGTATGCGAGGTTCCTCCGAGGAGGGCAACGCTGGCCGGGCAGGATTTCATCCCGCATGATCCTGCCTCCATTTCTACTGGAAGCATGTCGCCGCGCCCAGCCTCTTGCTTACCTATTAGGCTATGACGATACTGTAGAGTAACCTGGAGACAGTTTTATTCGAATCATTGCGCAAACGGTTTATTTTCCTTGAAACGAGTGCGCGTGAAAATGCACATGCAGGTCGCTCAAATATGATGTGGGGAGGAAGTGTGAGTGACTGGTCTGCCCTACTGGAATCGAACCAGTAACCTATGCCTTAGAAGGGCATTGCTCTATCCAGTTGAGCTAAGGGCAGATGGAAATAGACAGGATGGATGTGTGCGGCAAGTGCTTCGCTTCGGACGCTGCACTGACTGCAACTTGCATGCGCCAATGAGCTTACCGTAAACGAAAAAAAGCGGGTTGTCGTTAAACAACCCGCTTTATATTTCTGGTCGGAGTACAAGGATTCGAACCTTGGACCCCCTGGTCCCAAACCAGGTGCGCTACCGGGCTGCGCTACACTCCGATAGACAGAATCATAGCGGGCGAGCCTCTTTTGGTCAATGGTTTGACCGCTTAAATTTGCAGTCGGGATGTCCATGGCATTTTTTTAGCCTGCTCAGTCCCGGCTGGCATCGAGCATATAACCGACACTTCGCACGGTCTTGATATAGCTCGCGGCGACACCAAGCGATTTTCGCAAACGCATGATGTGCACATCGACGGTCCGTTCTTCGAGGAAGGCTTCATCACCCCACACTTTGTCGAGCAATTGGGCGCGTGAAAATACCCGCTCGGGATGCGCCACCATAAATTTAAGCAACCGGAATTCAGACTGATCCAGCTTCACCACCGCATCCGCGACCGTCACCAGATGACGACCTGAGTCGATCACGATCAGCCCGCACACGTCCACCAGACGCGCTACCTCGGGGCGAGAACTGCGCAGCAGGGAGTGGATACGCGCAATCAGCTCACGCGGAGAAAAAGGCTTCGTTATGTAATCATCGGCCCCAGCATTCAAACCACAAATCTTGTCTTCATCCATCCCGTTTGCTGTCAGCAGAATGACTGGCAATGTCGATGTGGTCGCACTGCGGCGCCACTCCTTGAGTAACTCCAGACCTGAGCCATCCGGCAACATCCAGTCCAGCAAAACCAGTTCCGGACATTGGACGGCAATGGCTGCGCGGGCATCCTGAACAGTGGCGACGTTGTGTGACGAAAAACCGGCATCGGCCAGCGTAAATTGCAATAGCTCGGCAATACCCGGCTCATCTTCGACGAGCAGGATTTGGTAGCGGGGATTATCCATTCTCTCCTGGCATGCGTGGCCGTAGCCTTGAGTGACTAACGTGTCGACGAGGATCTGACATCAGGGCGATTGCGACTGGCAAATCCTGGTTCGCCCATCACCCGTCTCGACCCGGATCAGGCCGGCATCACCTTGTCGGCAATCCTGCGCGCCATCCCTTCCGCCAGGGCGGCAGTCTTCGCTTCGACCATCACTCGAATTAGCGGTTCGGTTCCGGATGCTCTAATGAGCACACGACCGACATCACCCAACTCGTCCTCGACGGCGTCTTTTTCAGCCACCATCGCGACACTGTTGAGCCAGTTAAATCCGGAGGCAACACGGACGTTGATCAATGACTGCGGATACATCGCAATATCTTCGGTGCACTGCGCCAGCGTCTTGTTACTGCGTTTAAGGGCTGACAACACTTGCAATGCAGAGACGATACCGTCGCCTGTGGTGTGCTTGTCGAGAAACAGCAGATGGCCCGAGCCCTCGCCACCCAATGTCCAGCCGCGTTCCTGCAAGACTTCAAGTACGTAGCGGTCACCAACCTTGGCGCGGACGAACTCAACCCCAAGCTCGCGGAACGCGACTTCGAGTGCCATGTTGGTCATGAGCGTACCAACCACACCAGGCACTTCCTGAGTCAGCATGCGGTCCCTGGTCATGACATACAACAGCTCGTCGCCGTTATAGATCCGTCCATTGGCATCGACCATGACCAGACGGTCCGCATCACCATCCAGTGCAATCCCGAGGTCCGCACGATGGGAACGCACCGCCTGCGACAACGCCTCGGGTGAGGTTGCACCTACCTTGTCGTTGATATTGATACCGTTGGGCTGATTGCCAATCGCAATGACTTCCGCACCGAGTTCATGCAACACATGCGGGGCAATGTGGTACGCCGCGCCATGGGCGCAGTCGACGACAATCGTCATGCCCCGCAAATCCATCGCGTTCGGAAATGTGCTTTTGCAAAATTCGATGTAGCGCCCTCGGGCATCATCAAGGCGCTGTGCCTTGCCGAGCTTCTCGGAAGAGACACAACCAAGCGGCAACTCAAGTTGCGCTTCGATGGCTTCTTCGACCGCATCGGGCAGCTTGTTGCCTTGGGACGAAAAAAACTTGATGCCATTGTCATAGTACGGATTATGTGACGCCGAGATCACCACGCCGGCAGAGAGTCGCAAAGCGCGTGTCAGGTAAGCCACTGCCGGTGTCGGTACGGGCCCGGCAAGCATCACGTCGACTCCTGCCGCTGCAAACCCGGCTTGCAGTGCGGCTTCCAGCATGTAACCGGAAATCCGCGTGTCCTTGCCAATCAGTACTGTCGGCTTACCGCTATCCGAGGCAGTCAACACTTTGCCCGCAGCATATCCAAGTCGCATGACAAACTCGGGCGTGATCGGTGACTGGCCAACCTTGCCGCGCACACCGTCGGTGCCAAAATATTTACGTCCCATCGTTATCCTTTGTAATCACTTCTATTAAGTCGCTGCGCGCCAGACTTTCAAGGCGTCGATGGTTTCTGCGACATCATGTACACGCAACATCGCCGCGCCATTCGCCGCAGCAACCAGCGCGGCAGCCAGGCTACCGGCCAAACGCTGCTCGACTGGCCGACCGGTAATACTGCCCAACATCGATTTGCGAGACATCCCTGCCAACAGCGGCAGGCCCAGGCTCGCGGCAATTGGCCGAATATGTTTCAGCAAGGCGAGATTATGCTCCAGCGTTTTGCCGAAACCAAATCCCGGATCAATACTCAGTCGCTTGCGCTCGATTCCACAGGCCTCCATACAGGCGATTCGCTCACGCAAAAAATCGGTGACCTCTTGCACGACATCCTGATAAGTCGGATCTTGTTGCATGCGTTGCGGATCGTTCGCCATGTGCATGATACAAAGTGCACAGTCACTATCCTTGACAGCAGTCAATGCGGCTCGATCACTGAACCCGGAAATGTCATTAATCATGTCGGCTCCTGCGGCAAGGGCTTCAACCATTACCACCGGTTTGTACGTGTCGATCGACAACGGCTTGCCACAATCACGCAAGGCAAACACGACAGGCAAAATGCGACGCAATTCTTCGTCTACAGGTAAGGGTGTGGCACCCGGGCGGGTCGACTCTCCGCCAATGTCAATGATGTCGACGCCCGCCTCGATCATTTGCTCGGCGCGAAAAATAGCTGCTTCAAGGGAGTGGAAACGGCCTCCATCGGAAAAAGAATCAGGCGTGACATTCAGGACGCCCATGATCAGCGGCATCCCTCCTTCTGTTAGCGAGAAGCGGTAACGACCGCAGTGGAACATCGTTGCATTCATAATTTCAGACGAAATAAAAGGGTGAGGATTGCTCCTCACCCTTGTTGGCTATCAACGGATAACTTAGGCTGGTGCGGTGGCTGTTGGCGTCACATCACCACCGGTAGGACCATCCGAAGTCTGGCGACGTGGTGGCACGCCAGCTTTTGGCAGTCGTGGCTCGCGACCTTCCATGATGTCGTTGATCTGGTCTGCGTCAATGGTTTCCCACTCAAGCAGAGTCTTTGCCATCAGTTCGACTTTTTCACGATTCTCTTCAAGCAAGCGTCGCGACAGGGCGTACTGACCATCGAGAATACTGCGGATCTCAAGATCGACTTTTTGCTGCGTCGCTTCCGACACGGTCTTCGCCGACATCCGGCCGAAATAGGCATCCTGCTCGGTATCTTCGTAGACCATCGTTCCAAGGCTTTCCGACATACCGTAGCGCGTCACCATCGCACGAGCCAGTTTGGTGGCACGCTCGAAGTCATTTGATGCACCTGTTGACATCTGGTGCATGAAAATTTCTTCTGCGATACGACCGCCAAACAGAATCGCAATCTCTTCGAGCATCTTGTCTTTGTACAAGTTGACGCGGTCATGTTCCGGCAACTGCCACGTCAGGCCCAGCGCAAATCCACGCGGCATGATCGTAACTTTGTGCACCGGATCAGCTTTCGGCAGCAACTTGGCAACGACGGCATGACCCGATTCATGGAACGCGGTATTGCGGCGTTCTTCCTCGCGCATCACGGCAGACTTGCGCTCCGGACCCATCACGATCTTGTCCTTCGCATCTTCAAAGTCCTGCATTTCGACCAGACGCTTGTTACGGCGTGCAGCGAACAGCGCTGCCTCATTGACCAGGTTAGCCAGATCGGCCCCCGAAAAACCAGGCGTTCCACGGGCAAGGATGTCGGCCTTGACATCCGGTCCGATCGGCACTTTACGCATGTGCACATACAAGATCTGCTCACGACCACGAATGTCCGGCAAGCCGACAACTACCTGACGGTCGAAACGACCTGGACGCAGCAGCGCTTTGTCGAGGACATCCGCACGGTTGGTCGCTGCAATGACGATCACGCCGGCGTTTGCCTCGAAGCCATCCATCTCGACGAGTAACTGGTTCAGCGTCTGTTCGCGCTCATCGTTACCGCCGCCCATACCGGCACCGCGATGGCGACCAACAGCGTCAATCTCATCGATAAAAATGATACATGGCGATTGTTTTTTTGCGTTCTCGAACATGTCACGAACACGTGAAGCACCGACACCGACAAACATTTCGACGAAATCGGAACCTGAAATCGTGAAGAACGGGACTTTTGCTTCACCAGCAATTGCCCGTGCCAGCAGCGTTTTACCAGTACCCGGAGGACCAACCATCAGCACGCCACGAGGTATCCGGCCACCGAGTTTTTGAAACTTGGTCGGATCGCGAAGGAAGTCGACAATTTCCTGAACCTCTTCCTTTGCCTCATCGCAACCAGCGACATCGGCAAACGTGACGGCGTTTGTCGTCTCATCCAGTTGTCGCGCCTTGGACTTGCCGAACGAGAATGCCCCGCCCTTGCCTCCGCCTTGCATCTGACGCATGAAGAATACCCAGACACCGATGAGCAGCAGCATCGGGAACCAAGAGATGAAAATCTGCGAAAGGAACGACTGTTCTTCAGGCTGCTTGACATCAAACTTGACGCCGTTGTTCACCAGATCACCGATCAGACCGCGATCGAGATAGGTTATTGCTGTCCTGATTTTTTTCCCATCCGTAGTCGTCGCCGTCAGGGTGCGATCTTCAATGGTGGCGTCTTTAATACGCTTGGATTTCACCTCATCCAGAAAATCTGAATACGGCACAACTGTTGCACCGCCTGAAGCCGTGCGACTGTCGAACTGTTTGAACACCATGAAAAGCACCATGGCGATGACGACCCAGATGGCGGCCTTGGAAAACATATTATTCACTAGAACTCCTTGGACGCGCGTAGCGCCATATGCCTGATGTACAGATTTTATTCTACCCGTAATAAAGAGTACCCACTACGCACGACATTGGGATAAAGCCCTTCAAAATCAAGGGTCCAATGGCAACTTTTGTAATGAAACTGGATTTTTTACACCTTTGCCAAGTAAAAAGATTTCCGATGATTTGTCTTTACTTGCTTTGGGCTTCTTGGGAGACACCGTTTTGAATTCGCTGCGGAATTTCTCAACTATCTGACTATACCCTGATCCGTTAAAACATTTGACGAGCAAGGCGCCGGAAGGTTTCAGGTGCGCTTGAGAAAACTCGATGGCCAAATCAATGATGTGCTCCATCCGCGCTGCGTCAGCACTTGCAATGCCGGACAGATTAGGTGCCATGTCAGACAGCACGACATCGACCTTACGACCAGCCAGAATAACTTCAAGCTGTCGCAGTACCTTGTGATCCCGGAAGTCACCAAGAATGAAGTGAACATCGGCAATGGGTTCCATCGGCAGCATGTCAAGACCGATGATAATCCCGTCGATACCGCCACCGGCCTTGCCGGATAATTTGTTACGCACGTACTGCGACCAGCTGCCCGGCGTCGAACCAAGGTCGACAATAATCTGACCGGCCTTGATGAGCTTGTCGCCTTCATCGATTTCCTTGAGTTTGTAGACAGCGCGGGCCCGGTAGCCTTCTTTCTGCGCCAGCTTGACATACGGATCATTGATGTGATCGTGTAGCCAGTTTTTGTTTAATTTGTTCTTTGCCATTCGCGTAGAATACTGCTTTTAAGGGATTTTTTATGTTGAAACTCACACCATCGGAGCGTAGTGCGCTTCGTGCCGAAGCGCATGCGCTAAATCCGATTGTCATCATCGGTGAGGCGGGACTAACTGAACCGGTACTCAAAGAAATTGACAGTGGCCTTGATGCGCATGGTCTGATCAAGGTCCGCGTTTTTGGCGATGATCGCGAAGCGCGCATCGGCATGTATGAGACGATTTGCGACAAACTCGGTGCCGCGCCCGTACAGCATATCGGGAAACTCCTGGTGATGTATCGCGCTAAAAAAGAAGCCGTCAAGGAATTGCGCAATGATGGAAAAAAAGGTCGTGGCATGCGCGAAGTTACCATCGTCAAGCCAAGCCCGAGTGGTACCAAGCGTCCATCGGTCACCAAGGTCATGGTCAAGGGCAATGAGCGTGTCACGCAAGGCGGCTCCATCAAACGTGCCAAGCCTCGTCAAACCAGCGCCAAGAAATCGTCGCTCGGTCAGTAACTATTACAGCGGACGGGTTGGCCTGAGTACTCCAGTCCCCCGTCATCTGTATTAAGTTGTCGTATTAAGTTGTCGTATTAAGTTGTCGTATTAAGTTGACGTACTAAGTTTTCGCCTCGGACTGGTCATTCTTCAAGACCAATATAATCCCCGCTATGCTCTGTATCAGATACAGGCCGCTCGCAACGCCATGCAGCATGCCGAATTGCATGCGCGCCTCTGCGGAAAACACGCCGCCCGGTGCTGCTTCACGCAACGCGGCCATCATCGGTTGCAAACCAAAATAACCGGTCACCGTACATCCGAACATGATTGCAGTCAGTCTGAACATCCACGTGCGCGCACGCGATGCAACGACGGTTCCGGCAGTCAGGGCAAAGAGCAGCAAGGCCATCGCCACCGACAGCCATGCTTCGACCCGAAATAATTTTCCGGCAATGGTCCCCGCCAGGGTGCGGTCTGCCAGTGTCATGAATAAGGTCGGCGCAACCAGGTAGCCGATCGTCAAGAGACTACCGACCCACAGGACAATGACCAGCAAACGCAAACGCGTGGCAATCATCATCGGTTAGACGTAACGCACTTCCAGCACTTCGTATTCACGCACACCGGCAGGTGCCTGCACACCAACCACGTCACCAGCAAATTTGCCAATTAATGCGCGTGCGATCGGGGAGGTAACAGATACTTTCGAGAGCTTGAGATCCGCTTCATCGATACCAACGATCTGATACGTCACCTTGGCACCTGTTTCAAGGTCTTCCAGATGCACCGTCGAACCGAACACGATTCGGCCATCGGCATCCAGTGTCAACGGGTCAATAATCTGCGAAGAACCCAGCTTGCCTTCGAGGTCGGAAATACGACCTTCAATAAAACTCTGTCGCTCCTTCGCCGCATCGTACTCGGCATTTTCCGACAGGTCGCCTTGGGCGCGCGCTTCGGAAATGGCATTGATGATGGAGGGGCGTTCTTTGGTTTTCAGGCGATGCAATTCTTCTTTCAGAAGTTGCGCGCCAAATTTTGTAATGGGTACGGTACTCATAAGTCTCTTTTTTAATCAGTTAAAAATTACAGAGGCCACAAACGGGCCCGGAAAATCCGTGCGCCTTCTGTGACCTCTGGAATGGTGTTCAGGTCGTTCCTGCAGCAGCCTCAGTGTAAGGTCTTATGCAGTCCCTGTAAATCATAGACATGCAACTGATCCAGATGTGCCATGCCCGCTACGGCAGCCTCAGCACCAGCGATCGTGGTGTAAGTCGTCACCCGTGCCGCCAATGCCGATGTCCTTATCGCGCGGGAGTCCGTGATGGCGTTACGCTTCTCTTCGACCGTATTGATGACCAATGCAATTTCATTGTTCTTGATCATGTCGACCACGTGTGGACGGCCTTCGACCACCTTGTTGACGGTAGTCACAACAATACCAGCATCGCGAATCGCCGCCGCAGTTCCTTTGGTCGCCGCAACAGAGAAACCAATTTTCACCAGCGCTGCGGCGATCTTCACCGCGCGCGGTTTGTCGCTGCCCTTGACGCTCAGGAAAACCTGACCCGAGGAAGGCAGCTTGACGCCGGCTCCGAGCTGCGACTTCACAAACGCCTCGCCAAAGGTTTTGCCAACCCCCATCACTTCACCTGTCGATTTCATTTCCGGACCGAGAATGGTATCGACACCAGGGAATTTCACAAACGGGAACACCGCTTCCTTGACGCTGAAATAACCAGGCACCACTTCATCATAGATACCCTGACTGTCAAGCGATTGACCCACCATGCAGCGCGCAGCAATCTTCGCCAGTTGCAGGCCGGTTGCTTTCGAGACGAATGGCACGGTGCGCGACGCCCGCGGATTGACTTCCAGCACGAACACGACATCCTGCGACACGCCATCAATCACCTGCTGCTGGATCGCGAACTGAACATTCATCAAACCCACCACATTCAGGCCTTTGGCCATCAACGAGGTCTGACGCTTGATTTCATCAATCGTCGATTGCGATAGCGAGTACGGCGGCAGCGAGCAAGCCGAGTCGCCCGAATGAACGCCAGCCTGCTCGATGTGCTCCATCACGCCACCGATAAACGTACGCGTTCCATCGGAGAGGCAATCCACATCGACTTCGATCGCATCATTGAGGAAGCGATCCAGCAGTACCGGAGAGTCATGCGAGACCTTGACCGCTTCGCGCATGTAACGCTCGAGGTCACGTTGCTCATGGACGATTTCCATCGCGCGCCCACCCAGCACATATGACGGACGCACCACCAGCGGATAGCCAATTTCCTGTGCCAGCAGCAAGGCATCGGCTTCAGTACGGGCGGTACGGTTAGGCGGCTGGCGCAAGCCGAGGTCTTTGAGCAATTGCGAGAAGCGTTCGCGGTCTTCGGCCGCGTCGATCATGTCGGGCGAAGTGCCGACGATGGGTACGCCATTGGCTTCAAGGTCCAGAGCCAGCTTCAACGGTGTCTGACCGCCGTACTGCACGATGACGCCATAAGGCTTTTCCTTGTCGACGATTTCGAGCACGTCTTCCAGTGTCAATGGCTCGAAGTACAGCCGGTCCGAGGTGTCGTAATCGGTCGACACGGTTTCGGGATTGCAGTTGACCATGATGGTTTCATAGCCGTCTTCGCGCATTGCCAGCGCAGCATGCACGCAGCAATAATCGAATTCGATACCCTGACCGATACGGTTTGGACCGCCGCCCAGCACCATGATTTTTTTCTTGTTGGTCGGTGCCGATTCGCACTCTTCTTCGTACGTCGAATACATGTAGGCCGTGTCGGTCGAGAACTCGCCGGCGCAGGTATCAACCCGTTTGTAGACCGGGCGAATATTGAGCGCATGGCGTTTCTCGCGCACGATCTTGTCGGTGGTCTTGAGCAATTTCGCCAGACGACGATCGGCAAAACCTTTTTGCTTGAGCTTGAACAGCGTGGCTTTATCAAGGTCATCGAGCGCCTTGGTTTCCAGCCACAACTCGAGGTCGATGATCTCTTTGATCTGGATCAGGAACCACGGATCGATGTGCGTCAGCTGATGCACTTCTTCCATCGTGAAGCCTTGGGCGAACGCATCGCCGACATACCAGATCCGGTCCGGCCCCGGCTCGCCGAGTTCTTCCTCAATGGTTTCGCGGTCGGTGGTTTTTTCGTTCATGCCATCGACGCCGACTTCGAGTCCGCGCAAGGCTTTCTGGAACGACTCCTGGAAGGTACGGCCAATGGCCATGACTTCGCCAACCGATTTCATCTGGGTGGTCAGATGATGATCGGCCGTCGGAAATTTTTCAAACGTGAAGCGTGGAATCTTGGTGACGACGTAGTCAATGCTCGGCTCGAACGAGGCCGGGGTCGCGCCACCGGTGATGTCATTGCGCAATTCGTCGAGCGTGAAACCGACCGCCAGTTTGGCCGCGATCTTGGCGATCGGAAAGCCGGTGGCTTTCGATGCCAGCGCGGACGAACGCGAGACGCGCGGATTCATTTCGATGACGATCATGCGGCCGTCGACCGGATTGATCGAGAACTGCACGTTCGAGCCACCGGTATCAACACCAATTTCACGCAGCACCGCAAGCGATGCGTTACGCATGATCTGGTATTCCTTGTCGGTCAGCGTTTGTGCTGGCGCGACCGTGATCGAGTCGCCGGTATGCACGCCCATCGGATCGAGGTTTTCGATCGAGCAGACGATGATGCAGTTGTCCATCTTGTCGCGCACAACTTCCATCTCGAACTCTTTCCAGCCGAGCAGCGATTCTTCGATCAGCAGTTCGGTGGTTGGCGAAGCTTCGAGGCCACGCTTGCAAATGGTTTCGAATTCTTCGGAGTTGTAGGCGATACCGCCACCGCTGCCACCCATCGTGAACGACGGCCGGATAACGATCGGAAAGCCAAGTGTTTTTTGTACCGTCCAGGCTTCATCAAGCGTGTGAGCGATACCGGAACGGGCCGAACCGAGGCCGATGCGCGTCATCGCTTCCTTGAACTTGGAGCGGTCTTCGGCCATGTCGATGGCTTCGGGCGAGGCACCAATCAGTTCGCAGTTGTACTTGGTCAGCACGCCATTGTGATGCAAATCGAGTGCGCAATTGAGCGCCGTCTGGCCACCCATCGTCGGCAGGATCGCATCTGGCCGCTCTTTGGCGATGATGCTTTCGACGACTTGCCAGGTGATCGGTTCGATGTAGGTTACATCGGCCATCTCCGGGTCGGTCATGATGGTGGCCGGATTGCTGTTGACCAGGATCACGCGATAGCCCTCTTCACGCAGTGCCTTGCAGGCTTGCGCGCCGGAATAATCGAATTCGCAGGCTTGACCAATGATGATCGGACCCGCACCAATGATCAGGATGCTTTTGATGTCAGTACGCTTTGCCATTATTGTTTTTCCATTCTTGCGTTAGCCCGGGCGCTTTTCATCAAATCGACGAAGCGATCAAACAGGGGCGCAATATCATGCGGCCCGGGCGATGCTTCAGGATGACCCTGGAAGCAGAACGCCGGTTTATCGGTACGGGCGAATCCTTGCAGCGAGCCATCAAACAGCGACACGTGCGTGACGCGGCAATTGGCTGGCAGCGATGCCGGATCCACCGCAAAGCCGTGGTTCTGGGAAGTGATCAGTACCTGCCTGGTCTCGAGATCCTGCACCGGATGGTTGGCACCGTGGTGACCGAACTTCATTTTCAGGGTGGTCGCACCGGAAGCCAGCGCCATGATCTGGTGACCCAGACAAATGCCGAAAGTCGGAATACCAAGTTCGATCAGTTCACGCGATGCAGCGATCGCGTAATCGCACGGCTGCGGGTCGCCGGGACCATTCGACAGGAAGATGCCATCAGGATTGAGCGCCAGCGCATCGGCGGCAGTCGCCTGCGCCGGCAGCACCGTCACCTTGCAGCCGCGCTGCGCCAGCATCCGCAAAATGTTGAACTTGACGCCGTAGTCGAACGCAACCACATGAAACTTCGGGGTGTTTTGCTGGCCATAGCCGACACCGAGTTGCCATTCTGTTTCGGTCCATTCGTAGGCCACCTTGGTCGATACGACCTTGGCCAGATCCATGCCATTGATGCCGGCAAACGAACGGGCCAGCGCCAGCGCCTGGTCGGCCGTCACATCGGCGCCGGCGACAATCGCGCCACTCTGCGCGCCTTTTTCACGCAGGATGCGCGTGAGCTTGCGCGTATCGATACCGGCGATAGCGACGATCTGTTCGGCCTGCAGATAGTCTGTCAGGCTTTGCTGCGAACGGAAGTTCGATGCCATCAGCGGCAGATCGCGAATGACCAGGCCTGCGGCGTGAACCTGCGACGATTCAACATCTTCGGCGTTGATCCCGGTGTTACCGATATGCGGATAAGTGAGCGTCACGATTTGACGGCTATAGCTTGGGTCGGTCAGAATTTCCTGATAACCGGTCATCGCCGTGTTGAAGACGACCTCACCGATCGTGTGGCCGGCAGCGCCGATGGAAAAGCCCTGGAAGATCGACCCGTCGGCAAGGGCGAGGATGGCTGGAACTGCGGGGCCAGAAAAGAATGGCGGCAAGGGGTAACTCCTGATGTGGTTACCGCCGCGCTGCATCGCGCCAGAGTGCCCGCGCGCGTCTTACCACGGCTAGGCGCGCGGAAAATGGCGTGGTCAATCAGGGGCGTAAAAGAGGTGTGCGCTACGGCGGAATAAAATGGGCTAAATCGCCGGATTATAGCCTACAAGGAGGCTGGGGCAAACCGGAAAAACGCCGGCGAGCAAGATTTTCTCGCCGGACCGGACCACGCGTCCGGTATTAGCCCAGCAGTGCGGCAATCCCTGCCTTGGCGACTTGCGCATCTTCCGACGACTTGACACCGGAGACACCGACCGCACCGAGACATTGACCGTCAATCATGATCGGTACGCCGCCTTCGAGCATGCCTTCGAGTTTTGGTGCCGTGATGAACGACATCCGGCCATTGTTGATCATGTCTTCGTAAATCTTCGATTCGCGACGACCCAGTGCTGCGGTACGGGCCTTGGCCGGAGCGATATCAGCCGAAATCGGTGCGGTACCATCGAGACGCTGGAACGACAGCAAGTGACCACCATCATCGACAATCGCAATGGCGACAGCCCAGTTATTGGCAACGGCTTCAGCTTCAGCAGCAGCGGCAATTTTTTTGACATCAACGAGGGACAATATTTGCTTGGATTGCATCACAACTCCGGAAGGAAAAAAGAGAACCGATTGTACGATAGACCGCCCGGGCAAATCAGATCGGAGAGGAATAACTTTTGACAGGTTTTGATGATTCGGTTACCTTCAAATCTCGAAAAAAAACCGCGCCCAATTTTGACGACAACCAGCCCTTTCCGCCGAGTCTTCCGCCATGTCGTCGCCAGCGTCCTGTTCGCTGCCGCCTGCGCATCCTCCACGAACGGCTTGGCTGCCGATATTTCCGAACCACCAAAAAACGTCGCCTTGGCTCGTCTGCAAACCCTGAGTAACCGGGCGTCCGAACTGGCAATGAGTGCACTGGGCCTGATCGGCATCCGCTACCGCATGGGTGGCAACACCGCAGAAAGCGGACTTGATTGCAGCGGTCTGGTGCGATTGGTGTTTCAGGAAGCGTGGGGCGAGACATTGCCCCGTACCTCCGAAGAAATCAGCCGGGTCGGCGAAAAAGTAGAGAGCCATGACATGCAACCCGGTGACCTCGTGTTCTACAACACCTTGCGTCGCGGCTTCTCGCACGTTGGCATCTACCTTGGCGATAACAAGTTCATCCATTCGCCGTCAGCCGGCGGCCAGGTTCGGGTCGAGAGCATGGATCTCGGTTACTGGAAAAGTCGCTTCAATGGCGCACGCCGCATCAGCGATCCCGAACATCCCTGAACGAACACTGAATCAATGACGAGGCCGCATCACTTACGATGCGGCTTTTTTCCAGGCCGTATCACTTACGATGCGGCTTTTTTCCAGGCCGCATCACTTACGATGCGGCTTTTTATTACTCGCGCCTGGCCCGCAACTTTTCCCGCAGTTCGGGCAGCATCAACGTGGTGGCTTGTTCACCAGCCAGAATCGCCAGATTACGACCGGCGAAATCGTTGCCTTTCATGCTGCCCAATTTCGGCACGATCACGACATCGGCATCCTTGAGTTCAACCCGGTTGATGCTCTGGCCCATGATCGCAAAGGTCTGCAATACGACATCAACCGAACTGAGTGCTGCCTGCACATCCGGCTGGGTAGAAATATTGACTGCGATGACAAAATCAGCGCCCATCTCGCGTGCAAATCGTACCGGGACCGGCGACACCAGACCGCCATCGACATACGCATGGTCACCAATACGTACCGGCTGGAATACACCCGGCACGGCTGACGAAGCACGCACGGCCAGCCCGGCATTGCCTCTCCTGAACAGGATGGGCAAGCCGCTATTGAGGTCGGCTGCAACGGCACCAAAAGGGAGTTTGAATTTTTCAATCGGCAGATTGCCCACTGACTTGTTGACGTAGTTCTGCAGCGCCTCGCCCTTGAAGACGCCGCTGGCCTTCGCAAACAGCGGCACGCTCCAGTCGGAAATCGCCGCCTCGTCCATCTCGAGCGCCATTTTTTGTAACGCGTAGCCATTGTTTCCTGCCGCGTACAGCGCACCGACCAGACTGCCGGCGCTGGTGCCGACGACAATATCAGGAAAAATACCTTGCGCCTCCAGCGCCTTGATGACGCCGATGTGTGCAAAGCCACGGGCTGCGCCGCCGCCCAGCGCCAGCCCGATCCGCACCGGTCGCTGTGGTCTGGGCTGAGCAATCGGCGCAACGGGCGTGGCCGGCACGGACAGACAACCACCCAGTAACAAGGCCGTAGCGAGCAAGGCAAGACGAGTCGACAAATCGAAAGACATGAATTAATTGTAGGCAATAGATGATGAGGCGGCGATCATACTGCGAAAGCAGTCTGATTATTTCGATACACAAACAATGTCACACTCTGTGGCTTCTTCACTCACCAGGAAAACCGACCATGGCACGCCTCCCCTACGCTGATCCAACCCATCCTGACATCGCCAGGCAAGCGGCCCAGATCGCTGCCGAACGCGGCGGCAGCGTCATCAACTTGTACAAGATGCTATTGCAAAGTCCGCCGCTGGCCGATGGCTGGCGCCAGTTGCTCACGGCGATCCGCCAGCAATGCATTTTGTCGGCACGCTATCGCGAACTGGCCATCATGCGGATTGCCGTGCTCAACGAAGCCGATTACGAATTTGCCCAGCACGTGCCGTTTGCACTCAAGGAGGGTTACACCGATGCGCAACTCGCGGCCTTGAAAACCGCCGGTTATCGTGATCACTTCGATGCGCTGGACCTGCAAGTGATCGACTATACCGATGCGATGACGACCTCGATCCGCGTGCCGCAAGCCGTGTTCGATGCCGTGAAGGCCAACTTCAGCGATCGCGAAATGGTTGAACTGACCGCCACCATTGCGGCTTACAACATGGTGTCGCGGTTTCTGGAAGCACTGCAACTCGATCACGATCAGTAAGTTCTCACCTGGCACGCAGGGCAGGTCCGTAGCCAGTCCGGCAATGCGTTACTGATTGACTGCGCTAGCCGGAAACCTGACCTTGAACAAGCTACCCTGCCCTGGCGTCGATTCGATCGCCAGCACGGCAGCATGGCGCAGCAGCACGTGCTTGACAATGGCCAGACCAAGTCCGGTTCCCTTGGTCTCGCGCGAACGACTTTTATCGACGCGATAAAAACGCTCGGTCAGGCGCGAAATATGTTCCGGAAGGATGCCGATGCCGCTGTCCTGTACCGCAAATACCGGACCGGTGACACCCTTTTGCCAACTGATCGCAATCGTGCCGCCGGCCGGCGTGTAACGCACGGCATTCGATGCGAGATTGCTGAAGGCGCTACGCAACTCATCCGTGCTGCCACGGACATCCGGCCCGTCGATATCGAGTGTAATGACATGATTGCCGGCCGATAGCGCCTCGACCTCCTGACGGATATGTTCCATCAGACTGTGTATGTCGACACGCTCGGGCCGCATCGGGAATTCAACCGATTCGAGTCGGGTCAGGGTCAGCATGTCTTCGACCAGATTTTGCATGCGCAGTCCCTGCTCGGTCATCAGCGTGAGGTGCGACGTGCGGGTGCGGGCATCGAGATTGGGCTGCATCAATGCGATCTCGAGGAAGCCGTTGATCACCGTCAATGGCGTACGCAATTCATGCGAGGCGTTGGCGATGAAATCGCGCCGCATCATTTCGATCCGGTCCGTCTCGGTCGCGTCATGCGTGACCAGAATCTGGCGTCGATTTTCAAACGGAATGATCTGCATGATCAGCTTGCGGTCTTTCAGTGCCAGCGTCAGCGGCTGCTCGTAGCGACCGAGGATGATGTAATCCATGAAGTCCGGATTACGGATCAGGTTGGTCACCCGCATGCCTTTGTCACGCTCGTTCTGCAAACCGAGATGCCGTTCGGCTGCCGGGTTGCACCACTCCAGAAACAGCACGTCATCCATGATGACCACCCCATCGGGCAACAGCGTCATGGCCTGACGAAAACGTGCCAGCCATTCGATCAGCTCGATCTGATGTTTTTCATCGCTGCGACGTAACCGGTACAGGCGCGAAAACACATCGGTCCAGGAACCCCAGCCGTCGGGCAGCTTGGCGCTGTCGGGATGATCGAGCCAGACATTGAGGAGTTGCAGGTAACTAATCTGGATGCCAAGGATCGCGCACAGTACAACAATGCAGACGACCAGCCCGACAACATGCCCAAAAAAATAACCCAGCACGCCCGACACCAAAAACACGCCGACTATCCGCAATACCGCGGGCACCCAGAAGAGCAACTGTGGATTCATGGCCGGACTTTATTTTTCTGAAAGCATGTAGCCCACGCTACGGACGGTGCGGATCAGATGCTCCGCCTCTTTCAGTGCCTTGCGCAAGCGCAGCACATGGACATCCACGGTCCGTTCTTCGATGACCGCGTGGTCGCCCCAGACCTTATCGAGCAACTGGGTGCGACTGAACACCCGGTCAGGGTGCGCCAGAAAAAATTTCAGCAACTTGAATTCGGCATGACCGATCTCGATTTTCTGATCGGACAGGCTCACGCTGCAACTGATCGGATCTAGCGTCACCGGACCGGCCTTCATCATGCTCTGTGCATGCTCGGGACTCTTGCGCCGCAGTAGCGCCTTGATCCGGGCTGTCAGTTCACGCGGTGAAAATGGCTTGGTCACGTAATCATCGGCCCCATTGTCGAGGCCGGCGATCTTGTCTTCTTCCATGGTCTTGGCCGTCAGCATGATCACAGGAATCGCTTGCAACTGGCGATCACTGCGGATGCGCGACAGCAATCGCAAGCCACTCTGATCCGGCAGCATCCAGTCCAGCAGGATCAAATGCGGCGTGCGCCGCTGGATGTACTCCCAGGCCTCCGCAGTCGTATTGACCGCCATCGTGTTCCAACCGGCGTCGCGTAACGTATAGCTGACTAGTTCGACAATGGAAGGTTCGTCTTCAACGATCAGGATGGTGGTTTTATCGACTGCCATAGGGTCTGCTTAGTCTTCCAGTTTGGCCGAAGCTGCATAGTCGGTGTGACGGATATCCTTGCCCTCGACGATGTAGATCACATATTCGGCGATGTTCTTGGCATGGTCACCGATACGCTCGATGGCCTTGGCCACCCACAACGTATCGAGTGCCGATGAAATCGTGCGCGGGTCTTCCATCATGAACGTGATCAGGCTGCGCATGATCGAGCGGAATTCATGGTCGATTACCGCATCCTGCGCAATCAGGCGCAACGCCTGCTTGGCATCGAGACGCGCAAACGCATCGAGTGCATCGTGCAACATGTCAGCGGCGCTGGTGGCGATCACACGCACAGTCTCGTAGTGGTTGATCGACATCGTGCCGCGCTCGTGCAGGTTTGCAGCGGTGCGGGCAATTTTGCTGGCTTCATCACCGATACGCTCGAGGTCGGTAATGACCTTGACCGTCGCCATCACGGTACGCAAGTCATTGGCGGCAGGCTGACGGCGCACGATCAATTGACTGCAGGTTTCATCGAGCTGGACTTCGAGCTTGTTGACGTTTTCATCGGACTTGATCACGGCAAAGGACAGTGACACATTACCGGTGCGAAACGACACCATCGCATCGCGCAACTGGCTTTCAACCAGTCCGCCCATCAGCAGTACTTTCGACCGGATCGATTCGAGATCAAGGTCGTATTGTTTGGAAGAGTGTTCGCCTGTCATAAGAATTGTCCTGATCTGATTCGCTAGGTGATTAGTAAGGGGCGGGTTGTGTTAGCCGAAACGGCCGGTAATGTAATCCTGCGTTTCTTTTTTGGCAGGATTCATGAAAATCTGGTCCGTCTCGCCATACTCGACCAATTCACCCAGATACATGTAGGCGGTGAAGTCGGAGCAGCGTGCCGCTTGCTGCATGTTGTGCGTGACGATTGTGATCGTGTAATCGAGCTTGAGTTCACTGATGAGCTCTTCAATCTTCGCGGTCGAAATCGGATCGAGTGCCGAGGTTGGTTCATCGAGCAGCAGCACATCGGGTTTGACGGCAACGCCGCGTGCGATACACAAGCGCTGCTGCTGTCCACCGGAAAGGCTCAGACCGCTCTTGTTGAGTTTGTCTTTGACTTCGACCCACAGCGCAGCCTTGTTCAACGCCCACTCTACCCGCTCGTCCATCTCGCCTTTTGGCAGGTTTTCGTACAAGCGCACACCGAATGCGATGTTGTCGTAGATCGACATCGGAAACGGCGTCGGCTTCTGGAACACCATGCCGACCTTGGCACGCAAGGCGTTGACGTCCTGATCGGCATCGAGGATGTTCTTGCCGCGATAGATAATCTGGCCTTCGGCGCGCTGGCCGGGATACAGGTCATACATCCGGTTGAGCGTGCGCAGCAGCGTCGATTTGCCACAACCGGACGGACCGATGAAGGCGGTGACTTTTTTCTCGTGAATATTGAGGTTGATGTTTTTCAGGCCCTGGAACGTGCAGTAGAAAAAGTTCAGGTCGGAGATCGCGATAGTCGGCTTCTTGTCCGCAGGATGGTTATTGATCATGGAAGTCAGCTCTTGATTTTTTGGTTGAAGACGGTGCGCGACAGAATATTCAGGCCCAGCACGGTGAAGGTCACCAGCAACGCCCCTGCCCACGCCAGCGAACGCCAGTTTTCATAAGGGCTCATCGCAAACTGGTAAATCACCACGGGCAAATTGGCCATCGGGGCGTTCATATCGGAACTGAAAAACTGGTTATTGAGCGCGGTGAACAGCAACGGCGCTGTCTCTCCGGAAATGCGCGCCAGTGCCAGCAACGCACCCGTCATCACGCCGGCCTTGACCGCACGCAGACGGACGAAGGTCGCAACTTTCCAGCGCGGCGCACCGAGGGCAAACGCTGCCTCGAGCAAGCTGTTCGGTACCAGCTTGAGCATGTTGTCGGTCGTCCGCACAATCACCGGTACCGCGATCAGCGAGATTGCAAACGTTCCTGCCCACCCCGAAAAATGTCGCACGTTGGCGACGTAAATCGCATAGATGAACAGACCGATCACGATCGATGGTGCCGACAGCATGATGTCAGTCACGAAGCGCGTGACCTGCGCAAACCAGCTCCGATCACCGTACTCGGACAAATAAATACCGGCCAGTATGCCAATCGGCGTGCTGATCAGGGTAGAGAGACCGACCATCAACAGGCTGCCGATAATCGGATTCATCAGGCCGCCGCCTTCGCTTCCTGGCGCTGGCGTGGTCTCCGTGAACATGGACATGCTGACGGCACCGAAACCCTTGACGATCAGCGTGAATAAAATCCACATCAGGAAAAACAAGCCGATCGCCATGGCGATGAAAGACAAGGTGATGCCGACGCGATGTATCCACAGCCGCTTGCGATAAATCGGGTTCATTGGGCTATCCATTATTTGACACCTTCCTTGCTTTCCATACTTGCCAGCATGACTTTGGCCGCACCCAACACGATAAACGTGATCGCAAACAGGATCAGGCCAAGCGCGTACAGCGATGACACATGCAATGTGGTCTGTGCTTCAGCAAACTCGTTGGCCAGCGTCGACGCAATACTGTTACCGGCAGCAAACAAGGACCATGACAACTTGTGGGCATTGCCGATCACGAACGTCACTGCAAGGGTTTCACCAAGTGCGCGTCCCAGACCCAGCATTACGCCACCGACGACACCCGCCTTGGTGTAAGGCAGCACCACTTTGCGGACCACTTCCCACTTGGTGCAGCCAAGCGCGTAAGCCGATTCCTTCAGAACGTCAGGCACCACTTCAAAAACATCGCGCATCACCGACGCAATGAAAGGAATGATCATCACCGCCAGGATCAGCCCCGCAGTGAGGATACCGATCCCCATTTGCGGACCACTGAATAGCACGCCAACCACTGGTAACGTGCCTAGCGTGGAAGCCAGAGCAGGCTGCACATAGTCAGCAAACAGTGGCGCAAAAATAAACAGCCCCCACATGCCGTAGATGATGCTCGGCACACCGGCCAGCAACTCGACCGCCGAACCGAGCGGACCGCGCAACCACGACGGACAGATTTCAGTGAGAAACAGGGCGATCCCGAAGCTGATCGGGAAGGCAATCATCAACGCAATGAAGGAAGTCGACAAAGTACCGACAATGGCGATCATTGCGCCGTATTTATCATTCACCGGGTCCCACTCGACAGTGGTGATGAAGCCCAGTCCAAATTCGTGAAATGCAGGCCAGGCACCGATGGCCAGTGACCCGATAATACCGGCCAGCACCGCCAACACGCTAAATGCAAAGCCGAACGTAATCTTGTGAAACAGGTAGTCTTGCCAACGCTGCTTGCGCATTGTCGACGACATTTTCTTGGCGTCGAGCGCGGCTGATGCTGCGCTCTGCTCCGGTTCGGTAACCGGCAAAGGCAGGGATGGATTGTGTGCGCTCATGGATGCAGTATTCAATATGCACTGCTCCCGGGGGGCAAAATAGCCAACCGGGAGCAGCGCTTGTTATACCAAAGTCAGTTGGTAGTTACCAGATTGCCTTGCCTGACGGATCTTTCAACTCTGCTTTCCAGGACGCTTCAACCAGCTTGACGACCGCAGCAGGCATCGCGACGTAGTCAAGTTCGGAAGCCATTTCGCCGCCGTTCTTGTAAGCCCAGTCAAAGAATTTCAAGACTTCTGCACCCTTGGCTGCATCGGCTTGTGCTTTGTACATCAGGATGAACGAGGCACCCGTGATCGGCCAGCTTGATTTGCCAGCCTGATTGGTCAGCAAGACAGCGAAGCCAGGAGTCTTGGACCATTCGGCACCAGCAGCAGCCGCCTTGAAACTGTCGTCGTCAGGTTGCACGAACTGGCCATCCTTGTTCTTCAGTCCGGTGTGGGACATCTTGTTTTTCTTGGCATACGCGTACTCGACATAACCGATCGAGTTCTTGATACGCTGAACGTTGGCGGCGACGCCTTCGTTACCCTTGCCGCCCACACCGACTGGCCATTTGACCGCAGTTCCGGCGCCGACGGTCGTCTTCCACTCAGCATTGACTTTCGACAAGTAATCGCTGAACAGGAACGACGTACCGGAGCCATCGGCACGGTGAACGACGGTGATCTCTGCGTCTGGCAGTTTCACGCCTGGATTGAGCGCGGTGATTTCAGCGGCATTCCACTTGGTGATCTTGCCCATGTAAATACCTGCCAGCACATCGCCGGTCAGCTTCATCTGACCAGCAGCAACGCCTTCGAGATTGACGATTGGAACGACACCGCCCATGATGACCGGGAACTGTACCAGACCAGATTCATCGAGTTCTGCGGCTGTCAACGGCATGTCGGAAGCACCGAAGTCAACAGTCTTTGCTTTGATCTGCTTGATACCACCACCGGAACCGATGGACTGGTAGTTCAATCCATTGCCAGAAATCTTTTTGTAAGACTCGGCCCATTTGGAATAGATAGGATAAGGGAAGGTTGCACCAGCACCAGTCATATCGACGGCTACTGCGCTCGACATCACCATTGCTGTACCAGCGGCAAGTAGTAATGATTTGATGATTTTATTTAATTGCATGAACGACTCCTCAGTTGGCATCAGTTGACCAGCCGAACTGTAACTACCAAATATGACAGGTTTATGACACCATGGAAAAGCATGTCATACAAAATTTGGTACAGTGCGCCCGTCATTAACTTGTCATGCGGCATGCTTATAATCGCGACCAATTGAAATACACAACAACTCACATCAGATGATCACGCCACCCAAACCAGAAACCAAAACCACTGACACCAAAACAGCCCCGATAACGCAGCCGGTTGTCGCGGTTGGTCCGCTGTTACTGAATCGGGAATTATCCCAACTGGCGTTCAATCGGCGAGTTCTGGCGCAAGCCGAAGACAAAACTGTGCCGCTGCTCGAGCGCCTGCGCTATTTATGTATTGCCAGTAGCAATCTGGACGAGTTTTTTGAAGTGCGCATTGCCAGCCTGCTGGCCAAAAGCCGGCTCGACGGTGACATCAAGGAACCGGCGACGCTGAGCAACGCGCTGGAACTGACCAGCACCGAATGCCATGCCATCGTCGAACGCCAATACGAGGTACTGAACAACTCCGTCTTGCCAGAGCTGTCCGCGCAAGGTATCCACCTGTTGCGCGACCAGGATCGCAATGAAGCCCAGCGCGCCTGGGTCAAAGCCTATTTCGACCGTGAGGTGCGCCCGCTGCTGACACCAATCGGGCTCGATCCGGCCCACCCCTTCCCGCAAGTGGTCAACAAAAGCCTTAATTTTATTGTTGAACTATCCGGCAAGGATGCGTTTGGTCGCGGCACGGCGATTGCGATCCTGCGCGCCCCGCGCGTCCTGCCACGGGTGATCCGCTTGCCCGATGAATTGTCGACCAACGGCGGCGTGTCGTTTTGCCTGCTGTCGTCGGTGATCCATGCACACATTACTGACCTGTTCACCGGCCGGCAAGTCATCGCGTATTCGCAGTTCCGCGTCACACGCGACAGTGACTTGTGGGTCGATGAAGACGAAGTCAAAAACTTGCGTCAAGCCTTGCAGGGCGAATTGCAGGTACGCCAGTTCGGCGTTGCGGTCCGTCTCGAAGTCGCAAAAAATTGTCCCGATCACCTGGCCCAGCTGTTGCTCGACCAGTTCATGATTTCGCGCAATCGGCTTTATGCGGTTGCCGGCCCGGTCAACATGGTGCGGCTGTCGGAACTGATCAATCTGGTCGAGCGTCCCGAATTGCGCTTCCCGACTTTCACGCCGCAATATCCGGTGCAACTGGCCAACGGCGATATTTTTGCGACACTAAAAAAGCAGGACGTCCTTCTGCACCATCCGTTCCAGTCATTCCAGCCGGTCGTCGACTTCGTGCGCAGTGCCGCACTCGATCCGAACGTGCTGGCGATCAAGCAGACCATTTACCGCACCGGCATGAATTCCGATCTGATGGAATCGCTGATCCTGGCGGCGCGACGCGGCAAGGAAGTCACCGTCATCGTCGAACTGATGGCACGTTTTGATGAAGAAGCCAACATCAACTGGGCCGACAAGCTTGAGCGTGCCGGTGCGCAGGTAGTTTATGGGATCGTGGGCTTGAAGACCCATGCCAAGCTGGCGCTGGTACTGCGCCGCGAAGAAGGTCAGTTACGCTACTACGCCCACCTCGGCACCGGCAATTACCATCCGACCACCACCAAGATCTATACCGATTTCGGCCTGCTGACCGCCAACACTGCGCTGGCCATCGAGGTCAATGAAATCTTCATCCATCTGACCAGCCTGACCAAACCGAAAAAACTCAGCAACTTGTGGCTGGCGCCCTTCGCGTTGCAAAAAGAGTTCATTCGGGCGATCCGCAATGAAGCAGCCATTGCCCGCGCTGGCCGCCCTGGTCGCATCATCGCCAAGATGAATGCCTTGCTCGATGAATCGGTGATCAATGCGTTGTACGCGGCCTCGGCCGATGGCGTAAAAATTGACCTGATCATACGGGGCGCGTGCGCGCTGCGTCCTGGCGTTGCCGGCCTGTCGGAAAACATCCGGGTGCGCTCTATCATCGGTCGCTTCCTGGAGCACACCCGCATCTATTATTTCCGCAACGATCTCGCCCACGATGTGTTCCTGTCGAGCGCCGACTGGATGAACCGCAACCTGTTCCGACGCATCGAAGTGGCCTTTCCGGTGCTCGATCGCCTCCTGAAAAAACGCATCATCGCCGAAGGCCTCAACCCCTACCTGAAAGACAATACCCATAGCTGGGAACTCGATGGCGAGGGTCAGTATCACAAGCGCAAGCAACGCGCGAAACAGGCGAAGTTCAGTGCGCAGGCCTACCTGATGAACCTGGTTACCAAACCGGACAGCGAGTAATCCCGATGGATTTAATTTTATGGCGCCACGCAGAAGCCGAGATCGGCGAGCCCGACGAGGATCGCAGACTGACCGCCAAAGGACACAAACAAGCCGCCAGAATGGCTGACTGGCTTGATCGTGTTCTGCCCAACGGATGCAAGATCCTCGTCAGCCCGTCGATGCGCACGCGCCAGACCGCGCAAGCACTGGATCGCAAATTCAAGATTCATCCTGGCCTGGCCCAGGATGCGACGACAGCCAGCCTGCTGGCTGCAGCCAACTGGCCCGAGAGCCGCGAACCGGTCGTGCTGGTCGGTCATCAGCCATCACTGGGGCAACTCGCCGCCCTGCTGGTGTCCGGTACCGAACAGAACTGGACTATCCGCAAGGGCAATATCTGGTGGATCGCGCAGCGCGAACGCGATGATATCAACACGCCTTTTCTGCGCGCGGTCATGACGCCGGATTTACTGGTCAAATAATTAGCGGGTACCAAAAATCCGGTCACCGGCATCACCGAGGCCAGGCAAGATGTAAGCATGGTCGTCAAGACGATCGTCGAGCGATGCCACATACAGCTTGACGCCCGGATGCGCCGCCTGAAATACAGTCACCCCTTCAGGTGCGGCCACCAGTGCCAGGAAAATAATCTGCGCATCCACTACCCCGCGATTTTTGAGCACGTTGACGGCATACACGGCCGAATTCCCGGTCGCCACCATCGGATCACACAGGATAAACGTGCGCTCGGCCAGATCCGGCAGGCGCACCAGATACTCGACCGGCAAGTGGGAAGCGGGGTCGCGGTAGACGCCGATATGACCGACGCGCGCTGACGGAATCAGATCCAGCAAGCCGTCACTCATGCCAATGCCGGCACGCAGCACCGGCACGACCGCCAGCTTGCGTCCGGCGATGACTGGCGCGTCCATCGTCTGCATTGGTGTCTCGATACGGCGGGTGGTGAGTGGCAAGTCGCGGGTAATTTCATAGCCCATCAACAGCGTGATCTCGCGCAGCAACTCGCGAAAGGTACGAGTCGACGTGTCTTTCTCGCGCATGTGGCTGAGCTTGTGCTGGATCAGCGGATGGGTCAGCACGAACAGATTCGGAAAACGCGGGTCCTGGATATGCATGGTCATGCTCCTTTCAAAGGGCCATTATCGTGTGTCAGTGCGGGCGGGCTCATGCGCATCAGCAAGAAATACACCACCGATGAAATGCCCAGGCCAACAAACCAGGCGTAGGTATAGAGCGTCTCGAAGACCGGTGCAATGCCGCTGATGAAACCGGCTGCGGCCAGGAATCCCGGTAAATTCGGCAACACGCCGATGATCAGCGCGACCACTGCCCGCCAGTTCCATCCCGAGCGGTAGCTGTAGATTCCGTTGGCGTCAAACAGCGCATCATGATCCAGCTCGGTCTTGCGAATCACGAAATAATCAACCAGCATGATGCCGGCGACCGGTCCGAGCAAGGCACCGTAGCCGATCAGCCAGGTAAAGATATAGCCTTTGGTGGTCTCCAGTATTTTCCATGGAAACATCGCCAGCCCGATCGCTGCCGTGATGTAGCCGCCCATCCTGAATGAAATTTTACTCGGTGCCAGATTGGAAAAATCATACGCCGGCGAGACCACATTAGCCGCCAGATTGGTCGTGATAGTCGCAATGATCAGCGCAATCAGCGCCAGCACCACCGAGATGCCGCCCATCTTGCCAGTCAGAACAACCGGGTCCCAGATCGCTTCGCCATAAATCACCACCGTCGCCGACGTCACCAGCACCGCCACCAGCGCCAGCAAACCCATCGGCACCGGCAAGCCGATCGCCTGACCCAGCGCCTGATCACGCTGGCTGCGCGCAAAGCGCGTGAAATCCGGGATATTCAACGCCAGCGTCGCCCAGTAACCGACCATCGCCGTCAGGGATGGCCAGAACACCAGCCAGAATTGGCCGGCACGCTTGCCGCCGTCGACGAATTGCGACGGTGCCGCCAGCATCGGTCCGAAACCGCCCGCCTTGGCATAAGCCCACCAGACCAGCGCAATGCCGGACAACAGCAGCAACGGCGCGGCCGCCGTTTCCATCCAGCGAATCGAATCGGTCCCCTTGGTAATGAAATAAATATGCAGCGCCCAGAACAGCAAAAAACAAAACAGCTGCCCGCCGCTAATGCCCAGCAACGGCAGCGCATTGCCTTGCAACGCGTTGCCGCTGATGACGTTGAGAATCGTATAGATCGCCTGCCCGCCCAGCCAGGTCTGGATGCCAAACCAGCCGCAGGCAACGATGGCGCGCAAAATGGCCGGCAGTTGCGCACCGCGTACGCCGAACGACGAGCGTGCCAGCACCGGGTACGGAATCCCATGCTTGGTGCCGGCATGACCGACCAGCACCATCGGCACCAGCACGATCAGATTGCCCAGAAAAACCGTCAGCACCGCTTGCCACCAGTTCATGCCCTCGGTCATCAGGCCGGAGGCCAGCATGTAGGCCGGCACGGACACGGCCATCGAGACCCAGAGCGCGGCGTAATGGGTTGCCGTCCAGGTCCGTTGGGCCGGGCTGGTCGGTTCGAGATCGGCGTTCCACAGGGGATTGGTAGCGGTGCGATTGGACATGAAAAGTGCCGGTGAAGAAGACGGCGCTCATGGTAGTTGATCGCCGGCCTTCCGTGCGACGAATTACAACATCAATGCTACCGAGTGCAGGATTAACCCGACCAGCCCGCCGACGACCGTGCCATTGATCCGGATGAACTGCAGATCACGACCGACGTACTGCTCGAACTTGCGCGAGACAGTCTCGCCATCCCACTGCCGGATCACCCGTTCGACCAATGACGCGATGGTGCCACGACGCTTGACCACGGCGTCCGCCGCAAACGTGCGCAGCCAGTCATTGAGTTTCACGCGCACCGCGTTGTCGCTCGCCAGTGCCGCACTGACCGCCTGCAGCGCCTGCGCCAGACCGGCAGTAATACGCGAATCGGTCGCCGTGACATCATCGAGCAGACGCTGGCGCAAATCATGCCAAATCTGGTCGACGTAGTTGCGAAACACCGGATGCTGCAAACCACTTTGCACCAGCGCCGCCATGCGCACTTCATAGTCGTCAGAGACCCGCAATTGCGCCACCAAGTCTTCAACCGACTCCTGGAAACGTTCACGCCACTGGCTTTCCGGCTGCTTCATTTCTTCCAGCACCTGCTGCAAACCATTGAGCAATCGCTCGAAAAACTGGTCATCGAAGACGCGTGGCATCCAGCGCGGGCTGTTGTCATGGATTTTCTGGCGAATGAAATCCTGGTTCTTTTCCAGCGCGCCAGCCACCATCACCAGCAAATGATCGAACAATTCCTGATGCCGCCGGTCCGCCACCAGGATCGTCAGCATATCGGCCAGCAAGGGTGCAAAGCGCACGTGCTCCACCAACCGGTCAATCCGGCCGTGGATAAAGCGGCGGATATCGTCGTCCTCGACCAGTCGCAGGACCGTTGGCAACCCCTCCGACAATTGCTGCGCGACGGCCTCGCTATTGGCCGGCACGGCCAGCCAGCGCGACGCCGCACCGGCAAAATCGATCCGTCCGAATTCGGCACTGACAACCGCCTGTGTCATGAAATTGTTTTCGAGGAAAGCGGCAATGCTCACGCCAATCCGGTCCTTGTTCTTCTGGATGATCGCGGTATGCGGGATCGGCAACCCGAGCGGATGACGGAACAGCGCCGACACCGCAAACCAGTCGGCCAGCGCACCCACCAGGGCGGCTTCGGCAAAGGCGCGGACAAACCCCAGTGCCGGGTGCAGCAGTTCGTACTTGCGTGCCAGCACGAACACCACGGCCATCAGCACCAGCAAGCCAGTAGCAATGCGACGCATTTTATTGAGAGGAGCAAGCGGATCGGTTTCGGACATGGGCGGGGAACCTTGATGAGAAAGACAACGGGCCGCAACAGACGGACAACGACACGATACAACGACTCGGCAGACATGGAACCAACGGCGGGCAGTTGCTACTCATCACGCATTCGGACTTCAACTGACGCGCGACTGTGTTGATTGAGGTGTCCTTTGATTACCACTTGCAGGGATGTGCCATGTCTTATCCAAAAATTCTACGACCCCGCCTTCATCAAGCCCGTGAGATTGACGAATTAAAGAAACCTTTGATTACCAATCCGAAAAATTCCCCTGTTGCGGATAAATACGTAGCCGCAGAGAGAAAACAAAAAAAATCTCAAATCAGGGAATACAAAAAAAAATCATTATCGAAACTGTCAAAACAAAATTATCTGGCACGCTATGGCGTGGGCATAGGTAGCTTCCGCATCAACGCCATATTAAATAAATCGAAGATTACGGGACAATTAAAACTTTTTTTTTATACCTATCAGACAAAAGATCAAAATATAGGACGTGTTGCTCGCAAAGAAAAAGTAATTGGCAAACTGGGTGAAGATCGCATTAACTATTCGAGAGCAATCCCCGATAGCGAATTTCAACCGCGTCACATCGGCAGAGATAAACCGAAATTACCGGCTGAATTACAATATCAAGTAAATAATATAAACCAACTGGATGGACACGAATATAAAAATAAATTTTTAAATAGAATGCACTGGGAGAAATCCGAGGAAATACCCAATTATATCCAACTCGCTGATCCAAACGACGATCCGGAATTGCTTAAAAAACTGAGCGGGATCAGTAACGAGTTGAACAAGAAATTAAAGACCAAAGCAGAAGTTGAGGCCGAAGCAAAAATAAAGGCGGGAGCCAAAGCCACAAATCCACGGATTCCAGAAAAAGCCCCACTGGCAACGAACTACATGTTGATGCTCTCGTTTGCCATACACAGCGCTTGCAAAGACGAATTCAATACTACTGCAGGAGAAGAAAAGGACAGAATTTCACAGGAGACTATTTGTGGTGCACTGGATCACTTGACAAAGTTGCCGCTTTTGGGATCGGTCCTTGCTGACAAGGACCGATTTCATGGCACGAATTCCCTGGAGGTCAAGCTTGCCTGGCGTATTGCCTACAAAATGGCCGCGACGCCGATGGGCTTCGACATGCTAAAAAAACTTAATACGGCACAAAGTGAAACGCACTATACCAATCCAACATCGTCTTCGCTCCCGGAGGGTGCCATCAAGGAGCAAATAGCGACTGCTGCAGCGGAAGTCGCACGGCAAAAACGTAAAAATTTGCGCCGCGACGAAAACATTCGTCTATTCATGCAAGGCGCAGACGCCATGCTTCAGGAAGAAAATCCAGAAAAACTGGGCAGTACCGACCCGACCTCGCTACTACTCTTTAGCAAAAGCAAAGATCGGGGGCGTGAATCTCGACCCAACGCACTCCTTATCCACGCGCTACCGGGACTGCAAAGGATATTGGAAGAAAACGAACAGGACAGTGCCCCTGAACCGAAAGCTGACTCGTTAGACACGGTGGAGGTTAGCCTCGGTGGCAGCAAGCCACATCAGCCCTTGTGGGCCGCTAATGCACTGCGAAACGGATTTTTTACCGATGCGGGAGGCTCGCCATTTGACAAGGCCAATCAACGCCTGGAAAAAGTAGCGTTGCAAGTGACCCGCGGATTAAGAAATCAGAACCATGCAGAAACAGAGGGTGATAGACAGGTTCTGAAGCTTGTCGAGCAAAAAGAAGTGACACCTGTCTTGCCGAGAATGTTTAAACGCAATAGAGGAAAGACGCCGTTTAATCGAAGTGTGAAAATTGATATTGCTGCAAACAGCATCTTGTTGCAGCGTGAAAAAATGATCGCCGCATTACGATTACTCGATAAAATATTATTAAATAAACTGCCTGCCGGCCTTGCAGATGAGAGCGGTTTTAACGGCGATAAATTTGAAGGCATCAAAAATAATGAATTCGTATTAAGAAAAATCGCTCAGATTATTTATATTCGAGCTGCAGGAACTGTTAACCTTTCCGAGATTCTTGATGGCCGTGCACTGCCGAATAGCATCGCAAAAAAATTGTATACGGACGAATACCTTCAAGATCTGATGAGGCTCGAATCAATCTCCGCAGCCGATACAGAAAGTAATTTTAATAAACTAAAATACTATATTACAAAAATTGTAAAAACCCCATTAACACCAGAAACTCTCAAGGGTTTTTTTGAGGACGTTGATACAGCCAACGTATCCGGCATCCCACCCATTGATAGCGACAAGAATACGGCCGAGACAAACAATATCAAGGACATTCCGGATTTGGAAAATATCAAGTCCATGAGTCCGAAGCAATGTGTCGATGCCTTTGAACGTGCAAAAAATCACCTCATCAATGGATATGATGCCAAAGACAAAGAAATTGTTCTAGACCCGCTCCTAACCCGTTCTGTTATTGCGGAATATCTCAATAAACAAATACAACGGATGCGACTGGCCACGTCCATCAAGTTCAGCGATGGTGCTTCTGCCGGAGGCGGGATAGCGGGACTGACTGCTGTCGTTGCCCGATTTTTTTGGGGAGGAGTATTCGGAGGACGCGCGAACTTCAGTTATCGGCGATCTCGCATTGCAACGATGGAAATTGGCGTGAGCACCGCCAGCGGATTTGCCCGATTCGGAACCGAAACCAACCATATCAACCGCATCGGCGCGGGTGCCTCGGTCGGCTGGTCGCTCGCCAAATTCAGGAACCTGACCGTGGGTGCGGGTGGCTATGTCGATGGCAAGCTGATCAATGATCCGGGCTCATTTACTGGCGTCACATTGCGACTGGACCGGCTGGGGGCAGATATTACCGGACGTGAAGGCCAGATTCCCGGCGTACCCGGTGATGCAAACATGATGGTTGATCTTGGCAACGTCGTTGAACAGGTCATCATGGGACGCAAAACACACGGCAAGTTGCTGGAAGAACTGCTTGAAGAGACGCCACACCTTTCCGTGTGCTGGGTGGGCGAGGGAGATAGTACGACGCGGGATCAAGGCCACATCGTGCAAGGCGGTGCGCTGCTTGGTGCCTTTGTCAAGGGCGTAGGTGTTGGGTCGGCAGCGACCCTCGCGCGAACCCGGAAATATCAGAAACAGGAATACGAAGAACAAACCGGTGCACTCCGATCACGCGGCATTGTTGAAGGAGAACGGTCCAGCCTCTCCGGACAAGTTACCGCACTTGGCGCAACCAATCTGGCGACGCTCAGCGGGCAATCGATTCTCGCCAAAGAAACAGTCGCGATCGGCGAACTACTCGGTGCCGAATCAGAAATCTATCGCGACGGCACCAGGGAAGAAATACGGACGATCGAACATCATGGCGAACTGCAGCCGCGCAGCTACAAGCTGATCATCCACGCCAACGCGGAAGGGTTCGCCAGCAGTGTCGAACCGAACCTTGAGGAATGGGCGCAACGTTTCGTCCAGGTCAAGGAACACAAAAATTATTCCTATAACGACCACGACATTGCCAGCGATCCCGACATCGTAGAGAGACAATTGAAGGCAACGAAAGAACAAGCGGGCGTCGTGCGGGACCTGATCCAGGAAATGCGGGAAACCGCCGATCCGAATACCAGCTATATCGAATTTCTGGAAATTGAAGAAGCCACAACCATTCAGATCAACCGCTATCGAAGCATGGCGAAGATGGCCGGACTTGCCGGTGCAGCTGGGAATAAGGATCGAGAAATCCTGGAAGAAGCTGCCGAACGGTTGCTCAAAGACCCAAAAAGTTATGTCCGGCGCTTTCTTTATAGCAGCACGACCAGGGTAGCCGATGAGGGTCGCCAGTTTAACTTTCTCGGCAGCTTTTCCTCGACGAGCTCGGTCGCTGAAACCGTCATACGTAACGGCTACTCGGGATAACGCCTCACTGGAAACGTCGGCAAACCAACAGGTATGCGGATGTTTCCTGATAGTACTATGAAGACTTGTGACCATAAGTTACCCTAATAAAACCGCTTTTTACGTCGCGTCATCGGGATAGTTGATCGAGCAGAAGTTCTCGACTGACAACCCGACAACGACCGCGGACATTGTTTTCAAGAGGCTTACTCATGGCACTTTTTCATCCTTCCTTATTGTTGTGTATCGAGCCGGCACCGCTGCTTGAGCGCGTGTTGCGAGTTGCTCAAGCGATGGCGGTTCGACTCAAGCAGATTCCGATCACCGAAGTGGCGCAGGAAATCGCCTTGCGTCCGGCTGTCCGTATTCTGGTTTGCCAGAACGATACACAATTTGACAAGGTCATCGAGCAATGCGGTCGCATTGGCGCATCGACCCAGCAAAAACTGGTGCGCCTGGTCGACGGCAATGATTACGCCACCTGCGTGGCGACCGCCAGCGTGTGCAAAGCCATCAGCATTCCCGCTACCGACAGCCGTCTGCGGGAAGTCCTGCAGCAATTGCTGGAATTTTCTGCCATCGCTGGAGACGAGCTGCCGCACCCCGATGAGATCGCCCCCGCGCCGCATCATCACAGCAACAATACGTTGCCACCCCAGCCTGCTGGCTCAGCCAGCGGCGCACCGGTCATCGCCGATATCAACCATGAAATTTACGCCACGGCGCGCCGCATCGCCGCCACCGATGTCGATATCGTGCTGGTCGGCGAAACCGGCACCGGCAAGGATTGGCTGGCCCATTACATCCATGATTACTCCGGTTCGCAAGGACCGTTCGTGGCAGTCAACTGCCCTGCCATTCCCGAGACCCTCGCGGAAGCCGAATTGTTCGGCGTCGATGCCGGTGCCTACACCGGTGCCACCAAAAGCCGCCCCGGACGTATCGAGTCCGCCAATGGCGGCACGCTCTACCTCGATGAAATCGACAGCATGGCGCTGACCTTGCAGGCCAAGTTGCTACGCGTCCTGCAGGATCGCGGCGTGGAGCGCGTCGGTTCTACGGCGTTCCGGCAACTCAGTTTTCGGGTCATCGTCTCGACCAAGGTGCCACTGGCGAAACTGGTCGAGGAAGGCAAGTTTCGCACCGACCTGTATTACCGCCTCAGTGTGGTCGAACTGGCGCTGCCGGTGTTGCGCTCTCAACCGGCGCGTGCGCTCGACCTGTTCTGGCGCTACGTGGATCATGCGGCGCGACAATTCAAATTGCCACCGGGTGCCAACGTCAATCCCTGTATCGAAGCACAAATCCTGTCGCATGGCTGGGACGGCAACATCCGCGAATTGCGTGCGGCGGCGCAGCGATATGCGCTGGGCTTTCCGGCCATCGGCGGTGATACGGAAAAGCAGCATGGCGGCTCGCTAAAGGATTTGATGCATCAGTTCGAGCGCACCTTGCTGGTAGCAACGCTGGAGCGCTGCAAGCGCAATGTGGCGCGTGCGGCAAAAGAACTCGGCGTTGAACCGCATGTCCTGTACTACAAGTTAAAGACACTCGACATCCACAACGTCGGACGCGGCGAGCTCGACAGCCACACCGCGGAGCCAAGGCTGGGCTTGCTGGGAATCGAGTCGGACACCACGCAGGGCAAAAAAGGCAAGCGCGAGGCGCGCTGATACCGGACAAGCCGTACATCAACATGCGTAGAACATCGCAACAGCATCTACGAATCTCCCGCAGTGGCACCATCCTGCAAAGGCCGCGATCGGCGGCCCTATCAGTTTTCCCGATTGGTTGATCCTGACTCCCGGTCATCCACGTTCAATGCATAGCTAGTGCTGCGCCCACCCGCCCCGGACTTGCTCAACATGCCGCGCGCAAGCAGGTCGCTGATGTCGCGCAATGCCGTGTCCGGCGAGCACTTCGCGATGGCTGCCCATTTGCTGCTGGTGAGCTTGCCATCGAATCCGTCGAGCAGCCGATTGACCAGTTTGACTTGCCGTTCGTTGAGCATTGCGGTGGACCAGCGCTGCCAGAAACGGGTTCTGGTCAGCACCGTGTCGAGGGTGCGCTGGGCTTCATCGATTGCCCGGTGCAAGGTGGTCAGGAACCAGGCTAGCCACGCGGTCACATCGAGACTGCCCTTTTGCGTCTTTTCGAGGATGGTGTAGTAGGCCTTGCGGTCACGCTGGATTTGCGCTGACAGGCTATAAAAGCGTTGCGGACTGGCATCGGCACGGGCCAGGAACAAGTCGCCGATGGCACGGGCTATGCGGCCGTTGCCATCGTCGAACGGGTGCAACGTGACGAACCACAAGTGCGCAAGGCCGGCCTTGATCAGTGGCGGCAAGGGTGAGCTGCCGTTGGCCCAGTCGAGGAATAATGTGCATTCTGCGTTGAGTCGTTCTGACGGCGGCGCTTCGTAGTGCACGCGCTGTCGCCCGATCGGGCCAGAGACAACCTGCATCGCGCCAGCGGCATCATCGCGCCAGCCACCGACCTTGATGCGCGACAGGCCCGAATATCCACCGGGAAAAAGCGCTGCATGCCAGCCAAACAGACGCTCACGCGTGAGCGCGGCGTGGCAATTACCTGTCGCGTCGAGCACCATGTCAACGACGCCTTCGACATGACGATCAACCGGAGCGAGGGCACCGATGTCGACACCCATGCGGCGCGCAATGGACGAACGTACCGAACCGGTATCGAGATGCTCTCCTTCGATTTCGCTGGTCTTGACCACGTCGTCGGTGAGCGTCGCCAAACTGGTCTGGTCGCGCAAGCCCACGCCAATATCGGCAAGTCGCCCCATCAACCGGCCTTGCGCATGACTGACATCAGCCAGGCCGTGAACCAGTTGCGCGAGGTCGACACGCCAGCGCGGCCAGTCGCTGGCTTGCCAGATATAAGTGGGATCGTCGGTTTTCATACAAGGAGTATCCGTGACAATCTCCGCATGGACAAGTTATTCTCCGCAAGATTTGCGGCGAATAAGGCGGGTATTCACCGCAACACGGGCACGCCGTCCTCCTAGCCTGAATTTTGCATAAAAAAGGGCAAGAATGCCGTAAGTGATTGATAAAATGTGAGTTATCGAGAAACACACTCATC
>NZ_JASJWR010000026.1:0-80249 GCF_035019065.1 Actimicrobium sp. CCI2.3 | reverse complement strand
CATCATCAGGCCTTAAACCAAGAATACTCTGAGCAATTTTCGTTTGATAAATTTCCGGTCTTACTATTTTTATCGTTTCCAAGCCAGCAGTCTCAAGTCCTTGCCGATATAAATTAGCAATAATCTTCCAGGAATAATGAGCCCTTCCAAATTTAAATTCCTCCGCAGCGATAAATGGCAATTTTTCTTCATCAATTGAATTACTAATAAAAATTCGTTGCTTCATTTAAAATCCAATAATTTATGTGTGCCGTACCAATTCAGATAATGTATTGTGTTATTTTATTTCCTTTGATATTGCTATCAAATTTTCAATATAAAGTAAATCATGACTCTCTTTAAAGTTATTATTATTTGACAGTTGAAAAATCTTGTTATCGTCTTTTACTTTTTTTGAAATATTATTAGGTAATAGATTTTCAGTGAATGCCATACCAGCAGATTGAGTCTGCAATACTACCAATTGCTGTAACGCATTCAATGCAGCTTCTATTTTATCGAAACGACAACTGCTCTCATTACTTATTAAAAAAAGCTGGTTTTTAATACCACGTAGTTTTCGTTCGACGGGATGATTTCCTTCAGGATTATTGAACAGCATGAATATCCATCCGAGTAGTGGATAGTGCTCTCTTCGGTAACTTTGAATCGCTGTACTAAGACCAAATAGCGCGACTTCACGTGTCTTGCCTTCTTTTGATAAGCATATTTGTACCAGTGTCTGTATCTTAGGAAATCCAGCGCGTAATCGGCCCAAGTAATAACCCAAGCCCTCAGAGTCCGGAGCCCTACCCAAAAGCGTTTGATAAGCACAGTGAACAAAATATTGGTCGTGAAGAGCCATCAACTCATCCAGTGTGGCTGCGACGAATGAAAGGGGCGGATTAATCACTGATACGGGGGTAAGCATGATGGCCTCAATAGAAGCGGGTTGACCGATTAGCTGCGGTAATTTCAAACCAGGCGAGATACTGGCCTGGGGTGGCTTTGCCTCACTCATGATCGAGGAAGCCAAATTAGGTTTGTTTTTTGGAGAAGCGAATGAAGCCAGCTTGCGCAGTGGTGCAGTTATCTTCCAGACAAGTGACCCATGTGTAGTGGCCAGGCTTTGTTGTACTTCGGACAGTCTTTGAAGCAACTGCAAACTAGCATCCTGCTCCGCCAGAATTTCAGCTCTGAGCTGCCCCTCCAGCGCTGTGCAAGCATCTGTTAGCTGCTGGTGCTCAGCCAATCTGGTGGCAAGTTCCGCCTCATATCGTTGCGCCTGCAATTGCTGAGCAAGATCGAGCGCCTGCGAGACTGCGAGTTCTTTAGTAAGTACTTCTTCGCGCAGCGCCCACGCCTGCTCCTGACGGCTGAGATTTTCTTGTACGGATTGCTGTTGCCGGATCAGGATCTGCTCGCGCACGTGATGCTGGTGCTGGAGCGCATCCAGTTGATCGCCGTGCTGACGTAACTGTTCAGCCTTTTCCTGCTCTGTTTGTTGCTGAACAGTCAACAACTCCCCGATCACTTCCTGCTCGCGCCGTACCTGAATACTCAGCAGGTTTTCCGACTCTTCGCGAGCCAGGCGGTATTGCTCGGCAAATTCCTCTTCACGCATGAGCTGGTCTTGCTCCAGCAGACGCAGCTCTTGCTGCCCCTCATGCAGTTGCAGGTTGAGGGCAACCTCTAGCTCAGCGTGTTGTCGATGCAAGGCAGCGGTTTCCTCCAGGTGTCTACGTGCCTGCACTGCCAATTCCTGCATCGCTTGCTGGTGACTCTCCAGCAATTGCGTGCCGACTTCCTGTTCGCGCCTTGCCCGGTCTTTTTGCAAATCCTGCAGCGCGATTTGGCTGGCTTGCAGCTCTGTCCTCAGTAATTGCTCACGCTCGCTGTGCTGATGATTGTTCGCGGCTAGCAGGCTTTCGTTCTCCTGGCTAACCAGGCTGTGTTGCTCGGCAAACTCCTTCTCACGCACGGCCCGGTCTTGCTCCAGACGGCGCAGCTGCTGCTGGCCTGCTTGCAGTTGCAGGTTGAGGGCAACCTCGCGCTCGCCCTGCTGTCGATGCAAGGCAGCCGTTTCCGCCTGGTGCCTGCTTGCCAGTACTGCCAATTCCTGCATGGCTTGCTGATGGTGCGCCAGTACCTGCGCGCCAACTTCCTGTTCGCGCCTTGCACGGTCTTTTTGCGCATCCTGCAGTGCGGTTTGGCTGGCGTGCAGCTCCGCCCTGAGTAATTGCTCACGCTCGCTGTGCTGATCATTGCATGCCGATAGCAGGCTTTCGGACTCCCGGCGAACCTGGCTGTATTGCTCGGCAAACTCCTTTTCACGCACGGCCCGGTCTTGCTCCAGACGGCGCAGCTCCTGCTGGCCCGCTTGCAGTTGCAGGTTGAGAGCAGCCTCGCGTTCGCTCTGCTGTCGATGCAAGGCGGCCGTTTCCACCTGGTGCCGGCTTGCCTGCGCGGCCAATTCCTGCATGGCTTGCTGGTGACTTGTCAGAATCTGGGTCCCGACTTCCTGCTCGCGCCTTGCCCGGTCCTTTTGCAAATCCAGGCGTTCATCCTGACTGGCTTGCAGCTCCGCCCTGAGTTCTTGCGCACGCTCGTTTTGCTGAAGAGTGAGCGCGAATTCCTGATCGCGATGGCGATGGATCAACTCAGTTTTTTCGACGGCGGCTTGTTGCTGTATCGCCAGCAATTGGGCACCAACGCTCTGCTCGCGCTGCACCAGTGTGTGCAGCACGTCATCGAGTTCCCGTCGCGATTTGCCGGTTTGTTCGACCAGTAGTTGCTCGCGCTTCGACTGCGTTTGCTCAACGCGGCGTAACTCTTCCTGACTAGCCTGCAGTTCCTGGCTGAGAATCTGCTCACGCATCGCGTGCTCGCGTTGCAGAGCACGTTCCTGCTCGGCATGCTGACGCTGAAATGATTGCTTTTGCTCATCGAAACTGCGCACCAGTTCGACCTGATCACTGGCCGCCTGTTGCTGGGCCATATGCAGTTGGGCTGCAGCCTGTTGCGCTTGCTCGCTCTGCTGATTTGCCAGCTGGTGGCTAGTGCGTGCAAGACGCGCTGCGTTTTCCGTTTCAAACCGCACCACGATCTCGCGCGCACGCACGCCATCCGCCAGTATTTTTTCGGCAACCATATCGGTTGTGGGCGCGGCCCATAATTCGGGTTCATTTGATTGCCGCAAACTCTGCAGGCGATCGAGTTTTGCCTGAGAAAAACCACTCAACAGCAGTAGCCCATGCACCTGATCTTCCAGCGCGACGAAGAAGTCTTTGTCTTTTGCGTCGTAATAAGTCTGCGGCACTTTGCAGTCAGAAAAATCGATATTGGTGACACCAAACTGACGAAGTTGCTGCCTGACTTCGTCGCGATAGTGTTGTCCGGTGCTCAGCGTATCGATATTTAATAACTGATCAGCATGGTCGATGCCTTCGAAGAGCCCGAGGCACCACAGCATGTAAAAGACCAGGTAGCTGTGTTCTGCCGATAGACGGTTGCGATCAAAATACGCCAGCTCCTGATTGATGTCATTGCTGTGAAAACACTCAAACCCGATCTCTTTTTTTAATCGGGCAATGACATCGGGATGACCTGGCGCATTGAGGATGAGCTGGCTTGTCAGGTCGAAATAATAGGTACTTTTATAGGACCACCATTGGTCCCACGGATTACGCCATAAATAAATGTGGGTACCACCCAATGCTTTCTTGATGGCACCGACCCGGCACGATGTTCGACACTCCTGAATCACCGGGCGACCTTTGGCATGGGTAATCAATGCCGTCAAATAGTCCATCAAACGGTTCTCGGTCTGCGTCGAAAAATACTCGTCGTAAATCATCGGCTTGGTAATGACCTCACGCCAATGTGCCGCCACCTCATAGAGTTCAAGAAAATACGAGTCGGTCAACGCCGGGTGTCGCAGCGCACGCATTCTGTCACCGACAAATGACAGCAAGTTTTCCGGGCTGTCTTTGGACAGGAGCGCTATTTCATGCACCGGCTCCTGATAGCACCAATAGCCATCCGTCGAGCGGCGAAATACCGAAAACAGGTAGGTACTGCCGGAGCGCCACAACGAGTGGATAAACACCGGTCCACGATGATCCTGCTGGCCATCTGTCCGGATAAGCATGTCGGGCTTGTTCATAGCAGTATGCTCAAGGCGGGTAATTTCATTTGCACAAGTAGTTGCTCCGCGCTTTCATGCCAGGTCAATGCGTTCGGGCTTCTGCCTACGCGTGGTTGTAGTGAACTTATTTGTGCCAGCCAGGCATCAATGTCGCTGGCGAAGCTGGCGACCGTTCCGCCAGAAAAGAAGGTCACACGGCTCCCGCCAATTTCGCGGAATACGGGAATATCGCGCGCCAGAACGGGTTTGTGGCGGAACACCGCTTCGATCAACGGCAAGCCAAATCCTTCGGCCCTTGAAGCAACGACGACACCTGTACAACAGGTGTAGAGCAGTTCAAGCAATTCGTCGCTGGCACTGTCGAGCCAGTGCAGGCGTATGCGGTTTTGCGGATGAGACAGCAAACTGCGCTGCAGCGGCTCGGTCTTCCATCCGGGCTTGCCAACGATGACAAGGTTAATATCGCGGCCCTGTTGCCAAAGCGCTTCGAACGCAGCGAGTACCTGACTGTGCCCTTTGCGCGGCTCCAGCGTACCGACCATCAGCACGGTGGGCTTGCTGCCGAACTCGCGTAACAGCTGGTCGATATTGTCTGGCAAGCCGCTGCTGGGCGCGCTGGCCTGTATGTCCGCCCCGAGCGGAATCGTATGGATAGGGATCGTCGTGCCGGGCAAGGCGTAACGGTGCTGCAGCCAGTGCGCCAGTTCTGCTTTGACCGTGTTGGAAATACAGATGATGCTATCGGCAAAAATGGCGATCGTCCTGAGCCATCGGCGAAAATTGCGCGTGGTCTTGGGCTTGAACCATTGGGGGTGTAACACCGGCAGCAAGTCATAGACGACGAAGTGGATTTCGGCTCCGTTGCGCTTCCATTGCGCCAGTTCGGTCCCATGCAGATGCAACAAGTGTGCGGCCAGATCCAGTCCGAGATAAAGATCACCGGTGCCGACCGTCACGACATCTGTCGCGGTCAGGCTTGGGATGTCGGCGTCAGGCAAACCGAACTGAGCTGGCGCGTAGCGGTAACCATGCTTGCGTGTGGCAAAGATCGGGCGAACTTGCCATCCGTCCGGCGGTTGCCTCAGCAGTTGCAGGAGTAGCGCCCTGACCACACGCTGTATGCCGGTACGGGCATCGTTGTTGATGATGACCGAGACATCGATCAACAGTTGTTTCTTGCCGGCTGCCTCGTCAGTGATTGCATCACCACGCACAGGCCATTGCAGCAATCTCCGTGCAATCGGCACGGGCAGCAGTGTCGCCAGATTGACTTTAGCGTTCAGGCATAGTGCGTTCATCATGATGCCGCATGCGCGTGATAGAACGCGAAGGCCTCGTCGACCTGGTCGAACGAATGCAGTTTTCCGGCGACGAGGACGGCGGCATGATCGCAGTGTTCACGCACATAGTTGGCATCATGGGAGACCAGGATCATGGCGCGGTCTTTACGTTTTTCAAAGAGTTCTACACGGCATTTCTCATGGAATCGGCTATCGCCTACCGAGACGATTTCATCGATCAGGAAACAGTCGAACTCGACTGCCATCGAAATCGCAAACGCCAACCGGGCGCGCATGCCGGACGAATATTTTTTTACGGGTTCGCGCAGGTAGGCACCCAGTTCCGAAAATTCTTCGACGAAGGGAATGGCGGGCTTGATATCGGCACCGTAGATGCGGCAAATGAAACGCAAGTTATCGAGCCCCGTCAGGCTGCCTTGAAAGGCCCCGCCAAAAGCCAGCGGCCAGGAGATGCTGATACCACGATGAATATGGCCGCTGGTGGGCAATTCTGCGCCACTGATCATCCTGATCAGGGTCGATTTACCGGCACCGTTACGCCCCAGAATCCCGATTTTTTCGCCTTTGGCAACACGCAGATTGATCCCGTCAAGCACGGTGCGCGGGCCCGACCGGGTCGGATAGACCTTGCTGACGTTGTCGAGCATGATCATTCCGGCTCCACCCGGCGACCGGCTTCCCGGACCAGCGCAAGCCCGAGCAGCGTCAGGCACAGGTTAATGAACGACATGTAGGCAACGTCGTAATGCGCGTGCACGGCCTTGCCGAAGTACCCTTCGCGCAGGATTTCCACGCCATGCACCATCGGCAGCCACAGCACGACGGTCTGTGCCGATGACGGCAGCCAGTCGACCATGAAGGCAGCGCCCGACAGCGGAAACAGCAAATACGAGACGGGATGCCAAATCTTTTCTACCAGTTCCGAACGCTCGCTGAGTGCTCCAATGGTCAATGCGAGTGCAGCACCAAACCAGGCCAGCAATGCCCAGCCAAACGCCATCTTGAGTACATCGTCCGGTAATGCCATCCAGCCAATGGCACTAAAGAACAGTGTCAATACAACGAACGAAATGGTAGCTCCGGCCATTTCAAGAATGATTCTCGAAGCAAACAAATCAATGACCCGGACGTTGCGGTGGTACATCAAGCTGAGATTGGGCGTAATGGCACCACTGCAGCGCATGACAGTATTGCGCCATAGCAAAACTGAGGAATAGCCGGTCACCGCAAATGCCGTAATAGACAAGCTTGAACCATGGGTTGCTTTAGTCGCATTCCACAGCGCCGTCACGCCCAGCGTGAACATCATCGGCTCGACAAATAACCACAAAAAACCAATGTTGTGACGACCATAGCGAGTGATGACTTCCCGCATCAGCAACGCCCCGATCACCCTTGCCTGAATGGTCAAGGATCGACGTAGCGGCGTTTGAGTGAGGGCGGACATTGTCTTAGTCCTTGTGCTCGCGGACACCAGCAACCAGAATGGTCAGCACACCCCAGCACATCAGTCCCAGGATGAAGGTTGCCAGGATACCCCGCAGCCGGCGTGGCTCGACCGCGATATCCGGCGTATTCGGCTCAACGATGCGTTCCAGATAAAGCTGTTTGCGCTGCGCATCATTGCGGGCTTGCTCCAGCGAGGCCAGCGCCCCGCCGAGTTGCTTCTCGGCGAAACTTCGGTCCAGGCTCAGCCGTTCGAATTCCGCTGTCTTGTTGGTCAGCGACGTGCCACCGCTACCGGCCACTTTGGCCATTTGCAACGCCATTTCGGCTTGCAAGCTTGATGCCCGTTTTTGCAAGGCGGGGATTTGGGGATTTTCCGGAGTGAAGGTACGCACCTGATCGAGCTGCGTTTTGGTGGCGATCAACTCGTCTTGCAACTTGGAAATCAGCTGCAGCTGAAGCGCCGATTGACGCTCGGGATCGAACACCGTTTGATCATTGCGATACCCGGACAGCGCCAGGCCAGCGGCTTTGGCTTTCTGTTCCGCGGTGGCCACTTCGGAGGTAGCAAAGCGGATCATGTCTTGCCGGCCACGCTCGTTGAGCTGGTTGATCAGGCTCTCGCCCATCTCCAGCAACAGCAGATTGATGCGGTGTGCGTCTTCGGCTTTGAAGGCACTGACTTTCAAGCCTGAAATGGAGGAGGCTGTGTCCAGGTCAATGACGATGTGGTTTTGGTAGTAGCGATACAGCGCCTCGTAACTACCGTCCATGCCAAATCCGTTGAATCGGCTGAACAGGTCGGTCGTGCTGTTGCCGAATGCTTTTGCAAGCGGAAGCTGTGCGTTGATTTTGGCAAGGGCGTCGCGCGAGCGCATGAATTCATGCACGGTGTAGGTATCGTCCTGCGAACGGGAAAATCCTGCGCCCTTGAGTAGCGCTCCCAGTCCGGTGACAGCCTGGCGTTCGGGACTACGCACGACGAATCGTGATTCGGAAATGTAGACATCCGACGCAATCAGACCGAAGTAGAGGGTCGCCAATAACGTTGGTAACGTTACCGTCAGCAGAAACAACCGGTCCAGCTTGGCCACTCTTCTTTTGAAAGTTTGGGACCACGTATCGCTGGAGGCTTTTAACTCCAAAGCTGATTGCATTTCCAAAGGGTGCATTCCTAATGTGATGCTTTTACAATTTCGAAAAAAGCAGTTTGATGCGTACGTTCAACACTGATTTCGTCGATGCCAGAATTACGGTTCCAGCTGCTAACGCCCCGAAAAACGTTCCCCTCCCGCAACCACAAGCGTCCGCGCCTTCCTCTGCTCGCCTTGGCTACCTGCAATGCCGAGGCGGTCATGACGGGTGCATTGTTTGCGCCTGTGTTCCAAGATGATCAAACCCGCCTGCTCTCCGAGAGATAACCCCTCCCCCTGCGTTTGCCTTTCAGTTTTCCTAAGCCAAGCCCTGAAAATCACCACATATATTGTTAAAATTGTTATCAGTAAATTTATCGTTGCATATGGTAGCACTATTAAAGGTTGTTATTTCAAGTAAAAAAAAATAATTCAATACGAAAAATGCACAATTTATCTTAGCAATTTCATATGTGGTTGGTTAGATAAGTGACGACATGGTACCTCAATAAATTGTGATTTAGAGAAACTTATCGATACGGACAGGCATCGAAACGAAGACTCTTGTCGAGAAAAACCATTGGTTGAGGAGACCGGCACGATAAGCACTGCAAACCTGCCGGGTTGGGTGAACGCGTGTCTCCAGGGCGAGCAAGTGCTGCGGCAAACATTGCGAAACGAGAGTGTTATTGCTTCAGTGAATTACTTGGCTGGTGCAAGGAGCGATTCTCAAGTTACCTTGATACCGGCACCGCAGGGCAAGGCCCGCAGCTGTTTGCCAGTGAGATCGTGACGGCTGATCAAGCAGACCGCCAGAGTTTGTTGTTTTCAGAAAAACCGCGATGGTCTTTCCTTCGACTCGACGGCGGCGAGGCGCTGCACGACCCTTGAAATCAGCCTCGCAGTGGTGTTGCCAGACTATCTGTCACGACTTACAACCGAAAATAGTCCTACTCGTTAGCAACGCCGTTTTGAGCTCATGATCATTGCGACCTACCGGCAACTCATGCTCATATTTATCGCGGCTGGACGGGAGACTAGAGGTGGTGGCAGGAAGGTGCGCTCATTCGTTGTTGCCAAGGGCAACAAAACGGAGGTTTGTTTAATGACAGACGCCATCCATCATTTCGGGCATGGCTGTTCCGGTATCAACGCGGCCACTGTCGATGGCGTCAGTCCCACATCCTTGCCAGGCAGCGCGAAGATAGGTAATCCAATCTGGCCGACTCGTGGCACTCGTACCAGAGCACGCGCTGTTTCTACTCCGTCATCTTCCAGCAGGGCGACTGCACGCTGTGTGGCTAGCTGCCGTTTAGCAAGTCAAGGTTCTAATTATCGGCAAAGACAAAGCCAATGAGCATCACATGACTCCCTTGATGACAGGAGTGAAATCGGACCACTGCTCAATACGGAAGGCGCGGATGTCACGCACGGAAGGAGGAAACCAGGCTTGCAATTTGAGCGACTGTATTGCGACGAATAGTTGCGCCATGTTTTCGTCGTCAGTGACATACAAACTGCCTTGAACGCGACGGAATCCAAACTTCGCCAGCGTGGCACCAATTTCGGCTTACGCCTGCGATACTCCCTTGGGATGATGTTGCTCGGTATCGGCCACCACCAGATCAAATGCGATCGCGTACATCAGGCGACTTTGGGGTCGTCGAGGACATGGGTATAACGGTATTCGACCTCTTCGCTCGTTTCAAGCAGGCGTACACGCATCATCCAATCGCCGTCGGCGAGTTGCCGTACAGCGTCGATCACCTGATAGGCTGGTCCGAACACGCCAAAAGTCTTAAAAACACCGAGTAATTTTGGCGATGGGAAAGATGGGCTGGTTTTCATAGGCGAACCTGTAAAAAACTGGTGAGATAAAAGTATAAATTAAGCTTGTATCTCGTACGGAATCTCTCTGTGAGGTTGACGACATTTTTAGGCCGTTTACCATGCTGCCAGCGGTGATACTACAAACTTCCGTTTTATTGCCCTCCGCAACAGCCAATAATAAGCATCGTCGAATCACTACATCTCACGTTTCGTTCAGTCGCAATTAATCTGGACTCAAAACGGCGCTAATTGAGAGCATGACGAGTTTCGGCTGCAAGCCGCGACACCTGTCGATGCCGTCAATCCACCCTGAAAAACCCCCTCCAGAAAATCATGCTACCGCCATCGGCAAGCGCAGCACAAACATCGCCCCGTCCCCTTCCGTGCTGATCACTTCCAGAGTCCCGCCATGCGCCTCCGCCAGTTGCCGGGCGATGTACAAACCCAGTCCGAGGCCCTCGCGCACGGTGTTCGTGCCGAGCCGCTCGAACGGCGCAAAGATGCGCTGCTGGTGCGCCAGGGCAATACCGCCACCGTGATCGCGCACGGTGACGATGGCATGGCCGGACTCGGCGGTCAAGGCTACTTCGACCGGCTTGCGGGCACCGTAGCGCAATGCGTTGGTCAGCAAATTGATGATGATTTGCTCGACCCGGAAATCATCCCAGCTACCGCAAAGGCTTTCGGACGCGTCCAGCGACATCCGACAGCCGGCGACCTCCGCCTGCGGCTCCAGGTCGCTGACCACTTGCTGCAGCAACGTCGACAAGTCAAACTCCGTGGCCCGGATCGACAGCTTGCCGCTGCGAATGCGCGAGACATCGACCATGTCGTGAATCAGCCGGATCATGCTTTTGATCTGCCGCCCGTCGCGCGCGACCATGCGCCGCAACTGGTCCGGTGCAAAGGCGTCGAGGTTGTCGCGATCAAGATGCATGCCGCGTAACTGCGTTTCGAGCAGCAAGGTGTTGAGTGGTGTGCGCAATTCGTGCGCGACCATCGACATGAAATCATCGCGCAGTTGCAGCGCGTGGCGCAGTTCGTCTTTCGTGGCCTGCAGTTCACGCTGGCTTTTTTCGAGCGCGGCGACCTGACGCGCCATGTCGTTTTGCTGCCGGCGCATCGCGACAAACACGTTGACCTTGCTTTGCACGGCGGCGATGTCGAGCGGCTTGTACAAAAAATCGACCGCACCGGTTTCATATCCCTTGAACGCGTGATTGAGTTCCTTGCCGGCGGCGCTGACAAAGACGATAGGAATCGTGCGGGTGCGCTCGGTGCCACGCATCAGTTCGGCCAGCTCGAAGCCGTCCATCCCCGGCATCATCACGTCGAGGATGGCGAGGGCGAATTCATGTTCGAGCAACAGCGCCAGCGCGGCTTCGCCGGTACGCGCCTGATAGACGAGGCGATCTTCCTGCTCGATGATTTTCGAGAGCGCCAGCAAGTTTTCGGGCAGGTCATCGACGATCAGCAATTTGATGCGGGCGGGTTCCTCCACCGGGACTGCAACCGGGTCGGCAACCGGGTCGGCAACCCCTCCAGCAAGTGGTTCAAGCATCAGGCATTCTCCAATGCGCTCTTGCGGTAAATCCGCTCATTCCTGACGAGCGGGTCAAACAGATTGGCGTGGCCGGAAAAATCGATACTCTCCTTGCTGCCAAGACCAAGAAATCCGCGATGGCAAAGCGACTCGTGGAACAAGCCGAGCGCGCGCTCCTGCAATTGCCGGTTGAAATAGATCATCACGTTGCGACAGCAGATCAGGTGCGTCTCCGAAAACACGCTGTCGGTCGCCAGACTGTGATCGGAAAAGCTGACCCGTTCCAGCAGGGCCCGGTCGAACAGCGCTGACTCATACGCCGCAGTATAGTAATCAGACAGATTGGCACGCCCGCCTGCCTGACGGTAGCTCTGCGCATAGTGGTCCATCCGGTCAAGCGGATACACGCCCTTGCGGGCCCGATCCAGCGAGTGCGGATTGATGTCGGTGGCATACAGAATGCAGCGCTCGAGCAAGCCTTCTTCGTGCAGCAGGATGGCCATTGACACCACTTCTTCGCCGGTACTGCAACCGGCGATCCAGATCTTCAGCGAGGGATAGGTTTTCAGGAACGGAACGACCTGCTCGCGCAACGCCAGAAAATACGATGGATCGCGAAACATCTCGCTGGTCGGGATCGTCAGATATTGCAGCAACCGGGCAAACGCCTCTTCATCATGCAGCACGCGGGACTGCAATTCGGACACCGTCCGGCAATCCATCTGCACCATGGCATGCAGCACGCGACGCGCCTGCGAGGCTTCCGAGTAATCGCGGAAGTCGTAGCTGTAGCGCAAATAGATGGCTTCGATCAGCAGGCGCATTTCGATGTCGCCGGTCGACAGCGCCGTTATCACAACCGCTCCATGCTCGGCAGCCAGACCCGTAACAGCGAGTACAAGCGATCCAGATCAACCGGCTTGGCGAGGTAGTCCGAGGCGCCGGCGCTGAGGCAGCGCGCCTGATCATCTTTCATCGCCTTGGCGGTGATCGCAATGATCGGCAGATTGCGAAAACGGGAATCCGCGCGAATGTGGCGGGTGGCTTCGAGGCCGTCCATACCGGGCATCATCACATCCATCAGGATCAGGTCAACATCGGCAATCGCATCAAGCTGGCTGAGTGCCTCGAAGCCGTTGCGTGCAACCACCACCGTCAGGCCCTGATGTTCGAGCGCGCTGGTCATCGAAAAAATATTACGCACATCATCATCGACCAGCAGGACGCGGCGGCCCTCGAACACGCGGTCGCGGTTGCGTGCCGCCTTGAGCATGCCCTGGCGCTCCAGCGACAGTTTGGATTCGACCTTGTGCAGGAACAGCGTGACTTCGTCGAGCAGGCGTTCGGGCGAGCGTGCGCCCTTGATGATGATCGAGCGCGAATACTTTTGCAGATCGGTTTCTTCGTCGCGCGTGAGGTTGCGCCCGGTGTAGACAATCACCGGCGGAAACGCACTGACCAGATCGGTGCCCATGCGTTGCAGCAGTTCTTGGCCCTGCATGTCGGGCAGCGACAGGTCGATGATCATGCAATCGTAGGTCACGCTGTGCAGCAGCGCCATCGCTTCTTCGCCGGAGGCCACGGCGGTGATCTCGACATCCTCGTCGCCGATCAGGTGCATCACACTTTCGCGCTGACGCACATCGTCTTCCACCAGCAATACGCGCTTGGTGGTCCGGGTGGTTTGCCCCTCGATTTGCGCGAAGATCTGCTCGAGTCGCGCCCGCGTGGCCGGCTTGGTCACGTAACCGGCCGCACCCTGCTGCAGCGCGGTGCGCGCCCGGTCGGAACCGGAAATAATGTGGACCGGAATGTGCCGGGTCGCCGGATCTGCTTTCAGGCATTGCAGCACTGCCATGCCGGAACCATCGGGCAAGCCGAGGTCGAGCAGGACCGCATCGGGCAGGTAGTTACCCGCCATCGCCAGGCCTTCGGTGGCACCGTGCGTGACCAGACACTGGTAGTGCATGTCGTGCGCCACGTCAAACAGGATACGGGCAAAGACGGCATCATCCTCGATCACCAGCAAGGTCCGGCCGTCGCTGAACAAATGCTGGCGGTCATCGCTAAACATCGCTGCCGGCACAGGCCAGCCGCTGTCCGATACCTCGGCAAGCACACTCGATGCGTGCGTGACGACTGGCGCAATGACCGACGCATTCACCGACGCCGCGTCCGGTACCGCCGTGGCGATGGCCGGCAACACCAGCGTAAACAGGCTGCCTTCGCCAACCACGCTGGTCAGCGTGATCGCCCCACCCAGCAAGGCCGCCAGATCGCGCGAGATCGACAACCCCAGTCCGGTGCCGCCGTAGCGCCGGCTGGTGGTGCCGTCGGCTTGCCGGAACGCTTCGAAAATGCCTTCCTGCTGGTCGGTGGCAATGCCGATACCGGAGTCGCTGACTCGGAAAGCAATCATGCCATCGGCCTGCTGTTCGACGAACAGCGCGACCTGCCCGCGCTCGGTGAACTTGACCGCGTTCGACAGCAGGTTCTTGAGAATTTGCTCGAGGCGCTGGCGATCGGTAAAGATGCTGACCGGGGCATCGTCGGCGAGCCGGGCAGAAAACGTCAGCTTCTTGTCCTGAGTCAACGGGTCAAACGTCATCCGCAACGACACCATCAGCTGCTCCAGCGGAATCACGTCGGGTACCAGTTCGAGCATGCCTGCTTCGACTTTGGAGATATCAAGAATGTCGTTGATCAGCACCAGCAAGTCGTTACCGGCCGAATAAATCGTTTCGGCAAAACGAATCTGCTCGTCATTGAGATTGCCGTGCCGGTTATCAGCCAGCAGCTTGGCCAGGATCAGGGAACTGTTGAGCGGCGTGCGCAACTCGTGCGACATGTTGGCCAGGAACTCGGACTTGTAATTGCTGGCGCGCTGCAGTTCGCGGGCGCGCTCTTCCAGCTCGGATTGCACGATACCGAGGTCGGTATTTTTCTGGTCCAGCGCGACGGCCTGCAGCGCCAGCTGATGGTTGCTCTGCTCCAGTTCGGCCTTCTGGTTTTCGAGGATGGATTGGCTCACTTCGAGTGCGTGCGACTGTTCTTCCAGTTCCTCATTGGATGCGCGCAACTCTTCCTGCTGCGCCTGCATTTCTTCATTGAGCTCCTGCGTCTCGGCCAGTACGTCCTGCAAGCGGGCACGAACCAGCACGGCTTGTAACGCACTGCCGATATTGGCCGCTAATAACTCCAGCAACTCGCTATCGCGTTCGGCTGGTGCCTGCAAAAAGCCCAGTTCGAGTACGCCGTTGACATGGCCGTCGTGCGTCAGCGGCAGCAACAGCAGATGGCGTGGCGGCATCTGGCCTAGCCCGGTGCGGACGTTGAGGTAGGTCTCGGGCAGATCATGGAGATGCAGCAAACGGCGACCGAGGGCGGCCTGACCGACCAGGCCTTCGCCCGCCTCGAGCGTCTGGTCGCGCTGTTCATCGTCCTTGCTCAGGCCATAGCTGGCAACACGCAGCATGGCCCCGTCGGTTTGCTGCACGTACAGTGCCGCGACACTGACGTGAATGGTCCCGGCCAGAAAATCGAGGACGCTGCGACCCAATTGCGGCATCGTCATCTGACCCAGGTTCTGGCTGACCAGCCGGCTTTGTCCGGTGCGCTGCCAAGCCTGGCACTCCAGTAGCACCGCATGCTGCTGATGTTCCAGCAAGGTCGTGCCATACACGCCCGACAAGCGCATCAGGTCGCGCCGCCCGAAGAACGCCAGCAAGCCGGTCATTGACAGGATCAGGATCAGATACAGCACGACCACGTTAATCGTGGCATCACGCGCACTGTCCGTGCGCTCACGGCGCAAGCGCTGTTCGACCTCCAGGAAAGCATTGATTTCGGTACGGATCCGGTCGAACTGCAATTTGCCGCGACCGGTGCGCAACAGCGCGGCAGCATCACCGTTCTGGCGACGCAACATGATCGCTTCCTGAGCAAAGACATCCCAGTCGGTCTGCAGCTTTCCGATCATGCCAAGGCGCGCGACCTGCGTCGGATTGTCACTCACCTGCAGCGTCAGGGCGTCCGTATCCACCTTGATTTTCGGACGCGCGGTTTGGTAGGACGACAGGAAGTCTTCATCGCCAGACACCACGAAACCCCGCATGCCCGACTCCATGTCAGCTGCCAGCTTGCTAATTTCATTGGCATTACCGATGACCTGCTCGGAATGCTCGACCGACTTGAGTTCGGCCAGCAGATAAAAAATCAGCAAGACGAAAATCAGCGCACTGAGCCCCCCTCCTACCAGCGGCAAAGTAATGTTGCGCGCGAGGATACGACGAAAACTGGTGTGATCCAAAGCAGAGGCGTCTGGCATGTCATTCCTGAAGTGAGGATGCGCAGTCTAACGTACAAAAAGGTACTCATGGGAAAACAAGATTTTACTATTGGTATTTAAATTGACTGTCCAAAAGTTGCCTTTACCGGCAAAGACCAGCCTTGTCACAGCGGTGTGGCGAACGCTCCGAAATGCAGCGCAAGCCGGCTCTCGAAATGGCGCGGCAAACCCGACAGCGGATCAATGAATTCCAGTGATTTCGCCAGCAATTGCAATGGCCGGCTGTAATCCGGCGGTGTGCCGGGCGGCAGTTCGGGCGCATGGTGCGGATAAATCTGGTCATTGAGGATGGGCAGTCCGAGCCCGTCCATCTGCACGCGCAACTGATGGCGCTGACCGGTTAGCGGATGCAGCGCATAGCGTGCCAGCGCGCCCTGCACTTCGAGCAATTCGATGCGTGTTTCGGCATTGGGCTCGCCGTCGACTTCGCACATTTTCATGAAGTGCGCGGCATCGACCAGCCGACTGCGTACCTGCATCGGGAACTGCAGTTCGGGCCGCCACGGCGCAATTGCTTCGTAATGCTTGGTCACGGCGCGCTCGCGGAACAGCCCCTGATACAGCGCACGGGTCGCCGGCTGTATCGTGAACAGGACCAGGCCGGCGGTTTCGCGGTCGATCCGGTGCATCGGTGCCAGTGTCGCGATACCGAGCTTGCGCTTGAGGCGCACCAGCAGCGTTTGCTGCAGGTAGCGCCCGGCTGGTGTCACCGGCAGAAAGTGCGGCTTGTCGACGACGATGAGCGTGTCATCACGAAACAGCACGACTTCGTCGAACGGGATCACCGCTTCGGTGGGCAGGCTGCGAAAATAAAATACCTTGGTATGGGCGCGATACGGTGCCTGCGCCGCGAGCGCTGCACCACTGGCATCGAGCACGTCGCCTTGTTCCATGCGGCGTTGCCACGCAGCGCGTCCGACCGCCGGGAACTGCACTTCCAGAAAATCCAGCAGCAAGCTCCACGGACCGGGCGGCAAGGCCACCGCGCTGGCCCCCACGCCATCGCGCTCGGGCGGGGTCATGCCGGTGTGCGTCACGAACCGGACTGGTCGAGGCGGCGGGCGCGCTGCAAGCGCCATGCGCCATCGGGCTCGCCGTCGTAGACGTCCTCGAGCGTGGTGCCGGTTTCGTTGAGGCGGGTGTCGAGCGCAATGCGGTTATCGAACACGAAGCATTCGCCTTGCCAGTCTTTTTCAGCGTCGGGCATGGTCTGGAAATAATTCAGGATGCCGCCTTCGAGCTGGTAAATTTCAATGCCCATGTCGTGCATCCAGGCGCTGGTTTTTTCGCAGCGGATGCCGCCGGTGCAGTACATCGCGACCCGTTTGCCGGCGGCTTGCCAGGCTGGCGCGTTGGCTTCGATGTACTTGGGGAAATCGCGGAAATTGGCCACCAGCGGATCGACCGCATTGTTGAATCTGCCGAGCCGGTATTCAAAGCTGTTGCGGTTGTCGATCACCACCACATCCTCGGCGGCGATCAGCTCGCGCCATGCGTGCGGACTGACGCTGATGCCGGTCGGACGCACCGCATCGACACCGGGCACGCCCATAAACACGATCTCGCTTTTGCGATGAATCTTGAGGCGACCGAACGGTGGTGTCGTGCAAGCGCTGCGCTTGAAGGCCATGCTGCAAAAGCGCGGGTCGGCAGTCAGCGCCGCTTCAAAGGCATCGAGGTCGGCAGCCGTTCCGGCCAGCACGCCATTGATGCCTTCTTCAGCCACCAGCACGCTGCCCAGCAGCGCGTGCGTGAGCGAGCGCAACTGCAGCACGACGGCGTCCGGATCGTCGAGCACGACGAATTGATAGAAAGCGCTGTGCCAGAGTGCGGCGGCTGAATCAGGGGAATCGGGAACAAGGGAAGTCATGGCCGAATTGTCGCAGATTGCGCTGTACACGACCAGATCAGGCCGGGATACCGGCTTGCGCCAGCGCCACCGCGAGTGAGCCCGCTGGCAATTTTTTTTCACGCAGCGCAATGCAGGCCAACTGACCGGGCAACGCCCTGGTCCAGGGTTCAGGCACTTCGCCACACAGTGCGATGCGCGATGGGGCGGGCACACCCAGTCGTGCCGATTCGATGCAGGCGCGGGCGGCCAGCCAGTCCGGATTTTTCATGTCGTCCTGATGCAGTAACTGCTGCATGACTCCCTGCATTTTTCCGGAGGTGCGACTCACCAGCAGGATCCTGCTGTCGTGCACGATGCCGAACCAGTCACCCCTTTTTAACTCGCCCTGCCAGCGCTTCCACGCCACCAGGCAGTGCGGCACCGGCACCACGCCGCGCAAGCGATAGCGCGCCACCGTGTCGAGCAACATCGCCTGCAGCACGGCCGGGATGGCCACCGCCAGACAAGGCTGGCCGGCACTGGCTTGCCAGATCCAGCCTCCCGTCCCGGCTGCGGTGCCGCACGACCCGGCCATCTGCGCTGCCGAGCGCACGATGCCGATCCGGCACCAGTCATCCGACAACACCAGCGTGGCCCGGGCACCGGCGCAACCGGCCTGGTCGAGCGCAATGTGGAGCTGGCTTCTCAGCATGGCTGCCGGATCGGCTCCGGCTGGCCAGTCACGTTCGATGGCCACGCCGACATGATGGCCGAAGCGGTCTCGCTGCACCAGTGCCAGACCAGTTGGCGAACAGCCGATGTGCCAGCGCGGACCGAACAGGTCAAGCATGTTGCGACGTGCTTGTGACGCCAACCATTACCGCTCTCCCGGCATGCCGATACCGAAGCCTTGCACGCCATCGATTTTCAGGGTGGCCAGCATGGTCCGTTCGGCGTCTGTTTCGACCGATTCGGCAATGACTTGCAGGTCCAGGCCGTGGGCAATCTTGCAGATCGCTTCGACCAGGAACTGGTTATCGCGCTGCGTGTCGATGCAGCGGATGAAGCTGCCGTCGATCTTCAGGTAATCGAGTTTGAGCGTCGCCAGATAGCCGAAAGAGGCAAAGCCACGTCCGAAATGATCGATACCGAACTGACTGCCGTGACGGTGCACGAGATTGACCAGTGCGCGCAGTGCATCGAGGTTCTCCAGTGCGCCGTATTCCGGCACCTCGAAGGCGATACGTCTGGCGGCGACCGGATCAGCCTGCAAGGCAGCATCGAGCCAGGCTACAAAGCCGGTGTCCTGCAGCGTCGCCGGGAACAGGTTGACTGCGATGCGGTTCTCGCCATAGCGCTGCTGTTGCAAGCGCAGCAGTACTTCGGCCACTACCAGCCGGTCGATCTGCTGGATCAGTCCAAGCCGCTTGGCCATCGGTACGAAGACCGCCGCCGGGATCAGCTGGCCATCCTCGCCAGTGACCCGCAACAAGGTTTCGTAATGCAGCACCGCCTGCTCGCCGGTATTGCGCAATACCGGCTGCAGATGCAGGACGATGTTCTTGTCTGTGATCACGTCGCGCAGGAATGTGCTCCAGCGCGTCGCTGGCCAGGCCACGACAGCCGCGCCACGGCTGGCGTGGACATGCAAGGCATTGGGTCCCTTGTTTTGCGCAGCGCGCAGCGCGGTGTCGGCTTCGGACAGAAACTGACTGGCGCTCTGATGCCGGTAAAACGCCATGCCGACATGTCCGACGTCCGCGCTATCGGCCAGACCACGCTGCTGCAATTGTGCCAGTGCCGCCGCCAGCCGTTCGCCGAACGCGATCGCTTCGGGTTCGCTGACATGCGACACCACCAGCGCAAAACTGGCACCGGCCAGATGGGCGACGAAACAGTCGATACCCGCTTCGGCCTGCACGACTTCGTCAATGACGGCCACCGCCCCGCGTAGCAACTCGTCGCCTGCGGTATAGCCGCGCCGTTCGTTGAATGACTTGAACTCTTTGAGTTCGACCAGCAGCAAGGCGCCGGAATGGAATTCCTCGTCCGAGGCCAGCATTTGCTGGAGCTGCATGTCGAAATAGCGCCGGTTGGCCAGCCCGGTCAGCGCATCGCGATAACTGTCGGTGCGCAGGCGCTCCATGGCGTCGGCCTGATCGTCGAACATCGCCTTGATCTTGCGCGTCATGCGATTCATGGCGACGACAACGTTGCGCAATTCGAGCGTCCACGGCAGTTTGTCCTGCACCGGATATTCGCGGTCGCAGATGGCGCGGGCTTGCGCTTCGACCAGATGCAAAGGACGCAGGATCAGGCGCAGCGCGACCATCGCCAGCAATGACGTGAGTATCAGGGTGGCGAAGAACCACCAGAATGATTTGACGCTGCTGATCCACAACGTCGCATAAGCCGCTGCCGGATTGGCGGCCACGGTGATGGTACCGGCCTGCTGCCAGCCGGACATGATCAGTGCCTGGCCGCGCGGGGTCTCGATCGGAAACAGCCGCACGAACCAGGCCGGCACATCCGGCACCTGCGCCATGGCCAGACGCTGCACCAGGACCTTGCCATCGAGACCGGCGACCGTCACTTCGCGGTAATAGCCGCTATCGAAGATCAGGCTGACTTTGCTATCGACCAGAATCATGTCGGCGTCGGCAAAATCCTGCGACAGGCTCAGACCCAGCGAGGTCGCCGTGTCCTGCGAAATCGTCTTGAGCTGGTTGTCGAGATAGGTCCGCGTATCCGAGACGCTGATGGCGACGGTGCCGGCAAACAGCAGGACGAACAGCGCAATGATCACGGCGGTAAGTTGTCGCAGGAGAGTCATGATTTCCTTGGGAGTAGGTGCAATGGACGCATCAGTCGAATTCCTTACCCATGCGCGCGATCAGCCCGCGCCACAGGCTGATATTGCCGGAGCCGCCTTTGACGGCTTTGCCGTCGCCGCGCGCCTTGGCCAGCCACAGGCCATCGCCGTTGAAGCTGTACACCGGGGTCAGGTCGGGCCGTTGCGACGCCGGCTTGATCTCGGGAATCAGGTTGTCCAGCACCAGCGGCATCGCCCCCGGCGTGGCGTAATACGTCAGCACCATGTGCGCCTGACTGACGGGATTGATGTCACGCGCCTTGACATAGGTGATGCGCAATTTATCGATCGACACGCCCAGCGCGACCAGCGAAAAATACTTGGCAATCGAAAAATCCTCGCAATCACCACCATTGCTGGCCAGCATTTCGGTCGGCGTCGCCCAGTAGTCTTCCCGGCCCCAGTGCTCCAGATCGGAAACGAACGGTATCGTGTTGAAGAAATCATTGACCAGCCTGAGTTTGTCGGCTTCGAGACGGCCATGCGCACTGCCCACCAGTTGCTGCCAGGCGGCCAGCCGCTCGCGCGCGCCTGCCCCGTACTTGAGTTCGGCAGCGGCCAGCACACGCGCCGGCAAGACGATGTCCGACTCGACCGACCGGACGCTGGCAATGCCCATGCACAGCGCGGCCAGCAGTAACAGCAACTGCAGGCTCTGACAGGCAAGCTGGCCGAGTCGGCTTGTAACCGGAACCGGATCAGGCATAACGCAGGACCGCCAGGTTCCGAAGAAACAAACCGGCAAGATACCCGCGCGGCATCAAAGGCGTTCTCCTCCCTGTCACCATCATCGTGGATGCGCCGCGTAACTGCATCAACCTGCCCTGTCATAAGAAACGCGCTGTTCCGGCTCCGGAACGGCGCTTGCGGCCAGTCCGGAATTAGTTCTTTGCGGTGGGATTCGATATCGAAGTCGCCAGCATACTCTCCGGACGCTTTGCGACATCCAATGCAGTGAGCAATTGGCCCATGTCGGCCAGCACGCGGTACCTGGCAAAGACTTCCAGGTACTGTCCGTTGACGTAATTCGAGGCCGCCGTGAAGGTTTCGTTTTCCGAATCCAGCATGTCGAGCAAGGTCCGCTGGCCGATACTGAATTGCTTGGTATAGGCGTCGCGGGTCAGTGCGCTGGATTCGGCATGCTGACGCAGCGATGGCATCCGCAGTTGTGCCGATGTCAGCGCATTCCAGGACAGACGCGTGCTCTGGTCGACCTGACGATAGGTGCGATTCATGATCTCGCGTGCTTCACCGGACAAGGCGACAGTTTCATTGACACGCGCCGTATCCGAGCCGCCGTTGAACAGATTCCAGCGCAGGCGAAACATCGCGAAACGGGAGTCGTTGCGACCCGGCAGGCCATCGATATCGTGGTTGATCGTGGTCCCGAGTTGCAGATCGAGGCGCGGTGACATGGTTGACTTGGCACCGACGATCTGTGCATTGGCGGCATCGAAGTCGGCCCGGGCTGACTTGAGTGTCGGGTGATTGTCGATCGCCGCTGTCAGTGCCGCTTCCAGTGACGCGGGGATCAGACTGGCCGGCGGCCCGTCGACCTTGTCGAGGTTGGCAGGAGCGCTCCCGACGACCCGCAGGAAGTTGATTTCGGCGTCACGCAGATTGGCTTCGGAAGAGGTCAGGTTGGCATTGGCCAGTCCCTGCCGCGCACTGATCTGCTCGAGATCGGCCTTGCGCCCGACACCGCTGTCACTGCGAATCTTGATCTGATCGTACGTGCGCAAGTGGACCTGGGCATTGGCGGTGGTCAGCACGACCAGATCGCGGTTGCGCAGCACTTCCAGATACGCTTCGATGACGCGCAAGGCGGTTTGCTCGGCCGTACCGCTGAGCTTGTTGGCGGACGACGCGACCCGTGCCTGATTGCGATCGACTTCGCTTTGCACCTGGTTGCCGTCAAACAGCATCTGGTTCAAGGTGAGCGAGGCTTCATTGCGGGTCAGCAGCGAGGTGCCACCGTTAAAGCGGGTCGACGGGTTGTCGCTCCACTCGCGCCCCATGCCGACCCCGAGGTCGACCTTGGGCAAAAAGCCACCTTTTGCCGCCTTGAGTGCTTCATCGGTCGACAAACGCCGGTTGGCATCGGCCAGCACATCGGGATTGGTTTGCAACGCCTGTTCGACAGCTGCCTTCAATGACTGACCAGACGCCGGACCGATGAAAAGAAAACCGGCAGCAATGACGGTCACTGAAAATGAATTACGCGCACGAGCAGACATGAGAAGCTCCCTTTCCAAAATAGTGAAAACTACGGGGGAATCGGCATTGAATTGTCAATTCGACATTGAATATAGCAGAAGTTATTTTCAATGGACATGACACAGGTATAGATGACGCACATCTTGTCTAAATTTAGCTCCCGAATGAAACAGGAGGCCGTTAATGCATGGCTCCCTTGAGAGTGAACATTTTCCATGAGAATGGAAAACTAAAAGTGTTAAATTTCTCACCACTAGTCCGGCTGCTGCGACAAGCTGCAATCAGCTTGAAGCGCCATCCGGCACGATCAACCCGAGCAGGCTATTGAGGTCGGGACCACACGCCAGCGTGCCGACGTCGAACAACTGGTGGTGATCGGCCCCTTCGAGCATGACGCGCACGTGCATGCTGCCGGGATTGTCATGATGCTCGAACAGGACGAATCCGCCAGTGACGGACAAACCGGAACTGCCACTATCGAGCAAGTCAGCCAATTGCAGCGACTCCGACCCCACTGATGGCGCGGCAACCGGCACCGATACCACCCCGGAGTGCGGCATCGGTACATTGGCACCGGCGATCAGGTCAGCGTGCCGCAGCGTGTTGCCCTCGCCTTCGGAGGGGCTGACCGAATCAGGCTGCATGGATCTGGCCATGGTCGAGCAAGGTGTTGAGCGTCAGGCCGGGACCAACCCCATCGAGCGTGGCCAGCGGCAGCGGCGAGGCACCTGCCGTGCCGCCCGCATCAAACTGGATCGATGTGACACCGCCGGTGCTGGTCACCTGCAGGAAGTTGGCTTCATGACCGGCAAATGCCGACTGGCTGATGCCATGCCCGGACAGCAAGTCGCTGATATCGAGCACATCACCGGTTGTCGATGCCGTGCCCACCTTGAAATCGAGGATGTGGTCGCCGCCCGCGCCGGCGGCCAGGTCACCGCTCCGGTAGACAAAGGTGTTGGTGCCCAGGCTACCGCTGAGGATATCGTCGCCAGGGCCACCATTGATGATGTCGTTGGCCGTGGTGCCGTGGATGATGTCGACTCCCGCCGTGCCGGTGAAGGTGGTGGGACCATAGCTCAGCGCGAAATCATGGGTAGCGGTCGCAACACCGCCGGAGGTCGTACTTTCCGTCGCGGTCAGCTGCAACTCTCCGACATACTTTTCCGGCGCAGTGACCGCGATCGTGTTGAGATTCCAGTTCGCCGTACTGGCGTGATCGGGATTAAAAATCTCGACGGTCTGCCCGATGGCCGTGGTGACAAATGTGTGGCCGGCCGTCCCGTCGGTCACGGTGGACCCGACCGGCATCCCGCTCAGGCGGATCATATGACTGGCACCCTGATCGGTCACATCCCCGAAAACGCTGGTGAAGGGCTGCAGCAACGCGGCATGATCCTGGTAGGCACTGGCCGTTTGCGTCAGCCGGATATTGTCGATCAGCCCGCCCACGGTATCGACCTTGCCATCGAGCGCACGGAATTCGACGAGGTCGCTGCCGCCGCTACCCGCAAACGAAAAGGTATGGTGCGCGGTTGCAAAACTACTGCCCCCCGGCATCACACCGATGACCGTGCCGTTGACCAGCATCTGCAGCGTGCTGTTGTCGCCCGCTGCGCCGGCGGTGTCGCGCGTCGAGAAATCGACCTCGACCTGATACACGGTGCCCTTGTGGGTCTCAAATGATTGTTGCAGTGAATTGATGCCTGCAGCCGATTCGACTTCCAGCACCCGGTTGGTCGTCGACGGACCGCCATAGACCGATTCCGGATTGATCTCTACTGTCCCGGTGGTCCCGGTCACCGTGTTGTGGGCGACCCAGCCGCCAGCGCTGCCATTGTTGAAATCGGTGAACGACGACAGGACCGCCGGTTCGGCCCCCGCCTGCATCCCCACCTGCGTCACCATCGCGGCCAACACCACCGGCGGCAGCGGATCAATGAACAGCGAGACCAGGACGCGACTACCCAGCGTGATGCCATCACTTGGTTGATAGGTGAAGCTGTCACCGCCGCTATAGCCGGGCTCCGGGACATAGTTGAACGAGCCATTCGCATTGAGCGTCAACGTTCCATGCAAGGCCGTGCGCAGTAGCACGGCCGTCAGTGCCGTGGAATCGACGTCGGTATCGTTGGTCAGTACTCCGTTGGCCGCCGACACCGACAGCGTGCCGTTCTGGATCACACCGTACTGCTCCTTGGTTCCGACCGGCGTGGCATTGACGTCGATGGTCACGGTGGCGATATTGCTGTTGGCGACACCATCATTGGCCTGATACGTGAAACTGTCAGGACCGTGGTAACCCGCAGTGGGCGTATAGGTGAACGTGCCATCCGTGCTGAGGGCAACAACACCATGTTGTGCCTGAGCGACCAGCCTCGCAGTGAGCGCATTGCCGTCGACATCGGTGTCGTTGACGAGTACCGACGTGCCAGCCAGTGGCAAATTTTGTCCTGTACTAAAACGATCATTGACCGCAACCGGCGCATCGTTGACCGGATTGACTGTCACGGTCACGATAGCCGAACTGACATTGCCGTTCGCATCGGTCAGGTTATAGCTAAAGCTGTCCGGTCCGTTGTAATTGGCGACCGGCGTGTAGGTGTACGTTCCGTCCGGATTGAACGCCACCTCGCCGTGACTGGCAACGGCATTGATGGCCCAGACATTGCCGCCGGCTGACCCGGGCGTATCGTTGGTGGCCACCGAGCCGCTGACTGCCGTATCTTCGTTGGTTGTGATGACATCATTTACGGTAATCGGCGGTGTTACGGGTGGAATCTCGGGCGGTGTTACGGGTGGAATCTCAGGCGGTGTCACTGGTGGCGTCACCGGTGGCGTCACTGGTGGCGTCACTGGTGGCGTCTCAGGCGGTATTACAGCCGCTGCCACCACTGGCAGCAAGCCGCCGTTCACCAGCGGGACAGGCGGCGCGACAAAGCCGCCAGCCGTATCGAAGCCACTCGTCACATTGCCCCGTGCAGCAAGCTGGTCCACGACCACGAAGCTGCTACCACCTTCATCGGCCGCGCCCGCACCAGCTGCCGGCGCTGGCACCAGCGTGGTCGGGTCGGCACCGGCGGCAATGGCGGCCTGAATCGCCGCAATATCGTTTTGCTCGGTCGCGGCCTGGCGCGGATCAAAAACGCTATCGTCCAGCGCGATCCGGGCATCACGCCCGAGATCGACATGGGTGTTGTTAATGAACGCGATATCCACTGCGCCGTCTGCGGAAGTCTGGATCACGTCATTGGCGCTGACCTGATCGCCTTCATGCAAAACACGCTGGACGCCGCCCTGATCGGTTGCAGTAACTTCACCCACCACCAGCTTGACGGTGCCGATGGTGCCGACCTTATTCCCGGCAGGAACGGTTTTGACGGAGGTGTTTGCTGAAGTGGCCATGATGATCCCCGAAAAGAAAACGACGTTAATTAATTGCCATCATCGTAACGAACTGCAGCGGCAACGCTATTGGACCAAAGTACTACGCCTGACCAAACGGACCGGCATCGCCATGCTGCGAAAAAATGCGTCCCGGGTTGACGGATAAGCGCATCAGCCTATAATTCCATCCACACAGATGGCGTATGGAATCCATTTAGATGCCAATCCCAAGAAATGACTCATAAGGAACACCGCATGCGTAAGCCCGGCACCCTTGCCAAAGCGATCCCGAAAATCGCCGAAAGCTAAAAAATCACGATCAACCTTGGCCTGATTGATCTGGGCCAGATCGATCTGCTCGTGCAGGAAGGGTTTTATTCGAACCGTACCGACCTGATTCGCACCGCCATCCGCAACCAGCTCGGCACGCATGCCGACATCGTCCGGCAAACCGTCGCCCGCAAGAGCATGGTGCTCGGCCTGCATCATTTTTCCCGCAGCGATCTGGAAGCCGCACAGCTGGCCGGCCAGAAACTGCAGATCCAGATCCTCGGACTGGCCAGCATCGCCAGCGATGTCAGTGCCGAACTGGCACTCGCCGTGATCGAATCGATCGTCGTACTGGGTGCGCTGCATGCCAGCGAGGAAGTCAAGCGCGCTCTGGCTGACCGTATCCACTGATATTTTCACCTCGTATTCACCCCTCTTTCAGAGAAGGATATCCATGAAACTGAACAACGACATGCAAGAACTACTGCGCAAAGCCAGTCGCCTGCTGCAGTCGGGCCCGAAAGGAATCGCTGCCAACCTGATCCAGCGCGTGCTGCAACGCAGCTTGCCCGGTGCAGCATCGATGCCCGAACGTCCGGCCATGAAGGACATCAATCCGCCTCCGGCAGGCCGGGAATTGCCGCCGACGCCGAAGGTGGCCACGCCACCGGACATCCCGGCCTTCGTGGCCGACCTGCTGCAGCGCTTTGGCGTGCAGCAACCGGCGGCCACCCCGACACCGGCAACCGACGAGCGCGGTCAGTTCCTGGCAGGCACGCTAAGCAATGCCGCGGGCACCCGTCAGTACAAGTTGTATGTCCCCGCTGCCTACACCGGACAGGCATTGCCGCTGGTGGTGATGCTGCACGGCTGTACGCAAAACCCGGACGACTTTGCCGCCGGCACCGAAATGAATGCGCAAGCCGAACGCACACCCTGCTTCGTGCTGTATCCGGCACAGGCTAAATCGGCCAACGGCTCGCAATGCTGGAACTGGTTCAATGCCGTCGACCAGCAGCGCGAACAAGGCGAGCCGTCGATCATCGCCGACATGACACGCAAAATCATGGCCGATTACAAGGTACTGCCAAAGCAGGTTTATGTCGCAGGACTATCGGCCGGCGGAGCGATGGCCGCCATCATGGGCAACACGTATCCGGAACTGTATGCTGCGGTCGGCATCCATTCCGGCCTGCCGTACGCCGCCGCCACCGACCTGATGTCGGCGATGCAGGCGATGCGCAGCGGCATGAACGAAACCCGCTCCGCGCAATCGCTGCCCAGCGGGTCGCGGCCCATCATCGTGTTCCACGGCGACCGCGACAAGACCGTCCATCCGCGCAACGGCGAGCAACTGATCGAACAGCATGTCCGCAGCGAGGACCCGTCGACCACTGAAAACGGCCGCGTACCGGATGGGTATACCTATACTCGCACGCAACACCAGAAGCGCGACGGCTCGCCGCTGGCCGAGCAATGGCTGATCCATGGTGCCGGTCATGCCTGGTCGGGTGGCAGCAGCAAAGGGACCTATACCGATGCGCGCGGTCCGCACGCGACGCGCGAAATGATGCGATTCTTCGCTACGCAACAAGGCTGACTGCAGCCATCAACCCACAAGGAATCCCATGATCCACGAAATGCGCACCTACCATTGCGCGCCAGGCAGACTGCCGGCGCTGAACCATCGCTTCCAGACCATCACGCTTGGTTTCTGGGAAAAATACGGTATTCGTCAAGTTGGCTTCTGGACCACCCTGGTCGGCCAGAGCAACCAGACGCTAACCTACATGCTGCAATGGGACAGCCTGGCCGAACGCGAAACCAAGTGGAATGCCTTCGCCAGCGATCCCGACTGGCTGGCCCAGCGCGCCGCCACCGAAGCCGAAGCGATCATCGTTGAGCGGATCGAGAACCAGTTTCTGGTACCGACGGCTTACTCGGCATTGCGCTGACGTCTCCGCCCGCACGTTTCAGTGCAATTTGATACGCGGCACCGTCTTGCCGCGCAGCCATTGCGCCAGCATGTCCACGATCATCCGCAGGGGTCCAAGCAGCGCCATCCGGTGCGAGCGATACAGCGCTGCATAGAGCAGACGCGCCACCAAACCTTCGACCAGCAAGGTTTTACCGGTTAGCTTGCCCATCAGATTCCCGACCGCACTGAAACGTCCAAGCGACACCAGCGACCCGTGATCGAGAAAGCGAAACGCCGGTAGCGGCTTGCCGTCAAGCTGCAAGCGCAGTGCATTGACCAGAAACGTGGCTTGCTGGTGCGCTGCTTGCGCACGCGGCGGCACCGTGGTGTTTTTTTCCGGCCACTGGCAACTGGCGCAATCCCCCATCGCAAAAATCGCCGGATCGATTTCGGTCTGCAGGCTCGATCGCACCGGCACCTGACCCAGCCGATTGACCGGCAGTCCGAGCTCGCCAAGGATGGCTGCCACCTTGATCCCTGCGGACCAAACGATCAAGTCGGCCGGCAAGGACTTGCCGCTGGCAGTGAGCACCGCACGCGCCTCGACCTTGACGACCGCTTCGCCAGTCAGCACGGTCACGTTCAATTGCTCCAGCAACTTGGTTGTCTGCAGCGCGACGCGCTCCGGTAACGGCGCAAGAATGCGCGGCCCGGCTTCGACCAGGGTCAGGTGGATATCACGCTGGCCATCCAGATGATGCAGCCCGTAGGCACCGAAGACCTCGGCGGTATTGCGCAACTCGGCGGCCAGTTCGACCCCGGTGGCACCGGCACCGACGATGACGACGTCAACCCGTGACGCCGCGCCGGGTGTGCTCGCGTTGGTATTTTGCGCGCGCATGCAGGCCGAAATCAGACGACGCCGGAATTGCTCGGCCTGGCTCAGCGCATCGAGTGCCATCGCATGTTCGGCGGCACCCTCCACGCCAAAGAAATTGGTCGTGCTGCCGATCGCCAGTACCAGCGTGTCGTAGGCCAGCGTGCGCGCCGGCAGTACCTCAACACCGTCTTCGTCGATGAGCGCCGCGACGCTCAGCTGCTTGGCAGCGCGGTCAAGACCACGCAATTCGCCCTGCTGGAATTCGAAATGATGCCAGCGCGCCTGAGCGACATAATCGACCTGATGGGTATTGGCATCCATACTGCCGGCAGCAACTTCATGCAACAACGGTTTCCAGAGATGCGACGGCGAACGGTCAACCAGCACGATCTCGGCCCGCCCGGTTTTGCCGAGTCGCTGTCCCAGCCGCGTCACTAGCTCCAGCCCGCCGGCACCGCCACCGACGACGACGATGCGCGGCACGCCGGCAGCCCGTTTGGAAGGTGCAGGAGCAATCGCTTGCAGCGTTATCGGAGCAGTCATTGGCAGGCCTTATAAAAAAATGGAACCGCATGATGCCATGACGCGCACAAACGCCACCCTTGTCCTCATTCTTGAACGATCACGGGTGCGCGAGGTATTGCGGAGCGCCGGCTAGTTAACTGCGGGTGTCTGGCGCGATACCCAGCAGAGCCAGCATCGGATTGGGTGATCCGTCCCGACGGTTGCTATCGGGATTGGCCGGATCCCATTGCGGATTATTCTGATTGTCGAGCGCACCGATCACCAGCATGGTGGCCAGATCGAGGCGGGATTTGATGTTGGCTTCGCGCTGACGTGCCGTCGCCGTCAAGGCAAGCACGGTCATCGCTTTGGGTATCTGTGGCGTCGGAGGTAGCGCTGCGTGGTCGGCAATTTCAGATGCCAGGAACGCATCCATTTCGCGGACAGCCTGCAGGAAGGCGACACTGGCACGCGCACGCAGCGCCGCGAGCTTGCTGTCGTGCGGTGAATTTTCTTCCAGTGCCATCAGGGCAGCGCTCAGATCATTGTCAGATGCTTGTGTCATGTGTACCTCGCCATTCAAGTGGATTTGATACGACCCATCAGCAAGCCAAAGTTTTTAGAGTGCTCGGAGATTTTTCCTGAAAACACATTGCTGTATTTTTTGTCGAATTGCTCTTGTAAAGCAGTACTTCCATGAGCGCCCCAGATTGCCCGGATATCTTGTTTCAGCGCCTGCATATCCTTGTCTGTCATGCCGTTTTTCTTCAAATGTTCAACCAGATCAGCGGGCGGTGATGCGCTCATCGACACCAGGGATCCTTTGTAATTCGGGTGCCCCGTGTTACCAGGCGGTGCCTGTGGCACCGGCGCTGCAGCTTCCGGCGCAGGCGGTGCCTGCGGCATCGGTGCTGCAGTTTTTGGCGGCGGTGCCTGCGGCATCGGTTCGGCAGGTTTTGGTGGCGTCTCCGATGTGAGTTTGATACGGCCCATCAGCAAACCGAATTTTTTAGGGTTCTCGGCGATTTTTTCTGAAAACACATTGCTGTATTTTTTATCGAATTGCTCTTGCAAAGCAGTACTTCCATGAGCGCCATAAATATCCCGGATATCTTGTTTCAGCGCCTGCATATCCTTGTCCGTCATGCCATTGTTTTTCAAATGCTCTACCAGACCAGTGGTCGATAATGCGCTGACTGATACCTTGGATCCTTTGTAATTCGGGTGTCCCGCGTTGTCTGGCGGCGCATGCGGCATCGGTGCGGCAGGTTTCGGCGGCGTCTGCGCTTTGCCCGGTTCAGGCTGCTCGCATGAATGTCCGCACCCGCTCTGATTTTGTTGCGGCGCGCTCGATTGATAGGGCTCGTCGGACGGTAAATCGCCGACGATGCCCGCAATGGAATTGAGCGCTTCGGTCAGCTGTGCGGCGATCTTGTTCGCAGCAAGCGTGATCCGTTGACGCAGCGGAGCGCTGTCTGCCGCCAACCGATGGAAGGCAGCACTGAGATTTTTCGGGGAATACTGGGCAGACAATGACTGAATTTTTTCAGCGATCTTATTGGCCGCAGGCCTGACCGAAAAGCCGGTGCCGCGGGCCTGAGCAGCCGCCTCCGTTTTGCCAAAGTCCGTGGGAACACGGCGGTGCTGAGAAACAGGAATTGTCATGATCGTCACTTCCCGGTGAGCTATCGTCGAATTGAGAATGAAGAGTGGATAGGTGATAAGTGCCATTCCTGGGGTCGCAGTTCCAGAAGACGGCCGATGGCATGCTGCATGAATTGGCGAAACAGGGCGAACCGCAGCGAACCAGATAGCCATGAAGAGCAATTCCCGGCACCGCGATGGTCTGTCGAGTGCCCAGAAAAAAAGCTCGCCGAGGCGAGCTTAATCTTGTGAAACGTCTTCAGCAAAATTTCATGATTACAAGGGTGCCTGAGGCACGCCATGCGTTTTTTCGGCCAGCACTTCCGGCTCGTCGGTTTCAATCTCGTTCGGATGGTCCAGCGTGTGGGTCAGTTTCGCCATGTCCACATCACCGGTCCACTTGGCAACGACGACCGTGGCGACGCCATTGCCGATCAGATTGGTCAGCGCCCGCGCTTCCGACATGAAGCGGTCAATGCCTAGGATCAGCGCGAGGCCCGCCACCGGCAAGCCACCGACGGCCGACAGCGTGGCCGCCAGCACGATGAACCCGCTGCCTGTAATACCCGCCGCGCCCTTCGATGTCAGCAGCAACACGGCCAGCAGCGTGATCTGTTGCATCAGCGACATCGGCGTATTGGTCGCTTGCGCAATGAAGACAGCAGCCATTGTCAGGTAGATCGACGTACCGTCCAGATTGAATGAATAACCGGTTGGTATCACCAGGCCGACAACCGATTTCTTGACGCCGAGGTTTTCCATCTTGACCATAATGCGCGGCAAGACCGATTCCGACGACGACGTGCCCAGCACGATGAACAGTTCTTCCTTGATGTACTTGATGAACTTCCAGATGCTAAAGCCAGTCGCCCGGGCGATCGAACCCAGCACCAGGAAAATGAAAATCAGGCAGGTACCGTAGAAAGTCCCCATCAGCATACCCAGCGACAGCAATGAGCCGACACCGTACTTGCCAATCGTGAAGGCCATCGCGCCGAACGCACCGATAGGCGCAAATTTCATGATCACGCCGACGATGCCGAACAGGACATGCGAGATTTTTTCGATGAAGTCAAACACCAGCGTGCCGCGACCACCGACCCGGTGCAGCGCAAAACCGAACAGGATGGAGAACATCAGCACCTGCAGGATTTCGCCCTTGGCGAAGGCGTCGACGACACTGGTCGGGATGATGTTGAGCAGGAAATCTGTCGTGCTCTGCAACTTGCCGGCACCCACATAGTTGGTGAGTCCCTTGGTATCGAGCGTGGTTGGATCAATATTCATGCCAACGCCAGGCTTGAACAGATTGACCATCACCAGACCGACGATCAGCGCAATCGAACTGACAACTTCAAAGTACAGCAGTGCGAGGCCACCCGTCTTGCCGACCTTCTTCATGTCTTCCATGCCGGCGATGCCGATGACGACGGTACAGAAAATAACCGGCGTGATGATCATCTTGATGAGCTTGATGAAACCATCACCAAACGGCTTCATGGCCGCGCCGGATTCAGGATAAAAATGGCCCAGCACGACGCCGATGACGATCGCGGTCAGAACCTGGGCATAGAGGGATTTGTATAACGGGGGACGGGTCAATGGGTACTCCGGTCAGGAAAAATCTGTAAAAAAAACATCGTCAAAATTGAGTGGCGAATTTTGGGCGTGGCGAATGATATTTGCAATAGCGGTTTTCCACAGTGAAAAACCTTCAGGGTAACCGCAGCAGCAGGCGCCGCATCGTCAAGGTCTTGGTGGCAATGAAGATTTCACGCATGAAAAAGAAATAGCTGACGATCAGTGACAGCATCGCCAGCACGAACAACACCGCGATGAATTTCCCGAAATTGAGTTCAAACGCATCTCCCATGAACAACGTCGCAATGACCAGACAAACCAGCAAAGCACACGCCGTGCTGAGCGTGATGGCGACGTTGATCAGGTGACCGCGCTGATACAGCACGTTGATTTCGGCGCTGTCGGCCACATCCACCACAGCGCCGGGCGCGATCCGTTCTTCGAGCACGCGTGAACGATCAATGATGCGCGAGAGCCGATTGGTCAGCACCACCAGATTGGTACCGACACCGGTCAGCAGGAAGACCGGTGCAATCGCCAGTTGAATAATGTGTCCGACATCGCCGAGCTGGATTTCCATGGTGTTTTCGATCAGGAAGAAAAAAGAAAAGCGGCCGGTCCGCACAACCGCAGACCAGCCAGCGCATTGCGCAGCAGCGTAGCCGTGAACGCGGGCAGCGTCAACGCCTGCTGCCGCAGAGTCAGTGCACGTCCTATACTGTGTGGCGCAGCACTGCCACGCCTCTTCAACAGCTAAAAAAGGATGACCTATGTTACTCAAGGACAAAGTTGCCGTGATCACCGGTTCCGCCAGCGGAATAGGCAAGGAAATTGCATTTGAATACGCGAAGGAAGGTGCGCGCGTCGTCATCGCCGATCTGATGCTCGACGCAGCCCAGGCCACCGCCGACGACATCATCAAGGCCGGTGGCCAGGCCATGGCCGTGGTCATGGATGTCACCAGCGAAGCGCAGGTCGATGACGGTATCGCGGCGGTCGTGAAAGCATGGGGCGGCGTTGACATACTCATCAGCAATGCCGGTATCCAGATCATCAGCCCGATCGTTGACCTGTCACTCGACAAGTGGAAAAAAATGCTGGCAATCCATCTCGATGGTGCCTTCCTGACCACCCGTGCCTGCATGCGTGCGATGATCGCCAGCGGCAATGGCGGCGCGATCATCTACATGGGATCAGTCCACTCGCATGAAGCGTCGCCGCTGAAAGCGCCTTATGTCAGCGCCAAGCACGGCCTGATCGGTCTGGCCAAAGTTGTTGCCAAGGAGGGTGCCAAGCACCGCATCCGCTCCAATGTCATCTGTCCCGGATTTGTGCGCACGCCTCTGGTCGATCGCCAGATTCCCGAGCAGGCCAAAGAACTCGGCATCAGCGAAGACGACGTGATCAAGAACGTCATGCTGAAAGACACCGTCGACGGCGAATTCACCACCACGGCCGATGTCGCCCGCACGGCGGTCTTTCTGGCCTCCTTTCCGACCAGCGCCCTGACCGGCCAGTCGGTCGTCGTCAGCCACGGCTGGTTCATGCAATAAATCCGCTGCGTTAAAGGTGTCCCCGCCACTGGAAAATCACAGGTGAGCGGCTGCAACGATGCGCACCTGCCACAAGATGGTGGATCTCTTCGTCATCGACAGGCACAGCAATAACGACTGTTGGTAATATCGCCGGATGTCGCCGGGTCAACCTGACCCGGCTGCCCTCCATCCACGATCCGACCACCCTCCATGCCATCGGCCGCTACTGATCTCCCTTTTTCCTCCCGCCGATTGCGCACGCGGCTCAAGACACTGCTTGATGACGTCCTCGTCCAGGGTACGTGGTTGCTGCCGATGCTGGCACTGGCAGCAACAATGCTGCTCGTCGTCGTCGTGCGCAATGAAGAATTGCGCATCGCCACGCTCGATACCGAGCAGCAGACACAACGCATGATGGCGCAATTGCAGCGCCATCTGGATAACCACATCCAGTTATTACGCAGCGCCGCCGCGATGCTCATGCTCGATCGCATAGTGCAACACCGGCACTGGACTTCCTACCTCGAACATTTGCAGCGGCTAGGCTTGCCGGCAGGCCTGCGCCAGCTCGGCTACGCGCAACATCTGCCTGCGACCGACAAGCTCGCACTTATTAACGCCATGCAGGCGGATGGTCAGTCCGATTACCGGATTTATCCGTTGCACAGTGGCCAATCGCTGACGCCGGTACTCTACGCCGCGCCAGAAAACGGCAACCCGATTACCCGCGCTGGCTATGACTTGATGTCGGATGACCTCCTCGTCCCTGCGTTGCAACACGCCACCGAAAGTGCATCACCAACCCTCGCAAAGTTGCCGGGACGGCCTGGCACGACGCCCCGATTCCTGCTCGTGTTGCCGGTTTTCCCCGGCAATATCGTGCCGGAAGCGGTACCGCAGCGTCGCGAAATGCTGATCGGTTTTGTCTTCACGGTCGTGCAGATCGATGCGGAATTGATGGGGCTGGAACCGGCCCGCACGGTGCCGGTCTCACTACGTTTATTCGACCAGCAAGCTTCGGGCCCTGGCGCGCTGCTGTACCAAAGTCCCGGAGAGCTGTTTGGCGCACGCCGGACACTGCGACCAGTCAGCCTGCATGGCCAGACCTGGACGCTGGAAACCGGCAGCGCCAGCGCGCCTGCGACGGCCTCGATCGGCGTCGCCATCACCGGCCTGTTACTGGCTGGCTGGCTCTGCTGGCTTACCTGGGAAGCATTACAGCGACGCGAAGCCATCCGTCAGCGTGCACGGGCGGACGCACAGGAAGCCTGGCAGTCCAAGCTGCAGATCGCCACACTGACCGCACTGAACCGGCAGGCCATCATCAGTATCGACCGCCAGCAGCGCATCATTGTTTTCAATGGTGCCGCCAGCCAGTTGTTCGGTACGGGCGAAGACAACCTGCTTGGCACGCCTTTGCGGGAACTATTGCCACATCGACTCAAGGGTGCCCGGCCAATCGCATCCCTCACGCACCATCCCGACGACGTTGCCGTATTCCGGCTGTCCGATCAGGAAGGTCAGCAGGCGCGACGCCGTAACGGCAGCCTCTTCGGGTTCGAGGCCACCATCTTCATGACCGGCCGTGGCCGCCGGCGCTGCACCACCATTTTATTGAACGAGCTGCCGTCGAACCGCACCAGCGACGACATGCTGACTGACTGGCACAAACACCTGAAGCAGGAAGTGCATGATGATTTCGGACAGTTGCTGACCTCCATGAAAATGGACCTGGACTTGCTGCGAGCGCAACTGGCCGACGCACCGGGTGCCAGCCAGCCAGCGACACTGGAACACCTCGACCGTATCGATGAACTGGTCGATGCGATGGTCGGTTCGGTACGACGCATTCTGGCTGATCCCGCATCGGAACAGGCTGACGAACATGGATTATTCAAGGCACTGGCCTTGCTGGTCGATGGTCACGCCAAGCGCTACCGGATCGCCTGCCATCTTGATTTGCCGGCCTGTCCGCCGCTGGTCGGGACAACGCTGACCAACCAGGTATACCGGATCGTCCAGGAGGCCCTCAACAATATTGCCAAGCATGCAAAAGCCAGCGCAATCACGATCCACATCGATGCCCCGTCTGACCAATTACTGGTGGCAATTTCCGATAATGGATGCGGCTTCGTCCCGCAACAGCAGGCCGGCTCCAAAACATTCGGACTGACCGGCATGCGCGAACGGGTGGAAGCACTGGGCGGCACGCTGACCATCGAGACCGAAATCGATTGCGGCACCACGATCAGGATCAGGCTACCGCTGAATGCATCGACTACCGTCTGACACGGCGCTTCGGCCCCCGTGCAGCACGCCACTGGCAATCACACCGTTGCTCTCAGACCGCCACTCGGTTCAGCACAGGCCCGAGACGACATAGCGCTGGACAGCGACGCAGAATTCAACTTGATCTTGAGGTTCATCAATCACACGAAATTAATTTGAGATAGCTTGTTGCGAGGTAAAAAAACCTGATTACTCGCTACCGTGCCGTGTGATTTTTTACGGCTACCGCATCCGAAACACCTGAGAAGCAAGGTGCCCCTCCCAACCAGACCGACTCACATCAGAGATCGAAACACACCATGCTTTACACAGCACATTACGGCTCGCATAGTCAGGACAACCCGGTCGAACCCAGTGGCATTGGTTGCCGCATCAGCATGACCGCCAAACTGGATCCGGCACTTGACAGCATGACCCGACAGCCATTCCTGTTACGCCAGGTCTGCCGATGATCCGTCTCCTGATTGCTGATGATCACACCATCATGCGCGAAGGTCTCAAGCGCATCCTTGAAGGTGCCGATGATATTGAAGTCGTCGGTGAAGCGATCGATGGTTTTGAAGTTCTCGCCCAGGTGCGCAAAGGCGGTTTCGACCTGCTGATGCTGGACCTGTCGATGCCGGGACGCAGCGGCGTCGAACTGATCCGCCAGATCAAGGACGAGGCTCCGCGGCTGCCGATTCTGATCCTCACGATGCATGAAGAAGAGCAATATGCGATCCGCGCCATACGCGCCGGTGCACGCGGCTACCTGACCAAAGAAAGTGCTGGAATGCAATTGCTCAGCGCGATCCGCAAGGTCGCATCTGGCCGCCCTTACATCAGCAACGAAGTAGCAGAACAGCTTGCCATGGATGCCATGCCATCCGATGACGACTATCCCCACAAAAAATTATCCGATCGCGAATTCGAGGTATTCAGCCTGCTCGTCAGTGGCAAGACGATTACCGAAATCGCCGACATACTGCATCTGAGTGCCAAGACTGTCAGCACACACAAGACCCGCATCCTGCACAAGATGGCAATGAACTCACTGGCCGAACTGGTGCAGTACGCCGTGGCGTGCCGATTGCTGAAGCCTTTCAAGATGTAGCAGTCGGTGGTTGTCGATTGAACCGGATTGAACCGGATTGAACCCGCTTGATCCCGATTGAATCCGACACCTCACCTTTATTGCCAGTTTGCGCGGAACTACCCGCCGTATTGAGCGACCCATCCCCAGCGGAAAATCAGGAACCCATCCCTGCTGAAAATCAGGTCGTCGCGAATGACGTCGCCACGACCTGATTCGTTAAAGCAGTAGGAAAACGCCTACAGCAAGCAACCAAACCCTACGTTCCTATTCAGCCCCTACCGATAGTATTTAACCATTCCAGTTGCCATAATTTCAACTCGTAAACAGGGATCAACAATAAAAATCCGGCCATTTCAGTCGCAGTAACCGGAGTCACAACAAGCGGGAAAAGCAAACTTGCAAGACAGGATGTTGACGTTCCATTCGTTTCGGCCGAACCGCACGGAACGTCGTCGGGATGGTGAAAGGACAGGGCAAAAAAGGAGCAGAAATCGCACAAACGCGGAGAGAAGTACGGGCCACAGCACTCTCCTGACAACGCTATTCGATAACGCCCACGCAAGTGATGCGTAAGAGCAAGTGATGGCACGAGCTTACGAAATCGACAGGAAGCGGCATCGCAGTAGTCGCCCGATAAAAAAGAAAAGCCGGTACCAGCGATTGAGGTCCGGCAGTCACTTTTCAAACGCCACTGAAAAGCGTCGAGTCGCATGGTTTTGGAGATTTCTTCCATGAAAGCAGGTGCGGCTCAAGTGATTTTCGATGCCGCCTCCTGTCCGCACGACAACGAATGCGCCATGTCAATTGGCCGCATCAATGAAGTTTGCTTATTAAGGAATAGGAGTCATTTATGCTAACAACGCCACTATGTGCCATCAGAGCGGAATCTACCCCGACCGTGCCAAGCGCAGCATCGATTGAAACGGGATGGCAGCGTCAGGGCAAGCTCTGGTCTAACCTGAAGGAATTGTGCGATGTCCTGCGTATCCCTCCAACTTCCGCTTCATTGATCGCCGACGAAGAAGTGCTCTTCCAGCATGTTCAGTTCAAGACGGGTCAGCGCATTCACACGATTGGCCAGTCTTTCGATGCGCTCTACATCGTCCATTCCGGTTTTCTGAAAACCGTGCTGATCGATGAATACGGCAATGAACAAGTACTGAGTTTCCCGATGAAAGGCGATCTTTTCGGTGTCGATGGGATTCACACGCGACGTTACGCCTCCGAGGCAGTCGCTTTGTCCAACTGTGACTTGATCTTGCTGCCATTCAAGAAGCTCACCGCACTGGGACGCACCCATCTCGAGTTCGAGCACGCCATTTACAGCGTCATGAGTCGCGAACTGGTGCGGGAGCAAGCAATGATCAGCATGCTTGGTGCGCTCAGTGCCGAAGCGCGGGTCGCGCGCTTCCTGGTATCGCTATCGGATCGCTATGCCGAAATGGGATATTCGAGCAAATTATTCAACCTGCGGATGACGCGCCATGAAATCGGCAGCTATCTGGGCCTGACACTTGAAACCGTCAGCAGAACATTGTCAGCCTTCAACGAAATCGGACTGATTACCGTCGATCAGCGCTCGATCGGGATCAAGGATGCCGATGCGTTAAAAACCTTGCGACGCCTTCCCCCCCTCCAGCGCCCGTGCCAAACAGGTCGCTTCCCGAAAGGCACGTCAGCAACCGCACGACGACTCGCCACCACGCGGAACGTGTAACGGAGCGATCACCGCACAGATGTGAGGTGACGTGTGCACGGTGACTTCTTGATGCGTGCGGTTTGGCTGACGCCTGCTGACTACTGACTTCTGCCTTTTGCTGAAGTCTAATTAGTTGCCTTCCCACCAATCAGCAAATATTAACGAAGAGCCCCATAACGATTTTATTCTGCTGATCCACCACGCTGGCAATGACCGGCATCCTGCCCCTGGCAAGCCGGCAAGCGGACAAGCAACCAACCCGCAACCGGCGAACGACAGTTACGCCGTTGGTGGGACGTGCATTGCCGCCGTGTCAGCTCACTGACTCCGGTAATTCCGGCGACGTGCCGGTTCTGATGACATCAGCTGCCGGGCGACGGTCAACGCAGGCAGGCGAAGGCGAACAAACCTCGACGAAACCCGACGAACCTCACTATCTCCAGCGATGCCACCTGTCGGCGCAACACCGCAGCGACGAAGGCCACCCAACGCGGATTGACCGCGACCAGCAGGAATTCGACGAGCAAGCCATCGTGCCTCCATATTGCGCCGAACAACGTTGGCAACGTCGGTACCGCGCATCGCCGGCAATCGCACCCTTTACCGAAACGGCTCATCCCGCATTTTTCGACGTTCATGACACCGAACCGGCAGTCCGTCGCATTGGCATGGCGGCCACATCGGCTTTTTCCTACAGTGTGTTCATCGCAACGACACTTTGGAAGGACGCCAAATGAAACAGCTCCGCACTTTGCCCATTCTCATCCTGCTCGCCACCATGGTAGCCAGCGCCAGTTATGCGGCAGATCCGGCCCGTATTGCACCGGTGAGGCACACGACCAATGTCATCGTGTTGCCGCAAGTCGTCATCGTCGGCAAGCGTCTTGTCCCCATAGAAAAAAATCGTCTGGCACAAACCCGCCAGCACGAACGCGCCGTCCAGCCAAGCGCCATCACTGATGACAAAAGCTGATTCAACATTGCCTCATCGACACGCATTTATGCCATGACGCGCCAGTGGTCGTTACACTGAGCGCTAACGCTGTCGCCGACCTGATTGCCTAACTCTCCGGCCCACACCATGAACCAGAACTCCGTATCAACATTCAAGCAATTCCTGGCAACCGTTCCTGACAGCCTGGCACGCGCATTCGATGCCACCGCAACCTGGGTGACGCAGCTATCGTGGTGGAAGTTTTTCCTGTTCGCGATGCTGGTACTGGCGGCTGGTGCCATCACCCAGGAAACCTTGTTTACCTCAAGCAGCAATGGAGTCAGCTCCAGGCATGCCCCCTCCGGCAAACCCGCCAGCGGACATTCAAAACTGGTCAATAACGGCAACGCCGACATCACGATCGACGCGACCGGTATCCATATCCATGAAAACAAACCGGCAGACGCCACCACGCCTGCTGACGGCAACGTCGATATCACCTTGCCGCCCGGCGTCAGCCAGCAAGTCCAGGAAGTGATCGCCGACGCGGTCGATGATGCCGCGACGCAGAAAGCGGAAACCTGGCGCGAAACCTCGTCCGACTGGTTCATGAATTTCGTCCTCTTGCTGGTCCTGGGCCTGTTCGGAACAAAAGCGCTGATGGGTGGCAAAAAGCGCGCCGAAGCCCAGGCCGCCGTCGCCACCGCCGCTGCCGAACACGAAGCGATGCAGCGGCAGGTCAGCGAGGCGCGCATGCAGATGATGCAAGCGCAAGTCGAACCGCACTTTCTGTTCAATACGCTGGCCTCGGTCGAACATCTGATCGAGACCGATCCGCCACGCGCCGCGCGCATGCAGCACAGCCTGATCCAGTACTTGCGCGCCGTCCTGCCGCAGATCCGCGACAGCGCAACGGTGACCAACCTTGGTCGGGAAGCCGATATGGTCAGCGCCTATCTGGACTTGCTGAAAATGCGCATGGAAGAACGTCTGAGCGTCGAGTGCCACATCACCGAAGGCCTGCGCAGCGCCGCGTTCCCGCCGATGATGCTGCAATCCCTGGTGGAAAACGCGATCAAGCACGGGCTGGAAAACAAACCGGAAGGCGGCACATTGCGCATCCTGGCCGAAGTCGCCCACAACAGGTTGCGGGTCTCGGTCGTCGATACCGGATTGGGTTTTGGCGCTGTTGCCAGCCATGGCACGGGTCTCGGCTTGCAAAACATCCGCGAGCGGCTCGCGCTCATGCATGGCAATGATGCCCAGCTACTCATCACGCCCAACCCGGGCGGTGGCGTCATCGCTACCATTGAAGTTCCCTACACCCTCGCCCGCTAACGCGCCCACCCCATGCCTACCGCTCTCATTGCCGACGATGAACGCCTGATGCGCGACCAACTGCGCTTGCGCCTGGCGCAAGTCTGGCCGGAACTCGACATCGTTGCCGAAGCCCGCAACGGCGACGAAGCCATCGCCCTGACCGCCGAACATCGCCCTGACTTCGTGTTCCTTGATATCCGCATGCCCGGCAAGAGCGGCCTGGATGCCGCACAAGCCATTGGCAGCGCCAGCCACATCGTCTTCGTGACCGCTTACGACCAGTATGCAATCGATGCCTTCGAGCGCGGTGCCATCGATTACCTGCTGAAACCGGCCGAACAGGAGCGCCTGCGCCTGACCGTAGCCAGACTGAAAGCCCGGCTGGCGTTACCGCCGGCACCGCTAGGCGACATGCTGACCCAGCTGGCACAGCAACTGGGACTGGCCGCCAAACCCGCTTATCTGCAATGGATACAGGCATCAGTCGGCCAGGAACTGCGGCTCATTGCGGTGTCCGAAGTCCTGTTTTTCCAGTCCGACGACAAATACACCCGGGTCCAGACCATGCGCGTCGAAGCACTGATTCGCAAGCCGGTACGCGAACTGGTGGCGGAACTTGACCCGGCCCGGTTCTGGCAAATTCACCGTTCGACACTGGTCAATGCCGATGCCATCGACGGCGTCACCCGCGATCTGCGCGGACGTCAACTGGTACTGATCAAGGGGAGAACCGACAAGCTGGAAGTCAGCCGCAGTTTTGTTCATCTGTTCAAGCAAATGTAGCCACAGGTGCGTGGTAAGGTATGTTCGATGGTGTCATGATGACACCAAAACTGACTACAACCTCCCTGCGAGAGACCTCCGGACATGCGTTTTCTGGGCCTGATTACCACCCTTCCTGCCCGCACCGCGCTGAGTATCAGCCTGCTGATCCTGGTCATCACGCTGATCGGCATCACGTTGATGCCATCAGGTCATACCGGGCCACTTAGTGACGGGTACGGGAGCAGCATCGGACAAACCATCCTGGTTGCCGCGCTGATCATGTCGACGTTTTTCGGTGTGCTGGCCTGGCGCACCATCCACCGACAACTGGCCCCGTTGCAGCAGTTGCGCTCGCGAGTACGCCATCCGGATAGCCCCCATTCAGGCGACGTCATCGCTGACCTGACCAGCGCAATCGAGCTGCTGCTGCAGGAACAGCAGGCGTTGCGCCAGAACGATCAGAGCAGTCAGCAACGCTTGCGTCTGATCGCCGACAACATCCCGGCACTTGTCGCCTATGTGGATGCCGACTGCAAGGTGGTCTTTGCCAACCGCCGGTACGAGACCGCCTATGGCGTCGCGGCTGGACAGGTCAACAATATGGCCGCTGCCGACTTGCTCGGTCCGGATGTCTATGCCCAGAGCGAACCGTACATGCGCGACGTACTGAGCGGCAAACCGGCCATCTTTGAACGGCTCGTCACCCATACCGGAGCAGTGCGCTGGGAACGTGTCAGCTACATGCCCGAACTGGCAGCCGATGACCGTGTCACCGGTTTCATTGCGCTGGCCGAAGACATTACCGAACTCAAGCGCGCGCAACATACGTTCGCCCGCAGCGAAATGCGCTTGCGCATGATCACCGACAACATGCCGGCGCTGATCGCTTACATCGATCACGAGCAGCATTACCGCTTCTGCAATGCCTATTACGAAACCATCCTCAATCTGGCCCCGGAAAAAGTCCTCGGCCTGACCGTCCGCGAAGTCACCGGCGAAGCCGGCTACAACGCCATCACCGGCCATATCACCCGGGTTCTGCAGGGCGAGCGGGTCCGGTTTGAACAACAGTCCGATCTTCTTGGTGGCCGTTACTTCCTGCATGACTACCTGCCCGATGTCGATGCCAGCGGCGCGGTCATCGGCTTCTATTCCATGGTGCTCGACATCACCGAACGCAAGCTGGCCGAACTGCATCAGCGTGCCAGCGAAACCCTGCTGCGCCATGTCACCGACAGCTTGCCGGCGCTGGTCAGCTACATCGACCACGACGAGCGCTACCAGTTCAACAACCTGCCACACGAAAAATGGTTTGACCGGCCTCTGGCACAAATCACCGGCCAGCGCGTCGCTGATCTGTTGACGGCGGACGAATACGCCCAGCACAAGAAGTATTACGATCAGGCCCGCGCAGGCAAGGTCGCGCGCTTTGAATTCGAGGCGCGCCAGAATGGCAGCCAGCGTTATTACCAGGCCGCCTACTTGCCGCAGTTCGACGAGCAGCAGCACCTGTCCGGCGTGTGCGGCATGATCAACGACATCACCACGCTCAAGCTGGTCGAAAACCAGTTGCGGGTACTGGCCCGTCACGACACGCTGACCGGTCTGCCCAACCGCAACCAGTTCGACGAGAAACTCGCCGAAGCAATGGCCCGCAGTCGGCGCAGCGGTCATGCGATGGCGCTGATGTTTCTTGACATCGACCACTTCAAGGCGATCAACGACACGCTCGGCCATCACAGCGGCGACGAAGTGTTGTGCGAATTTGCACGCCGCTTGCTGCACTCGGTACGACAGACCGATACCGTCTCGCGCCTGGCTGGCGATGAATTCGTCATCATCCTCGAAGGGCCGCAACTGTCGACGGAAAGCGCCAAGGTCGCGACCAAAATCATCACTGCGATGAGCACCGATTTCGACGTGCTGGGCGTGCCGCGCCAGGTCAGCACCAGTATCGGCATCGCGGTTGGCAAGGTCGATGACAACGACGGCAGTGTCCTGTTGCGACGTGCCGACGAAGCCTTGTACGCGGCCAAGGCCGCCGGCCGCAATACCTTCCGTAGTGCGCCGTGAGCATCGCCAGTGCAAGATGATACGCACAGGCATCCTGCTCGATGACGAACTGAATGCCCTCCTCCACACTGCACGGCCGAACTCAATCCGGTCCATGCCACCCTCTTGAAACCGACAACACCATGATGCAACGCACTGATGCCCTTACGCTCGACCAGCACGATTTGCTGGCACCGCTGCGCGACCAGTTCGCTCTGCCCGATGGCGTGATCTATCTCGATGGGAATTCACTGGGTGCACGCCCGAAGGCCGCACTGGCACGGGCGCAACAAGTGATCGAGCAAGAATGGGGGCACGATCTGATCCGCAGCTGGAATCAGTCCGGCTGGTTTGATCTGCCTTCGCGTCTTGGTGACTTGCTGGCACCGCTGATCGGTGCGGCTGCCGGCGACATCGTCGTCACCGACACCACCTCGCTGAACCTGTTCAAGGCACTGGCCGGTGCGCTGCAACGGCAGGCCAGTGCATCGACCAGTGCGGCGCGGCGCATCATTGTCAGCGAACGCAGCAATTTCCCCACCGACCTGTACATGGCCGAGGGTCTGGCGCGCTGGCTAGCGCGCGGCTACCAGTTGCGACTGGTCGACTCGCCCGACGAGCTCGCCGCTGCCATCGACAGCGACACCGCCATCGTCATGCTGACCCACGTGAACTACCGCAGCGGCCGTCTGCTCGACATGGCTGCCATCAACCAGATGGCCCATGCCCACGGTGCGCTGACCGTCTGGGATCTGGCCCATTCGGCCGGTGCCTTGCCGATCGATCTGCAAGGCGACGATGCCGATTACGCCGTCGGCTGTACCTACAAATACCTCAATGGCGGACCCGGCGCACCGGCCTTCATCTGGGTCGCACCGCGGCATCAGGCCAGCTTTGATCACCCGCTGTCGGGCTGGTGGGGCCATGCGGCACCATTCGCGATGGACCCTGCCTTCGTGCCCGCGACCGGCATCCGCCGCGCACTGTGTGGCACCCAGCCGGTGGTGTCGCTGGCGCTGGTCGAATGCGGGCTGGCGCTGTTTGGCCACACCTCGATGGCGGCGCTGCGCGCCAAGTCGCTAGCCCTGACCGACCTGTTCATCACGCTGGTCGAACAGCGCTGCGCCGCGCATCCGCTGCAACTGGCCACGCCACGTCCCCATGCGCAACGCGGCAGCCATGTCAGCTTCACCCATCCGCACGGCTATCCGGTCATGCAAGCGCTGATCGCCCGCGGCGTCATCGGCGACTACCGCGAACCGCACATCCTGCGCTTTGGTTTCACGCCGCTCTACACACGTTTCGTCGATGTCTGGGATGCGGTCGATACGCTGGCGCACATCCTCGATCAGCAGGACTACGACCTCGACGGCGAACGCGCGCTGGTGACCTGATACGTCATCGGGGCATTCGGTGCAATGCCCTGCGGTTATTGCACCAAGCGCCCTGACCACCATCGCCAATACCGTCAAGCAGAACGATCCAGTTCCTGCCACGGCGAGTCAACATCATCAATCGCGAATTTCACCTGCTCTCCTTCCAGCCAAGGCAAGCTCGAATTCCAAATCTGCCATCCGCCGTCAGTGCGACTGCCGTACGAAATCTCAATATCAAGCAAGCTGCGTTGCTGCTCCAAAGGCAACGCCTCCAACAACTGCGCCAGCGTCATCCCCGCACTCAACCCCGATGGCCAGGCACAACGCCGATCGCGCACCCGCATCACCTGCTCGCCCGCCACCAGCAGCAATTGCAGACGATCCTGATCATGACCGCAGCGATATACCGAACTCTCACCCTGCGACCCGGGCACGGCAATCCAGTGCTCGAGATACGAACCATGCACACCCGTCTCGATCAGGCATGCAGGCGTAAACACCATCACACCCGCATCGGCCGTCAGGCCCGGTGGCTGCACATCAACCCGCCGATGCCACGCACAGATTTCCTGTCCGGACGTGACCGTGACTTCGGTGATGCCGGCAAATCCCTGCTGCGAACCCAGCCACGCGAGCTGCTCCGCATCACACGCATCCAGACTGCCCACTCCCGAAAAATCCGGCCGGCCAGCGGCAATGCGCAAGTCGGCATGCCAGCGCCCGGTCTGCATCCAGAACACCGTCGTCGTCGTGTCGTGCACACCCGGTGCCTCAAGCAAAGTACGCTGCCATACTCCACGGTATCGATCAGGTACCAGTGCACTGTCTGGCGGCATCACACGCAAGCCTGCGGAAACGCCGGCAAGCGTCGGTAAAACGCGAAGTCATGGTTCGGCCAGATCTGCGCGCCTTCACTGGCACCGAGTTGCTTGAGCTTGCGGATGCTGTCAATGGCCTGCGCATAATTGCCTTGCCAGCAGCCACCGGGCGCGACTTCGTCGTCGAGATTTTCCGTCAGGTCGGCGGCGTCCCCGGCCAGCAGTACCGGCGCTCCTGTGGGCAAGGTGATCCACATCGACATGTGGCCGGCGGTGTGCCCGGGCGTGCTGATGGCGCGCACGCCGTCGCACAGATCGTATTCACCGTCAGTGATTTTTAGCGGGCCGTGACCAACGAAATCATCGGCGAAACACGCCACGTCCTGACCGGTCATTGCGGCAGCCAGTTCGTCCTTCTGGACATGCACGTCGGCACCACACCCGCAACGCCGCAGTTCACCGAGTCCGCCGGCATGATCGAAATGCAGGTGCCCGAGAAACACCACATCAATATCCGCCGCCGACAACCCGAGCCGCGCGAGGTAGGACGGAATACGCTGTTCTTCGGTCATGACCGGTGCGCCGAATGAAAAGGTCTGCGGGTTGTAGTACTGCGCGCAGAGCGCCGGATCATTGATCTTGCTGTGGTCGCACCCTACGTCATACAGGATGCGGCCGTTACTGGTTTCGATCAGGTACGCGAGGATGGGCGCATCAATCATTTGGCCGGCACCGCGACCGTGTGTCGAGATCGTCTTGTCGTAGCGATGCGTTGCCGTCAGCAGCGGCCAGAGCTTGTTGACCCGCGTCATGCCGACTCCCCGGATGGCGACATGAACTCGCTGCGCACGGCGGCGGCGATACGGTTGGCCACATCGTCTGCCATCAGCTTGCCCTTGTCGGCGCTGGCACCGCGTGCCGACGACAGCACCCCCGAACTCGGCACCCAGTGGGTGTGCGTCGGATACATGTCGTACGGCGGGAAGTCAGCCGGCGGCTCGTCGGGCAATGTATCGAGGTGTACCAGGGCCGGAAAATAATGCAGCATCATTGAGGTTTCCATCACCGCCGCATGTTCGAGCGCGAAGCCGGGGAAGCCATCGGGGAAGACACCGGCCAGCGTTGCCTCGGTCAGGAAATCCCAGTATTCGAGTCGCATGATGTTCATCGGTGACGCCGGGCCTAGCCGACGGCGCGCCAGATCAATCCCCTCGATCAAAAACCATTGGTTCTCGTAATGCCCCGACATGACGACAACGTTGCGCACGCCATGCCGGCCCAGTTCGGACAGGATGTCGCACGTGATCGCCGACAGCGTGCTGCCATCAAGACTGGTGGTACCGGGAAAATGCTGGCCGCCGCCGCATTTCGGTTGCGACTTGTAGCCGTAATTGATGGTCGGCGCGACGATACCGCCGACCTGCTCTGCGACGCTGCGCGCAACCGCCGCTGCCAGTAACGCATCGGTGCCCAGCGGCAGGTGCGGCCCGTGCTGCTCCAGCGCACCCACCGGCAAGAACACCACCGCATGCGGATCGCGCAGGCGTTCTTCGTAGGCGACCCAGCTCAGGTGATCCATTTGTGAGGTAGGCATGTGTGATTTTCTCCAGGTCTGTTGAGGTGCATATTCCCATCCAATTCGCCACTTCTGTCAGAGCATCAGCGCTCCGCCATTCGGACTGAGCACTTGACCGTAGTAAAAGCGCGCAAAGTCACTCGCCAGGAAAACCGCTGTCGCGGCGATCTCCTCCGGCCCGGCAGCTCGGCCAGCCGGGATCGCCAGCTCCTTGATGCGCCACGCGGGACTGAGCTGGTCCAGCGACAGCATCGCCGTATCGGTCGGTCCGGGTGCGATGCCGTTGACGCGGATCGCCGGTGCGAATTCGCGTGCCAGCGATTTGGTCAGGCCGACCACGCCGGCTTTGGCCGCGCAGTACGCACTGAATTCGGCGCGACCCAGATAAGCCAGTTCGGAAGCGACATTGATGATGCAGCCGCAGCCGCGCGGCTGCATGCTACGCAGTACCGCCTGACTGCACAGGAAGACCGACTTCAGATCGACCGCAATGACGCGATCCCACTCGTTTTCGGTGAGTTCAAGAAAAGGCTTTTCGAGCAGGATGCCGGCATTGTTGACGAGGATGTCAATCGGCCCAAGTTGCGCCTCGACCTGCGCGACCATGTGCTGCACGGCGGTGGCATCGGTGACGTCGGCATCGAAGGCGCGTGCGCCGTCGCCGAGAGCATCGAGCAAGCCCGCGATCAACCCGGACTGGCCAAAATGATTCAATGCGACGCGTGCGCCGCTGGCCGACAGCGCCTCGGCGATGGCCCGACCAATGCCGGTTGCGCTACCCGTGACCAGCGCCACCTTGCCGGCAAGATCGATCTTCATACGGCGGTCAGGAATGACACGCCCGCCGCGCCCAGAAAGCCATCGGCGCGGCCGTTCACGCCGACCGGCAAGACCTGTCCGCAATCGTCGGCCAGAATACGTCGCACGCGGTTCACATGAAAACTGCGCAGCAACAACGGCACCGGAATGACTTGCGCATAGCGCACGTCGTAGAGTTCGCGATGCAGTTGCGGCAGCCGGTGCCACGGCGCGATCGGCTTGTCGTGATGCGCATTGTGATAGCCGAAATTGAGCCAGATGAGATTGAGCAAGCGGTTGTCGAGGCCGACGATATTGCTGAAGGTATTGGCTTGCTCGTAAGCCTTGTCGCGCAGTTTGTCGTTCGGCACCGGCGTATCGCCGAGGATCGGATAGGCATCGTAGGTGTGCTGGAAGCAGTCACCGAAACGCAGCACGATGACAAACAGCAGATAGGCGGCCGCATACAGTACTAGCGCACTGGGCGAGACCCAGCCCAGCGCAATGAAGGCCGCAGCACGCACGGCAAAAATCGCCAGCACACGGACGCGCGCCTTGCTGTTTTTTTCCGCACCCTGACGAAACGGCAGCGCCATCACAAAGCCGCGCACCAGGAATTCGACTGCCGGAAAATGTAGCCATTCGAGTGTCAGGATCAGTCCGCGTACCGGCACCGGTGCTGCCAGCAAATAAGCTTTGACGTCGAAGGTGACCACATCGGCCCGCTCGACATGGTGGCGCATGTGCTTGCGACGCAAGTTGTCGAAGCGCGCATAGCAGGCACCATTGATCCAGCTCATGCCGGTGCCCCAGCGCATGTTGGTGCTGGCGACCTTGAAGATGGTCAGGTGCGCGAATTCATGAATAAAGTACGCCGACCAGATCAGTGTCTGTGTAGTCAGCAGGAAACCAACGGCTTTCAGGAACCAGCCAGGTTGCGTCAGTAACAGGATGCCCAGCGGATAACCGAGCAACGTGAACGACAATGCAGCGGTGTTGGGTAATACACCGTCCGGATAACGAAAAATCATGGAGTACTCCTTAATGGATGGATACCCGCAGGAAGGTGCCGAGCCGGGCCATCGACCCGGCACGCCACCTCTTGCGGTGCAGGCTTATTTCGCCTGCAGGCCGGTCACAAATTGCGCATCCATCGTCGCCTCCGTGGCCGGGATCTTGTCGATCTGGGCTTTGGCTTTCAGGATGCCGCCGATGATCTCTGCACTGGCGAAGTAGGAGGTGGTCTCCTTGGCTTTGATGAACGCTTTCGGCATTTCATTGAGCGGGATGTTGTAGACGCCCGGCAGCTGTTCCTTGACTTCCTTGGCCGACACGCCCATGAATTTGCCGATGATCTTGGCAGACTCGTCCGGTTTGGCCTTCATGTAGGCCATGCCTTCGAGGTAGGCTTTCATGATGCCGGTGATGTCTTTCGGGCTGGCCTTGATGAACTTGTCATCAAACACGAGTACGTCAGCGATCAGTCCGGGCGCATTTTTCGACGAGTAGACAACATGGTATTTCTTGCCGCCGCCCTGCTTGAGGATTTGCGACAGGCTAGGCTCGTAGGTCACGCCAATCGGCATCTGACCCGACACCATCGCGGCCGGCACGGACTCCGGCGTCATGTTGACCGGCGTGATGTCGTTGATGCTCAGGCCATTGCTGGTCAGCGCGTACGACAGCAGGAAGTCCGATGGCGAGAGCGGATTGAAGCCGACTTTCTTGCCCTTGAAATCGCTGACTTTGGTGACGGCCATCGAAGCGACAATCGCATCGCCGCCGTTTGAATAGTCGATCGGCATCACGACTTTTTGCGGCATGCCCTTGGCGACCTGACCGATCACCTGATCGTACGTCATCATCGCGCCTTGTACCGATCCGCCGGCCAGTGCCGCCGGGATCAGTGCCGGGTCGGAGAACACTTGCAGTTTCACCGACAGGCCTTGCTTCTTGTACAGATCAAGCGCTTCGGCAATATAGAACGGGCCATAGCCGATCCACACGACGGTGGCGACATTGAGCGTGGCCGGCGCGGCAAAAGACAGGCTGGAGGCAGCGGCAAGTACGGCCGCGACGGCCACCTTGCGCAGCAGGAAGGGAGCGACGGGAACAGCAAACGAGAACAGAGTACGGGTCGCAAAACGCATGAAAGACTCCTGGTCGGTGGATGGGCGTACGGAGAGAACGATGTTCCAATGTTCTCCCGGGCTTTTATCCCTCCGTGGAGCCGTGTCACGTCGACATGGCCGGAGCGCTCTCGGACCAGACACCGTTGCCATTGATGGCAAGGCCGGAACCCTAGCACTCCTGAGTCAGGTGACCTGCCATCGTTGTCGATGGCAACTCGCTCTTCCCGCAAGTCAACTACAGCAAGAGTAGTGCCAGCCAAAAACCGGCAATCCATGCCAGATTGACGCGATTTTCACACCGTAATGACGCATCCAGCCGGCGCAGCATGGACTAACGCCCTGTTATCGACCGTTGCCTGCACTGTCATGTCATGTTGGGCTTGTCCCGGCAAGCGTGTCACGGGCACGCTCGCATTAGTCTAAATTTCCAACCGTTGCGCCGTAAAGCCAGGCGTAGTGGATTGACTGGCTCGCCGCATCATTCTTTGTGCCTGATACGACAATTGCGTGCCAACACTGCGAAATTGTCTTGCCTTAAACAGAGGAACCAGCAAGTACTTGCCATTTTTGATTTTCAGATCGTCATCCACCTCATTTTGATTGATTATTTTCTGATGGTCTTTTTTAATACGCAATACTTGAGGGTATAAATCCGCTGCATTTGCCGTAATGGTTTTTTCCAGCACCGCGATTTCATGACGTTTGCCATTGACTAATAATTCTTTTTCCACAATCGATTTATTGATCGCTACGAATTCATGCTCAGTCCTTGCAATTTCCTTATTAATTTCTTCACGATGAGTCAGCCGAATTTTCGTCGCATCACTCAACTTTCTGATAAAAAATAATCTTGCCTTTGCTCCTGTTTGTTTTTTGCAACCAAGATTGGTAATCAATTCCTGCCTGTCAAACAACATTTCCAGTTCGTCACGTTCTTTACGCCTGGATTGAAGATTACTTTTTATATCCTTGCAATCATTTCCAAGCTGCTGCAAAGTCTGCACAGTGATTTTGTTCTTTTTTTTCATCACGTCCAGAAGAGCGATCTGGTCATCATGGTCGATTATTTTTAATTTTGTTTTCACAAAATTCTTACACTGCATTTCACTCAGCGACCCCAATGATTGACATCCATTTTCGCGCGAATTCTGCGACAAACTATTATTCGCACTATTACTGCATGCAATAGAAATGGAAGTGCAATCCGATATGGAACTTGAATCAGACCGACCACCATGACGAGTCAGCAGTAGCTCCGGCACAATACTCACGATAGGTTTTGTCACAACATACTTTAATTTCATCACACACATCCAATATAAATTAACATACTGTCGCCAGTATAAAATATCCATTTTTTGCTAAACATATCACAAGGCAGTATTCGTTTTTATAATCACCCTGCTATTTAAAAAAATAATAGCAATCAACCCTGCAACACCCAGTGAGACAAATAATCAAATGTTGATTATCTTCAAAACTGCAGATGAGTAACGCAAGAACACTGACAGTTCCGTAAAAATAAAAGATTACCTTGACGTGGTGAACGGCAAAGCCAATGGTTCAGACGCGTCTACACTTCAATTCGCCGGTAAAAATCCTCCGTTTGAACTTCTGAACCCGCCGCACTTGCTTCGCACCATTTCTTTTTAATTCTTCGTGCCTGATAGGCTAATTGCGCACCAAAACTCCGAAATTGACCTGTCCTTAACAGCGGCATCAATAAATACTTTCCATTCTTGATTTTTGGATGAGTAAAAATCGGGCTTTGACCAGTCAACTTTTTATTTTCTTTTTCAAGATGTCGCACTTGCACATACAACCTGGCTGCGGTTGATTGTAGATTTTTTTCCAATAAAACTATTTCGTCTTTCTTGGCACTAATAAATGCGACATTTTCTGTAACTGCGTTACTTTTGAAGAGTAACTTTTTTTCAGTTCTGGCGACATCCTTATTGATTGCCTGACGCGATTCCACCAGTACTTGATCGACTTCATCCAATCTTCTGATAAAAAGCAATCTTGCTTTTACCAATGCGCCATTTCTGCTGTCAAGATCAGCAATCAATACCTGCCTGTCGAACAGTTTTTCTGCTTTAGAACGTTTTTGACGAATATCTTCCAGTTTATTTTTTTCTTTTCCATAGTTATTTCTGAGATTTTTCTGTTGATTCTCGGCGTTTTTTCTCTCACTTTTTAGCGGTTCAAGACGCGCCATATTGTCGTGGTGATCAAAAATTTCAGATTGTTTTTTTGAGATCACCCTTTTCATATTTTTTTCGATCGCCGAACGGGATGCTGGATGCACATGGTGCCGGTTATTTCCAGGCACTACCACATTCGTATTTGCACCAGAATCAAGGCTTGAACTTGAGTTTGATTTTGAGCTTTCATCAGACTCCTCCTCAATACTAGGCATGCGCTCAACTGGTCGAGGATTACTATTTTTCCTCTTTACACTACCCTCAAATTTCATTGTAAATCTCCAGCAAAAATGATCGACAGGCTTACTGAGTAGCGAAAAAGGACAGGTAGTTCCAAATAAAATTGGACGAGAGATGGATGCATCGACGCGCCAGGACGACAAAGTCCTGCCAGCGCACGGCCGACCGGCGCACCTCCCTGCGAAGCGAGGCGCTACCAGTCGACCGGAACCGGCTGGTCAGACGCCGAGGTAGGCCAGCCAGCCGCCGTGGCGGCTGATGTCTTGGGCTCCGGCGATGGCGTGACCCTCGCAAACAAAGCCCTTGATCCAGCGTCCGTCGGCCAGTTCCAGCGAGCCGATCGCCAGCGGTGCCGGTACATCGGCGACAAATTCGCCGAAGCGACGCAGCGGCAGTTCCCACACTTCAATCGCGATGGCAACACCCTCAGCGCAACGCTGCAGGCCTGGCTTTGGCGGTGTCGTGTCGGGCAACGCATAGAGCCGGTAGTGCGCCGCCGTCTGCGTGCTGGCCATCTTGCGGGCACCGCGTTCGGTCAGTTGCCAGTTCAGCGGTTGGCCCTGCAAATGCGCGCCGACCACGGCCAGTTGCACCGTCGGTTCGTTGAACGGCAAAGGCGTGACCGGTTGTACCGACGCCTGCGGCAGCAATCGTTGCGCCGCTGATGCCAGCAACTGGTCAGACCCGCACGGTCCGACCAGCGTGATGCCGGCCGGCAAACCATCAGCACGGGAAGTGGCGGGCACTGACAATGCCGCCATATCGAAAAAATTGACGAAGTTGGTGTAATAGCCAAGCTCGGAATTACGCAGCACCGGCTCGCTTGCGAGATCGGCCAGCGTGGGCATCGTCGGCGTGGTCGGCAGCAACAGGAAGTCGTAGGGCGCGAGTGCGGTTTCGGCAGTCCGGCGCAGTTCGGCCAGGCGGTACTGGCCATTGAACGCATCGACGGCGCTGTAATTGGCACCCTGACCGATGATGCCGGCGACGACGGGGTTCATTTGCTCCTTGTGCTCCGTAAAAAAGTCACCAACAGCAGCGAGCCGTTCGGCCACCCACGGTCCGTAGTACAGCAACGCCGCCGCTTCCTTGAACGGCGTGTAATCAACCGTACCGAACGTGCAACCGGGCAGTGCGCGCAATTGCGCCAGCGTCGCTGCGAAAGCCTGCTCGGCAGCGGCATCACCAAAAAATTCCAGCACGGACGGCAGCGCGATGCGTAATCCGCGCTGTCGAATGCCGGTCATCGGCACCGCGCGCGAATAGCTGTCTTCGGCATCAAAACCGGCCGCCACCTGCGTGACTTGCCATGCATCGGCTACCGTTCGAGCAAAAATCGATACGCAATCGAGCGTGCGGCACGCCGGGAATACGCCGCGGGTACTGAGCAAACCGCGGCTGGGCTTGAGGCCGACGATCCCGTTCAACCCTGCAGGAACACGGCCCGAACCGGCGGTGTCCGTTCCCAATGAAAAACCAACCAATCCCAGCGCAACTGCCACTGCCGAGCCCGAACTGGAGCCACCCGACACATACGCCGGATCGATCGCATTGCGCACCGCGCCGTACGGCGAACGGGTACCGACCAGGCCGGTGGCAAACTGGTCGAGATTGGTCTTGCCAATTAATAGCGCACCGGCGGCTTGCAGTTTCTCGACCACGGTGGCCGAGCGCTGCGGCGTGAAACTGAATTCGGTGCAGCCTGCGGTGGTCGGCAACCCCAGCGCGTCGATGTTGTCCTTGATCGCAAATGGCACGCCAAACAGCGGCATGCGCGCGAGTACTGACGCGCCTTCTTCCTGCAACAGACGGTCCAGCGCCTGGGCCTGCATCAGCAAGGCGTCGTCGGCAATCCGTGCAATCCAGATTTCAGGCCGTTCGACCTCTTTGATACGGGCCAGTACCTGCCTGATGCACTGGCTAGGCAGCAGGGACTGTGCGGCATACGCCGTGTGCAGATCAGCCAGCGTCATGGCAGGAAGATGGTCGTTGGTGGTCATGGTATCTCTCGCAAATTCGGTAAAAAAATGGTCCGGTGCCGGGTAACGCACACACCGGACCACGAGGCATTACAAGGGCAATCAGAAACCGTAGCTAAGCGAACCAAGCAACTGGTTCTTTTGCTTGACGCTATAGCGATTTTCCCCGGCGATGATGCCTTGCAGACCCCATGTCAAACCGGTCGCGGCGATCGGCTGCGTGAAGCCGACGATCAGATGACGGAAGCCACCGGAGCTCGGTGCACCGCCTGCGAAACAGCCGTTGACCGAAAAGCTCTGCCCCGCCGGACAAGCGCTGCTGGTCAGCGTGTCGACTGAACCGAGGTACTTGCCCTGTTTTTTGTACGAGTAATAGCCCAGCGAGCTATTGAGCGTGATCTCGTACGGCAACACCTTGGTGTAGTTCAGGGTCCAGTAGGTGTCGCCCTTGTTGCCCCAGACGACATCATTGAGCAGGGTTTGTGCCGCGACACTGAAGTCACCGTAGCTCAGGGCCAGCTTGGTTTCGAGCGCGTTGGCATTCTTGCCGTTGAAGTAGACGTAACCGGTGCCGCCGACGGTGTAGCCGAACTCGCCGAGCTTGCCGTTGTAGCCACCGTAGAGATCGTTTTCGATCGATTTGCCGGACTGGAAATTGGTGATGTTGCGGTTGGTGTAAGACTCGCCGAGCTTCTTGTACGAGTAGTTGATCATCGAACCGAAATAGCCGGCATACAGACCCGACGGATCGGACCAGTCGGCACCCCATTGCAGCACCGGCTTGTCGGACTCGGGCGCATCGGCACCTTCGTTACCGAAGCCCGGCTTGCTCGGGCCGTAGGTGCTGGTGGCACCGCGCAGCACGTATTTGCTGACCAGGTCGATGTGGCCGGTGAATGGCGATGATTCGGGCGCATCAGCGGCGAAGGCAGCGCTGCCAAACAATCCTGAACAGGCAATGGCAAGTGCCAGCGGGCGAGACAACGATGTGGTGCGTGACATGGTGATTCCCTTTTTTTGAGTATTGGAACTACTTGGATTCCCTGCTATTTCAGTGCCGGTGGTGCTTGTAAAAACTGTATTTCGGTACTTCGTGGTCGGGGTGCGCGGTGCAATGCCCTGCCCCCGTAACCTCCAGTGAAACGGTAACCGACCACACATAAAGAATTTATAAATAAGCGGCTCGGGAGCATAAAGAAAGCATGGTTATTGCACCGAATGCACCGCTTCACTCACATCAAGCCGCCTCGCTCAACACCGCAATAGCCTGCCCCGCCGCCACCGGCGTACCCTCCCCGACCAGCCATTCACCCATCACACCTGCGCGCGTGGCGGTCAGCGGGATTTCCATCTTCATCGATTCGAGAATCGCCACCGTGTCACCAGCGGCCACGGTCGCACCCGCCTGCGCGACGATTTTCCAGACGCTGCCCGGCACCACGGCGCTGAGGTAATGACAACCTGCCGGTAGATCGCCCTGCTCGGCGGTACCTGTCAGCGCTTCTTCACTGACCCAATCGGCCTGACCACTACTGCGCCAGCGTTCGCGCTCAGCCTCGAAGGCCGCCTGCTGTTTTTGCTTGAACGCACCGATGGACTCCTGCTCGCTAGCCAGGAAGCGGTTGTAATCGGCCAGCGAAAACGTCGTCTCTTCGATTTTCACGTCGAAGCGTCCCAACGGAAAATCACGCCGGTGTTCCAGCAACTGCGCTTCGCTGACTTCGTAAAAGCGGATCTGATCGAAAATGCGCAGCAGCCACGGCTTGCCATCGCGGAAGCTGTCGGTCTGGCGGTAACGGTTCCACATCTGCACGGTACGGCCGACGAACTGGTAACCACCCGGCCCTTCCATGCCGTACACGCACAGATAGGCACCGCCGATGCCGACCGCATTTTCCGGCGTCCAGGTGCGGGCCGGGTTGTATTTGGTCGTCACCAGCCGGTGGCGTGGATCGATCGGCGTGGCGACCGGCGCGCCGAGGTACACATCGCCCAGACCCAGCACCATGTAGCTGGCCTTGAACACGACGTCATAGACTTCGCGCACCGCATCGAGACCGTTGATGCGCTGGATGAAGTCGATATTGCTCGGGCACCACGGCGCGCCGGGGCGCACGGTGGTTTCATATTTGCGGATCGCCAGTTGGGTCTGGCTATCGTTCCAGGCCAGCGGCAAATGGACGATACGCGAGCGCACCACCATGTCCTCGACCGATGGCAGGGCCGCAATCAACGCATCGAGCAGCACGACCAGCCGGCTGACCGGCAACTGGCGATGATCGAAATGTACTTGCAGCGACCGGATGCCCGGCGTCAGATCGATCACGCCGGCCAGTTGCGCCTGTTCGATCGACTGCATCAGCGCATGTACCCGGAAGCGCAAATTGATATCGAGTACCGCGTCGCCGAATTCGATCAGCAGGTAGTCGTCACCGGCACGGCGAAACACCAGCGCCGTGTCATCCGGCAACGCACCGGTACGCAGGATGGCCGGTAACGACCTGCCTGCTTCGCTGTGCGGCGGCATAAAAATCGGCACCGGCAGCGACACCGTATCAAACACGCTTTCCTGCGCGACCCGCAGCGCGGCAGCATCGACATCCGACACCCGCACAAAACGCACCGTATCGCCCGGCTTGAGCTGGCCGATCTTCCACAGGTCGGCCGAGACAATCACCGCCGGACAAACAAAACCGCCCAGGCTGGGACCGTCCGGGCCGAGGATCACAGGCATGTCGCCGGTGAAGTCGATCGAGCCGATGGCGTACGCATTGTCGTGGATGTTCGACGGATGCAAACCGGCTTCGCCGCCATCGGTACGGGCCCAGCGCGGCTTCGGTCCGATCAGGCGCACGCCGGTGCGGCTGGAATTGAAATGCACTTGCCAGTCGGTGCCGAAGAACATCGTCACGTCGTCATCGGTAAAGAAATCCGGCGCGCCATGCGGACCGTAATGGACCGCGATTTCCCATGCCGAGGCATAGACCGGCACCGCCGTGGCAGGCAACGGTTGCGGTGAAGGCTGCGCCGCAAACAGCTTGAGCACATCGCCGCTGCGCAGTGCCCGTCCGCCATGACCACCGAACTGACCGAGCGTAAACGTCGCGCGGCTACCGATGTAGTCGGGCGTATCAATACCACCGGCAAAGGCCAGATAGCCGCGCACGCCAGCCCCGTCGACGGTGCCGCAGCGCAGTGTCTCGCCGGCGCGCAGCGGGTGCGCCTGCCAGTTGGCCAGCGCGCGCGTGCCATCGGGACCGATCACGCTGGCACCCATGTCGGCACCGGCCAGTGCGATCAGGCAATCGCTGTTGAAGGTCAGTGTCGCGCCCTGCAGCGTCATCTCGAGCGTGGCCGCCGTGCCGTCATTGCCCAGCAAATGATTGGCAAACCGATGCGCATACGCATCCATCGGACCCGAGGGGGGAATGCCGACCGCCCACAAACCGAGCCGGCCCGGATAATCCTGCACCGTGGTCTGGATACCGCCATCGATGATGTCGACCGTGCGCGGGTGATAAGGCATCGCTGCCAGCATGCCGGTGGTCTGCTGGCCCGCCCGGAAAACCGGATAGGCGAGGATGTCGGCGAGGTAGCCGAGATTGGTCTGGATGCCATCAATACGACTGTCCTGCAAACCGGCGACAAGTGCCGCAATGGAATCGGCACGCGTCGCGGTCCGGACAATGAGCTTGCCCAGCAACGGGTCGTAGTACGGACTGACGGTAATGCCGCGTTCGATCCAGGTATCGACCCGCAGCGCATCGGCAAACACCACGCCGGTCAGCACGCCCGACGAGGGCTGGAAATTTTTGGCCGGGTCTTCGGCATACACGCGCAACTGCATCGCGTGACCGGATGACTGCAGCGCGTGCTGCGCCGGCAGTACGAAATCATCGGTCGCGGCGCGGATCATCCACTCAACCAGATCGACGCCGAACACTTCTTCGGTGACCCCATGTTCGACCTGCAAGCGCGTATTCACTTCCAGAAAATAGAACGCGCCGCTGTCGGCATCGAGCACGTATTCGACGGTGCCAGCCGAGCGGTACGACAGCGACGCCGTCAGTCGCACGGCGGTCTCGGCCAGTGCCTGACGGGTGGCTTCGGACAAGCCCGGTGCGGGGGTTTCTTCGATCACTTTCTGGTGACGTCGCTGGACTGAGCAATCGCGCTCACCGAGCGAGACGACACCGCCACGACCATCGCCAAAGATCTGCACTTCGACATGACGCGCATGCTCGACAAATTTTTCGAGGTAGATGCCGCCGTTCTTGAAGTTGTTTTCCGAGAGGTGCTTGACCGAGGTGTAAGCCGCCTCCAGTTCCTGCGCATCGCGACACAGGCGCATGCCGATGCCGCCGCCGCCGGCGGTACTTTTCAGCATGACCGGATAGCCGATCTGCGTGGCCGATGTCAGTGCCTGCGCGATGTGATCGAGCAGGCCGGTGCCGGGCAGCAGTGGCACGTCGGCTTGTTGCGCCAGTTCGCGGGCGGTGTGCTTGAGGCCGAAGGCGCGCAACTGATGCGGGGTCGGGCCGATGAAGACCACGCCGGCGGCGGCGCAGGCTTCGGCAAACGCCGCATTCTCGCTCAGGAAACCGTAGCCCGGATGGATCGCTTCGGCACCGCTGGCGGTGGCGGCAGCGAGTACCTTGTCGGCATCGAGGTAGCTTTGTGCCGCCGGTGCCGGGCCGATGCAGATGGCTTCGTCGGCCAGCCGCACATGCAACGATTCAACATCGGCCTCCGAGTAAATGGCGACCGATTGGATGCCCATGCTGCGGGCGGTACGAATGATGCGGCAAGCGATTTCGCCGCGATTGGCAATGAGGATTTTTTTGAACATGGCGATGTCAGTCCTGTGCATCCCAGATGACAAAGCGCACCGGGGTCGGGTTATAGGCATTGCACGGGTTATTCAATTGCGGGCAATTCGACACCAGCACCAGCACATCGGTATCGGCTCGCAGCTCGACATATTTGCCGGGTGCCGAGACGCCATCTTCAAAGGTCAGGCCGCCCTCGGCCGTGACCGGCACGTTCATGAAAAAATTGATGTTCGGGACGATATCGCGCTTGCCCATGCCGATGTCGGCATGCGCCAGCGCCAGCAGGTAATTGTCGCGGCAACTGTGCATGAATTTTTTCTGCGCGGCGTAACGCACGGTGTTGCTCTCGGCGGCGCAAGCACCACCGAGCGTGTCGTGCCGGCCACAGGTGTCGGCCACGATGGTCAGCAAGGGCCGGCCACGGTTCGACATCAGCACGGTGCCCGTGCTCAGGTAAATGCCGCCCTGCGCCTGCATCGTGTCGGTCATGCTGTAGCGCTCGGACGTATCGCTGGCGTTATAAAAAATCGTGTCGACGGCCTGGTTGCCCTCGAGGTCGATGATGCGCAGGGTCTGGCCGCGCTGCATCACATGCAGCCACGGCTCGCCGGCAGGTTGATAGACATCGAGGATGGCGGTGGTGGTATCGCGTGGGCTTTCGCACAGGGTTGGCATGGTCATCTCCTTAGCGGGTCGTCAGTTCGGTATTGGTATAGCCGCGACCGTTTTCGGGACACGACAGGCGGCAAATATCATCGGCACCAGCGGGGCCGGAGGTGTGGGCGACGACGCTGATCTTGCGCGGTGCGTACTCGGGATTCGGATCGAGCGGATGCGGTGCGCTCGACAGCGCGACCAGCGTGTCCATCTCGAAGCGCAGCTCGACCAGATCGCCGGCCTTGCTGTTGCCCGGCACGAACGCAAAACGCCCATCGGCATCAACCACGACTTTTGAAAACAGGTTGATGTTGGGCACCAGATCGCGCAGACCCAGACCCCACTTGCCGATCTCGACCAGCAGGCTGTCCTGGCCGTTGCGATACATCGCGTTGCGGTGTTCCTGATAGCGATGCGCGCCGAACTTGGCCAGCACTGAAACTGCCGTCGAGACGCCGCACAGCGGGTCGTGCCAGCCGACCGTATCGTGCGGAATCGAGGCGAGGATATTGCCCATGTCCGAATACAGCACATGGCCGGCAGTCAGGTGCGCGGTGTGCTGGGCCTTGAGCGTATCGGGCACGTTCAACCGTTCGAGGCGTTCGTCGGCACGGTATAGCAGCACGGCCATGTTGGCGCCGCCGTCGAGGTCGGTGAAACGCAGCGTCGTACCGCGCTTGACCTTGTAGGACCAGTGGCCGCCGCCGGGGAAGGTTTCGCTCCAGAGAATGCTGGCAGGTTGCAGGTCGTGCGTCATGATAATTCTCCGGTAGTCTCGGCAATGCGGGTGAGTTTTTCGAGCTGACCGAAATCGGTCTTGATGCCCGAGGTCTCGCGGATACGTGCCAGAATCTGACGCTTGAGCGCGACGAATTCGGGTGCGAGCTTCAGGTCTTGCTGGCGGTCGAGGCCGAACGGCACGGTGATGATCGAATCGATACGACCCGGTCGTGGCGCCATCACGACCACGCGCTGGCCGAGGTACAGCGCTTCCTCGGCATCGTGCGTGACGAAAATGACGGTGGTTTTTTCAAGCAGATACACATGCCGGATCAGGTCATGCATCACTTCGCGGGTCTGGGCATCGAGCGCGCCGAATGGTTCATCCATCAGCAGTACATCGGGACGCACCATCAACGCACGGGCAATCGCCACGCGCTGCTGCATGCCGCCCGACAGCTCAGCCGGATAGGCTCCGGCGACATGGCCCAAGCCCATCAACGCGACCAACGCATCGGCGCGGCCGCTGGCGACTTCGACATCGCTCGAGCTGGCGTCCTTGCAATGGAATTTCAGACGACGACAGAACTTGATGTTTTCGAGCACGGTCAGCCACGGGTACAGGCTGTAACTCTGGAACACCATCGCGCGGTCGGGACCGGCACCGTCGACGTCATGGCCGTTGCAGAGAATCTCGCCCTCGGCATATTCTTCAAGGCCGCCGACGGTGCGCAACAGCGTCGATTTGCCGCAGCCGGAAGCGCCGACCAGCGTGACGAATTCGCCGGGTGCGATATCCAGATCGATGTGCTGCAGGGCGTGCGTCAGGCGTGCGCCGGCACCATAAAATTTATTCAGGCCGCGGATGCGGATCTTGGGAGGGGTGGTGATCATGATGTCATTTCCCGATGTGGTGCCAGCCGAAACAGCGGCGATGTAACCAGCGGAAAGTCTGGTCGGTCAGCAGGCCGATCAGACCGATGAGCAGGATGCCGGCAAAAATTTTGTCGGTCTGCAGGAAGCGCTGGGCTTTCAGGATCGAAAATCCCAGCCCGGAATTGGCGGCTACCAGTTCGGCCACGACCAGGTAAGTCCAGGCCAGCCCCATGGTCTGGCGCAGCGTGTCGAGCATGGCCGGACGGGCCGCCGGGATCAGCACCAGTCGCACGATTTCGCTATTGGTCGCGCCCATCGTGCGGGCCGCTTCGACCGGCTGGTTCGGCACCAGCGCAATATCTTCGGCCAGCATCAGCACCATCTGGAAGAACGTCCCGACGAAAATCACGGTCAGCTTGGCGCTTTCGTCGATGCCGACCCACAGCATGATCAGCGGAATGAAGGCGACAGCCGGCAGGTAGCGGCTGAAATCGGTGAGCGGTTCAAGCAATGCGCGCACCGGCGCATAGGTGCCGATCATCACGCCGATCGGAATGGCCAGCAACGCCGACAGCAGGAAGCCGCCGAACACGCGGCCGATACTGATGCCGACATCGCTCATCAGATCATCATTGAACAGCCAGTCGATGCAGCGCCGCAGCACCAGTTCGGGCGTAGGCAGGAAGACCGGATCAATACGGCCACTGGTCGACAGGATCAGCCAGAACAGAAAAGGCAGCATGAATCCGGTGATCGCCAGCGCCACGATGACGCGATGCGGCAACTGGCCGCGCACTGCCCAGCTGGAGCGGCGGTTGCGGATGTGTTTTTTGGCGGATTGCGCAGTGACGGGAAGCTCAGGCATGCGCACCCCGCTGGAGGATGAGACGGGCGCGGCACAGGGCGGGCAGGGAAAAAAAGTAAGGCATCGTGCAGCTCCAGGAGTCAGAAAAAAGTCGGAGAGGCGAGCGATCAATGTCGAACGCTGTTCGACTGTGATGGCCTCCCGGGCTTTTATCCCTCCGTGTAGTTGATGCGGATCGCTTGCACGATGTCGCACCAACCGGCTGCTCTCGGACCAGACATGCCGCCGTTACTACCTGGCGACACCGGAACCCTAGCGTCCATGCTCGAGTCGCAGTAGTGGCTGCGTCTCTCGTTGCATTGGTACTAGCAACTATGGTGCCAGCGTGACCCGCAACGTAATGGGCGATTTGGCCGTGGCAGCAGACCGGATCGGTACTACCGTGGTGCGCAAAACGCACCTGACGCACCGTTTGCGCGCCCACCGATCAAGCCCAACCGGTGCAGCCACAAAATCGTAGGGTGCAATAACCGAAGGGCATTGCACGAAATGCTCTGGTCACGATGCCCGAACCCAAACGCCTCAACCAAAGACTGAACTGATCGCCGAATAAAAACACTGCTAGCCCTTGGTTATCTGTTACCTTACAGTTAGTATTTCCTCAAGGCATTACGTCAACAGGGGCGGTCAGGACTACCAGGCAAAAGAACCAATGCGACCATTCCAGACCTATTGCAACTTCCTGCGGTACACGACGTGGCGACCTTGTCGTACGCAGGTCATTTCGGGCTTGCTGCTGCTTTTTCTTGTTCTGTTCGGAGCTGCCGCGAATGCGGCGGGTTCGCTTTCCCGCAACGCTCTGATCGTCGACAGCGAACAGGACTATCTGCCTTTTTCTACCGGCATGACCGATGACACGGCAGGCGGTTTCACAGTCGACCTGTGGAAGGCGGTGGCCGAAGAAGCCGGCTTGCCTTACATCCTGCATGTCCGTCCTTTCCATGAAGTCCTCAGCGACTTTCGTAAGGGCAAGGCCGATGTCCTGATTAACCTTGCGATCTCCGATCAACGCCGCCGCTTCGCCGATTTCACGGTCCCGCACGTCATCGTCAACGGCGCGGTATTTGTGCGCAAGCGCACCACGGGAATTGGCAGCGAGGACGACCTCGCCGGCAAGTCCCTCATCGTCGTCAACGGTGATCTGGCACACGACTATGCGGTGTCGCGCGGCTGGGAAAAAAAGCTGGTGCTGGTCGACACCGCCGCCGGCTTGCAACTGCTGGCGTCGGGACAACACGATGCAATGCTGTTGAGCAAGCTGACCGGCATGCAAACGCTGCGAGCCCGCCGACTGACCAATATCGAGGCATTGCCCTTCCCGGCCGGTTTTTCGCAGCGCTTTGCTTTCGCCGTCCAGAAGGGAGAGGCCGAATTGCTGGGCCGGCTCAATGAAGCGCTGGCGATCACCAAAGCCAATGGCACCTACGATGCGCTGTACCTGAAGTGGTTCGGCATTTATGAAATCAGGGAACCGCATCTGCGCGACTACATCATCACTCTCTTGCCGGTGCTGGCGGTGCTGCTGCTGGCTGGCAGCTTCCTGTTCCATCGCCGGCAAGTCGAACGCGCCCGCGCCAAAAACAAATACCGCGACTTGTATGACCAGTCGCCCGACATGTTCGTCACGGCCGATGCCATCACCGGTAACATCATCGACTGCAACCAGCGGCTGCTGGACGTTACCGGCCATGCGCGGCAGGACGTCATCGGGAAAATTGTCCTGATGCTGTGTGATCCCGCGAGTACCAACCTGGCACGCCGGACGTTCACGCGCTTTCTGGCGGGCGATGACTTGCCGTATGTCGAGCTGCAATTGCGCTGTCACGACGGCCATGTCATTGATGTGGTGGTCTCGGCCTCGCGGGTATTTGATGACTCGGTCGTCGCCGTGCCGCAGCATCGTTTGCTACATCTGGTTCTGCATGACATCACCGACCGCAAGCTGGCCGATGAAGCCAGGCGCATCGCCGCGACCGCATTCGAGTCGCACGAAGCGATGATGATTACCGATGCCCATCGTGTCATCTTGCGGATTAACTCGGCCTTCACGGAGACCACCGGCTACTGTCCCGACGACGTCCTGGGCAAGACCATGTCCTTGCTGGAATCGGGACGGCATGAGCCGGCATTTTTTGCAGCGATGCAGGACAGCATCCTGCAGGATGGCGCGTGGCGTGGCGAGCTCTGGAACCGGCGTAAAAATGGCGAACTCTATCCGGCCTGGATGAGCATCACCGGCGTGCGCGACAGCCACGGCAACATCACTCACTACGTCAGTTCCCACAGCGACATTACGCTGCGCAAGGCCGCCGAAGAAGAGATCAGCCACCTGGCTTTTTTTGATCCGCTCACCGGGTTACCGAACCGGCGCCTGCTGATGGACCGGCTGCAACGTGCGTTGGCGACCAGCTTGCGCAGCACCTGCGAAGGCGCGCTGATGTTCATCGACCTCGACAATTTCAAGCTGCTCAATGACACGCAGGGCCATGACAAGGGCGATCTGCTGTTGCAACAGGTCGCCCTGCGCCTGTCGGCCTGCGTGCGCGACAGCGATACGGTGGCCCGTATCGGTGGCGATGAATTCATCGTGCTGCTGGAGCAACTCAGCGAACAATCCACCACGGCAGCGCTGCAGACCGAAGCGATCGGTGAAAACATCCTGGCTGCACTCAACGTCCCTTTTGATCTGGCCGGACAACTGCATCACAGTACCCCGAGCATCGGCATGATCCTGTTTGGCGAGCACAAGGACGACGCCGCCGAACTGCTCAAACGCGCCGATCTGGCCATGTACCAGGCCAAGGCGGCCGGGCGCAACACGCTGCGCTTTTTTGATCCCGAAATTCAGGAACTGGTGACAGCACATTCCCGGCTCGAATCGGAACTGCGCCAGGGCTTGCTGCACGGAGAATTCGTGCTGTATTACCAGGCTCAGGTCGATCGCGCCCGCAGCCTTATCGGTGCCGAGGTGCTGGTGCGCTGGCAACATCCCCAACGCGGTATCGTGCCACCGGTCGAGTTCATTCCACTGGCTGAAGAAACTGGCCTGATCCTTCCGCTGGGACAATGGGTGCTCGAGGCCGCCTGCAAACAACTGGCTGCCTGGAGCAGCGAGCCGGCGCTGGCGTCACTGACCATCGCGGTCAATGTCAGTGCCTGTCAGTTCCAGCGACCCGATTTTGTACCGCAGGTGCTGGTAATCATCGCGCTGACAGGAGCCAATCCGCGCTTGCTGAAATTTGAAATCACCGAGAGCCTGCTGCTCACGGACGCCGAAGACATCATCCTGAAGATGACCGCGCTGCAAGCACACGGCATCAGTTTTTCGCTCGATGATTTTGGTACCGGCTATTCGTCGCTGTCGTACCTCAAACGTTTGCCGCTCGACCAGCTGAAAATCGATCGCTCGTTCGTGCACGACGTACTGACCGATCCGAACGACGCCGCCATTGTGCGCACCATCCTCGCGCTGGGCCACAGTCTCGGGCTGTCGGTGATTGCAGAAGGAGTTGAAACCGAAGCGCAGTGTGACTTCCTGGCCGAACTGAATTGCCACGCCTACCAGGGATTTCTGTTTAGCAAGCCGGTACCCGTGGCGCAATTTGAAGCACTGGTTGCACAAGAACACGAGGGGCTGCGCATAGCTTGTTGAGCCGGCGGCAGTGCAGTCCTACAACGTCGGACTGATACCGTGCTGTGCCAGCAGTCCCAGCAATACCGGGAGCGTTGTTTGCACACGCAGGTCGGTCTCGAGTGAATGAAACGCACGCATCAGCCGATCACTTTCCCGAACCAAACTACCTGTTGAAGCCGCCTCACCCTGCAGCGCCTCCAGTTGTGCGTACATGCCACTTTTCTCTTGAGCCATCCTTTGAGCACATTCATTTTTCGCTGCCGACATGTCTGTCTCGCATACCCGTTCGAGCAGACCGTGCATCAGTGGCGACGATGCCATGAAGGCCAGATAGGCCTGATTATTTTTGTCGACGGCCGGTTCGGACAAACCCTGGTTCGCCAGTTCAGATTCAGCACGGGCCCTATCTTCCGGCGTGATGGGCGATACGGCGGGGAACGCCATCGATGTGATCTTGACCGGTAGCGCATACCGCTCGGAGAATGTCAGCAGCTGCCCGAGATAGAACTCCACTTCATCAATTGACGGCTCGGTGGCTGACTTTTCTCTGGTCAGGCGCTCCAGTATCTTCAGGCGATACTGCCCCTTGCACAGATCAACCAGATTCTGCGGAGACGCATCGTGATAACCCGCACGAATCTCTTCGGCTTTGCGACTGATCAGACACCGCATTTCCATATCGAGAAGCCCCATCGCAATCCGGTCGCCACATGACGTAATGGCGTCTTCAGCGAGGTTGAAACAGTCGTTGCGCAAGGCAGAATCGTATTGCAGCTGTTCGAGCAGTTTGACGACCCGGTCTTGCATTGCCGCCTTGCGTGCGATATCGCCTCCCAGGTAATCCTGAGTCGCGCGAATCCGCGTTAAAAAGGTCGCAAATGAGGCCGCATTGTCATGTCCGGGCAAACGCTTCCACACGCTGGGGTTGAGCCTTGCCGAATTCTCCGTAATCGCTTCAGCATGCCAACCCGTCACGGCATCGATCAGCTCAGCACGCATGCCTAGCGATACGGGCATCGCGTAGTGGACTTGCGGTCCTTGATAGCGCGGATGATGAATGGCGTCGGTAAGCAGGTTCATCGCCGCCTCCGAAAGCCCGCTCACCTCGAGGGTGACATGGCAATCGCGATGCAATTGAAGAAGGTCCGGCGGCAGACTGACGAGCGGTAGCGCCGTCAGGTTCAGAGTGCGTAATTGCTGTAAGTGGCCGATTGCCGGGAGCGTGGTCAGCAGCGGGCAATGCGCCACCGTCATGGTCGCCAGTTGCGAGCATTGCGACACATCCGGAAACTCCGTGAGGCGCGGACAGTACATCACCATCAAGTCCTCTGCCGGTGGCAGCACAGGCAGGCTGCTCACCTTGTCACGAAACATGATCAACAAGGAAGTCGAGTGAGGATCGGCTACGTGTTGCCGGATGGTGTGCCCCACCTTCAGGCGGTCCGCGTGCTCGTTATCGGGACTGCTATCGATCCACGCCTGTAACGCGCGCAGCGCATTTGCCATGGGATTTGCCGGCATTTGATCCGCTTTGCCGGCGAACGATTCCGCCCACTTTGGCCGGGCTTTGCGGTTCCTGAACGACTCATCGGGTTGCCGAGGCGAGCTTGATCGCTCGCTGTCATCGTCAGAGGGTGCCTGCCTGGCGATATCGCTGTCAGATTGCACCTGTCTACTTGCGCGTTGCGCGTTGTCACGAGGTGGCGTACCTGATGGCGCGGTATTTTTCATAGTGATTGCATTCAAAGTAACGGTGAATAAAAGAAACTCCCGTTGAATGGCAATCAGCCGCCAATAGTTCCTTTCGACACGGCACCCTGCCGGAAAGCATGACCAATACGCTGTTGCGCCTACCTTTGACCATCTCAGGTTGACCGACCAATCGGCGCTGCCACCCACTTGCGCTATGATCCACGAGGCAACACCCGCACCTGTCTCACCTGCCGCCCTCTACAAGGATGCCAATGTCCCCCCTTCGACTGACCGCCCTCACCCTGTTCGCCATGCTGTGCTTTGCCGGCAATTCCGTGTTGTGCCGACTGGCCTTCCAGCGCACCGGGATTGATGCCGCCAGCTTCACGGCAATCCGGCTGGTCTCCGGTGCGCTGATGCTGGTGTTGCTGGTCTGGCTGCGACGAACCCCGCAGACGGCTGGCAAGGGTGGTGCTCGCCTGGGTGGCAACTGGTTGTCGGCACTGGCGTTGATGGTCTATGCCGCAGGATTCTCGTTTGCCTATGTCTCGTTGTCGACCGGCACTGGCGCGCTGCTACTGTTCGGTGCGGTGCAAGCAACGATGATTGCCGCCGGCTTGCGCGCCGGCGAACGCTTTCGCCCCGGTCAGATTCTCGGTCTGCTGATCGCGCTGGCCGGACTGGTCATTTTTCTGTTGCCGGGACTGTCAGCACCGCCACTCGGTGGTGCACTGCTGATGATGGCGGCCGGCTTCGCGTGGGGCATCTATTCGCTGCGCGGACGCGGGGTGGCCAATCCGACCGGCGAAACGGCCGGCAATTTCGTGCGCGCCGCCCCGATGGCAATCGCACTAGCTATCGTCCTGCTGGCGCGACAACATCTCGATGGCATGGGGGTGTTGTTCGCCGTGCTGTCGGGGGCGCTGGCATCCGGCATCGGCTACACCGCCTGGTATGGCGCACTGCGCGGGCTGACCGCGCTGCGGGCGGCGTCGGTTCAGCTGAGCGTGCCGGTGCTGGCCGCTATCGCCGGCACGCTGTTTCTGCACGAACCGCTCACGGCAAGGCTGGTGCTGGCCAGCGTAGCGATGCTGGGCGGGATCGCGCTGGTACTGTTCAACAAGCGCGCACCGGTCTAAGTCCGCGCGCGACCAGTGCCACCGCCGCGCCGATCGAGCCGCCAATGAAGATCAACAGCGATCCATCCAAATAATGGCAGGCGAGCGCCCAAACCAACACCGCCAATCCCGTAGGTTACGCCAATGGCGCTGGTCTGCACTTTTCCGAACGGCTATCCAAGAAGACCGAAGTGCCGCATCAATCTAATCAAAATCAACCGTTAAAAACAGCATACAAGGGTGCAATAACCGAAGGGCATTGCACCGAGCGCCCCTAAATAATCAACAATTCATCGCACCCCCGGCAACACAATCACAAACTCCGCCCCACCCGCCGGATGATTGCGCGCGCTGAGCACGCCGCCATGCTGCTCGATAATCCCGTAGCTGATCGACAGCCCCAGCCCGGTGCCCTTGCCAACCGGCTTGGTCGTGAAGAACGGTTCAAAGATGCGCAGCAAATGATCCGCCGCAATCCCGCTGCCGTTGTCATGCAGGCGCAGCGTGACACCGTCCTCACCCGCTTGCGCAGTAATCACCAGCTGCACCGGCGCGCCGTCGACCGCCGCATCACAGGCATTGGTAATCAGGTTCATCAGCACCTGCAACAGCTTGCCGGCATTGCCCATCACCAGCAGCGGCGGGCCCGGCGTCCAGTGTGCGGTAAAGCGCGGCGCACCGCCCTTGCTGATCCAGTGGATCGCGCGCTCGATGACGCCATTGAGATCGACCGGCACGCGCTCTTCGCGATCAACCGCCGAAAACCGTCGCAAGCCGTTGACGATGTCGGTGGTGCGATGCGCCCCTTCGAGCGTGCCGTCGATCAGCGAGGGCAAGTCGGCCAGCAAGTGATCGATACGCAACCTGGCTCGTAGCGCAGGAGCCTCCGGGTCACCCGCATGCAGCGCGGCGACGTATTGCGCCAGCCGTTCGCTGTAGCGTTTGAGCGCATGGACATTGCCCAGCACGAAGCTGATCGGATTGTTCAGTTCATGCGCGACACCGGCCACCAGGCGGCCCAGCGAGGCCATTTTTTCGGCATGCAGCAATTGTTGCTGGGTGCGCTTGAGCGCTTCATGCGTGCAACTCAGTTCATCGTAAGCGCGCCGCAATTCACCCATCGGCCGGCCCACGAAGACATAGCCGACGCACTTGCCGAGGCTGTCGCGCCGACGCGTGCAATTGACATCGACCGGCACCACGCCATGTTGCGCATCGATCAGGTTCAGTTCGACCACGGCGCTGGCCATCTGGCTTTGCGCGAGTACCAGTTCGATCGCCGCGATGCTGCCGGCATCGGCCAGCAGGCGCGATACGGGCATGCCCTGCAACGCCGTTTCGTCAAGGCCGACCAGCTTCTGCAAGGCCGTATTGGTTTGTTCGATGTCACCGGCGCGATTGCAGGCGATCAGCACATCCGACATCGCCGACAGCACGCTGAAAATGAAGCGCTGCGAGTCTTCCAGCTCGGCGTTTTTTTCTTCCAGCACGATCTCGTCCTGCACCAGCTGCGAATAGACTTCATCCATCTTCTGGATCACGTCGAGCCACATGGTTTCGTCGACGCCATCGAGCGGCAGCGGAGTGGTCGCCATTCAGTGCACCGTGCACACCATGCAGGGATCGAACGAACGCACGATATGCTGGACCGCCACTGGCGTGTCGTCGCCCGGCCGGACCTCGGCACCGACCAGCGCTGCTTCCAGCGCACCCGGTACGCCAGCGGCATCACGCGGTGAAAAATTCCACGAGGTCGGGGCGATGATCTGGTAATTGGCCAGCTTGCCATTGCGCACCGAAACCCAGTGCCCGAGACTGCCGCGCGCCGCTTCGGTCAGACCCATGCCGTCGCCGTGATCAGGCATCGGCCCGGCGGCAAAGTACGGCGCATCGACCTGCAGCGATTTGATCCACCGCTCCATCGCCGGCACCACCAGCGCCAGTTCCAGCAGACGCGCCAGCACGCGTGTGTAGACCGTGCCGCCGCAGCGCGCGGCCGCGTCACGAATCAGCGGATGGCCGTCGACCAGCTGGCGTGCCAGCGCGCCGGTTTCCAGCACGCGACCGGCCAGCCGGGGTGCCTTGTTCCAGGTGTAGGCAGCGGGCTTGTCGATATCGGGCAGCGTCATGCCGTGCGCCGGATGCAGCGGACCGCTGGCATCGGCCAGCCAGGCATGGGTGGCGTCCTCGGTGATGCCGACGGGTTCAAGCGGCGCGCGCTGACCGGCGGCACCATCCCACAGGCCGCGCGCGAACAGCAGACCGCCCTCGTCCGGATAAGAGCCGTTCGACATGTACAAACCCGGCCCCGGTCCCATCCGGTCCAGCCCGGTTTGCCACGCCAGCGTCAGGAACAGACGCAGGTCGCCGTGACCGGGTGCGGCCGATGCGTGCCACTGCTGCAAGGCCGCTTCGCTGTCGAGCGCGGCGATCTGTTCGAGCGGCGCGGCGAACAGGGTCTGTTCGAGGAAGGCGCGGAATTCGCGCACCTTGGCCAGCAAGCGGATGCGCTCGCCCGGATCGACCGCGCGCGACGAACCACCCGGCTGGATTGCATGCGTGTGCGGCCACTTGCCGCCCAGCGTGCCGAGCAGCGTGAACCAGCGTTGCCGCGCTGCCAGCGCCAGCCGTGCATGCGCGCCTTCCTGCGCGGCAAAGCGCTGCTGCACGTCGGCATGCCATGGCTGTTCTGCGTAGACGGCACGGGCAAAGTCGGGCATGAAGAACAGGTAGAAATGGGTCAGGTGATCGGCCAGGTTTTCGGTCGCCAGCATCACGTTGGTGACGCGCTGGCCGTTCGCCGCCGGCGTCATCCCGAACGCATCGGCCAGCGCGCGCGCCGCCGCCACCGATTGCGACACCGAACAGATCCCGCAGATGCGCGGCACGTAGACCAGCGCATCCATGGCCGGTTTGCCGAGGAGGATTTGCTCGAAGCCACGGTACATCGGGGCATTGACGCGGGCGCTTTGGACCCGGCCATCGGCCACGTCGAGCTGGACTTCGAGGTCACCTTCGACGCGGTTGAAGGGGCCGACCACAAGGCGGCTCATGAAGTTATCCTCACAGGTTTGTTCTCACTTCAGCCGCGTCTTGCGAATCGCCGGCACCACCACGATGTGGTCGGCGACCGCATTCTCGCGCACGCGTTTGGGCGTGGCGGATTTGGACAACGAGGCCAACGCGACAAACCACGCTTTCGGCATGTCGGTTGGCAAGCCGATCGGAATGCCGGCGATCTTCGGCGTGACCTGAAACGCATGACCCGGCTCTTCAAAACCCGGTTCGGTACACGCAATGCAGGCATAGCCACCACGGGTGCACGAGCCCTCGCCATTCCATGGCCGCGTATTGCAATCGGCATGGACTTGCGTGCCCTTGCAACCCATGTGTTCCATCATGCAGCCAAGGTCGGACGGCTTTTCGGCGCTGGCCTTGAATTCGTAAAACTCGTTGCGGGTGCAACCGTGATGGACCAGATGGTCAGCATAAAAACGCGGTCGCCCAAGCGCATCGATCTGGCCTTCGGCGAACAGGTCGGCGGCCAGCGCCATCAGCGTTTCGAGTACCCAGTTCGGATGGGTCGGGCATCCCGCTACATTGATCACCGGCAGCCCGCTGCGCGAGCGGTAGGCTGCACCGAGCAGGCCGCCGATCTGGTCGCCGTCGTATTGCAGGCCGCAGGCATCCGTCGGATTGCCGCCAGCGGCGGTGATGCCGCCATACGCGGCGCAGGTGCCGACCGCCACCGTGTGCAGCGATACTGCAGCCAGCGCCCGCACCCACTCGATCATCGGTTTGCCAGTACCGGCCAGCATGTGAAAACGTCCGGTACCGTGCGGTCCGCGCAGCAGCGAGCCTTCGACGCACAACGCATGCAGCGGGATCGTGCCATCGATGCACGATTGCAGGATGCGCAGCGCTTCAGCACCGCTTTCGAGCGACAGCGACGGGTGCCACAGCAGGTTGATATCAGCCGCTTCGAGCGCGCCATAGAAGTCCGGCGTATCGGCGCACAGCAGCGACATGCTGCATCCGCCGCATCCGCCGGATTGCAGCCAGAGCACATTGAAACCGGCTTGTTTGGTATGAGCCATCAGGTTTTCTCCAGTCCGAGGCGAATCATCTTGTTGCGCAATCCGGCGCGCGACAAGCCCAGTTCGGTGGCCACGCGCGTCTTGTTCCAGCGCAGGCGCAGCAGGGTTTCCTTGAGGATGGCCGCTTCGATCACGGCCAGTCGTTCTTCCAGCGTGCCGGTCGGCGGCACGCCGCTGGTAGCAGTGCTGACTTGCCCCTGCAGCACCTTGCCGGAAAATGCCTGCGCCTCGATCTGCATGTTTTCCGAGACCGTCAATGCCAGCGCCCGCACGATTTCATTACGCAGTTCGCGGATGTTGCCGGGCCACGGATACGTGACCAGGCTGGCCATCGCATCGACCGAAAAATGGCGCACCGGCAGCCCCATGTCCAGCGTGGCTTGTGCCAGCAGCGATTGCGCGATCGGCACGATATCGCCGGGGCGTTCGCGCAGTGGCGGCATGGTCAGCGTCATCGCGGCCAGCCGGTAATACAGGTCTTGCCGGAAGCGGCCGGCGCTGACTTCGTGTTCGAGGTTGCGGTGCGTCGCGGCGATCACGCGCACGCTCACCGGGATCGGCCGGGTCGCACCGACCGGGCGGATTTCGCCTTCCTGCAATACACGCAGCAATTTGATCTGGAAGGCAAACGAGGTATCGCCGATTTCATCAAGCAGCACGGTGCCGCCGTCGGCGCGCTGGAAGATGCCGACATGGTCTTCGTAAGCACCGGTGAAGGAACCACGCTTGTGGCCGAACAGTTCGGACTCGAGCAGGTTGTCGGCAATCGCGCCGCAGTTTTCGACCACGAAAACGCCGCCGGCACGCGGGCTGGCATAGTGAATCGCGCGCGCCAGCAATTCCTTGCCGCTGCCGGATTCGCCCAGCACCAGCACCGACAAATCGTAGCGCGCGACCCGCGCCGCGAGTTCGCACAACTGGTCCATCGGACTGCCGTCGGTGCGGATGATGCGGTCGAAATCGAAGGTCGATTGCAGCGCATTCTGCTTTTCGGTACTGCGTGCGCGCAGCACCGTGCTGCTGGTGCGCAGCTCCATCGCGAGGCGTTGCGTGTCGAGTTGCAGACGGCGTACTTCGACCGCGCCGCGCACCACGTCCAGCAAGTGATCCGGCATCCACGGCTTGAGCACGAACTGGTAAATCCCGGCGTCGTTGATGCCGGCAATGATGTCTTCGGAATCGGTGTAGCCGGAGAGGATGATGCGCACTACATCCGGCCAGCGCTCGCGCACTTCCTTGAGGAACTGCACACCGGAGGTGCCGGGCATGCGCTGGTCGCACAGGATCACGGCCGGCTCGGTACGCTCGATCGCCAGCCGCGCCGCGTCCGCGCCACCGGCCACATGGACGATGAATTCCTCGTCGAGCGTGCGCCGGATCGCGTCCAGCGATCCGGTTTCATCGTCCACCACGAGGACGATCGGCAGGTTCTGCGCAGCGGCGATGGTCATGTTGCGGGATTCATCAAGCGGCGGCCCTTTCAGCAAATGCATGGTGCAGCATACGCCCGCTCAGCATATGCGCGGCAACTGTTCGCCGGACAGCCAGTCGACCACGCGCCGGCCACCGAAGCGGGTACGCATCTGCACGAAGCGGTGCGGGTCGTCGGTGACGGTGCCGATGCGCGCCGCGTTCACACCGAGCGGATGCGCGCGCATGGTCGCCAGCAGCAGGTCGGCATCGCCCGCCGGACAGATCGCGACCAGCTTGCCTTCGTTGGCCACGTACAGCGGATCGAGGCCGAGGAATTCGCAAGCCGCATCGACCTGCGGCAAGACCGGGATCGCCGCTTCATCAAGCAGCATGCCCACGCCGGATTGTTTGGCGAGTTCGTTGAGCGTGGTGGCCAGTCCCCCGCGAGTCGGGTCGCGCATCGCGCGCACGCCCGGCACCACAGCCAGCATGTGCGCGACCAGTCCGTGCAGCGCGGCCGTGTCGGAGACGATTTCGGTATCGAAGTCCAGCGATTCGCGCTTGGACATGATGGCCACGCCGTGGTCGCCGATGGTGCCCGACAACAGGATCACGTCGCCCGGTCGCGCGCCCGCGCCGTCGATCTCGATGCCCGGGGCGATCACGCCAACGCCGGTGGTGGTGATGAAGACGCCATCGCCCTTGCCGCGCTCGACCACCTTGGTGTCGCCAGTGATGATGGGCACGCCGGCCTCGCGTGCGGCCTGCGCCATCGAGGCGACGATGCGCTTGAGGTCAGCCAGCGGATAGCCTTCCTCGATGATGAAACTGGCGGCCAGATACAGCGGTCGCGCACCCGACATCGCGACATCGTTGATGGTGCCGTGCACCGACAGGCAACCGATATCGCCGCCCGGAAAAAACAGCGGCGAGACCACATGTGCATCGGTCGCCATCACCATCCGTCCGGCCGGTGGTGCAAAGACGGCCTGGTCATTACCTTGCCGCAGCCACGCATTATCGAAGGCGGCGAGGAACAGTTCTTCCATCAATTGCGCGGACGCCTTGCCACCGGCACCGTGGCCCATGTCGATGCAACCGTGCCTGAAATCGAGCGGCTTTACGTAGTCCTTTTTCGGCTCGGCGCTCATGCCGACACCAGCGCAATATCCTTGAAACGCCCGTACGAATAATGTGCCGCGCACGCGCCTTCGCTGGAGACCATGCACGATCCCATCGGATTTTCCGGGGTGCAGACGGAGCCGAAAATCTTGCACTGGCTCGGGGTCTTCACGCCGCGCAGGATCGCGCCGCACTCGCAGGCCTTGTTGTCCGGCACTGGCCGGTAACGCAGGTCGTAGCGCAGTTCGGCATCGAAGCGGGCGTAGGCAGGACGGATGCGCAACGCGCTCTCGGGCACTTCGCCGAGGCCGCGCCATTCGAAGGTCGGACGCACTTCGAACACGTCGGCGACGATGGCTTGTGCGGTCAGGTTGCCGGTGGCGCTGACGACGCGAGCGAATTCGTTTTCGACTTCGCAGCGGCCTTCGTTGACCTGGCGGACCAGCATCAGGATGGCTTGCATCACGTCGAGCGGCTCGAAGCCGGCAATCACGACCGGCTTGCGATAGCCCTCGGCAAACGGCACATAGGGCGCAGTGCCAATGACGATGCTGACATGTGCCGGACCAATGAAACCATCGATGGACACCGTGCCCAGCTCGCGCACTTCGGGCGAATCCAGGATGTGGGTGATCGCCGCCGGAGTCAGCACATGGCAGCACAACACGCTGAAATTGGTCAGGTCGAGGGCAGCGGCCTCGCGGATCACCAGCGCGGTTGGTGGCGTGGTGGTTTCAAAGCCGATCGCGAAAAACACCACTTCGCGCTGCGGATTGTCCTGCGCAATACGCACCGCATCGGCGGCCGAATACACCATGCGGATATCGCCACCGCGCGCCTTGGCCTTGATCAGCGACAGCCCGCCGGAAGCCGGTACCCGCATCGTATCGCCGTAGGTACAGACGATCACGTTGCGCTCCAGCGCCAGCTGGATGGCCAGGTCGATGCGACCGATCGGCAGCACGCAGACCGGGCAACCGGGGCCGTGGACCATGCGCACGTTGTCGGGCAACAGTTCGCTGACACCGTAGCGTGAAATCGCATGGGTATGACCGCCGCAAAATTCCATGAAGCTGTAGCGGCGCGTTGGATCGACTTCGGCGGCGATGCGGTCGGCGATCTTGCGGGCGATGTCACCATCGCGGAATTCATCGATGTATTTCATGCGACCACCTGCTGCGAATTTTGCTCGAAGGCGGCCAGTTCGCCGAACAGCGCCAGTGTCTGCAAGGCCTCTTCGGGATCGAGCTTGCCGAGTGCGTATCCGACATGCAGGATCACGTAATCGCCGACGGCGACGCTGTCGAGCAGCGCGACCGAAATCTCCTTGCGGACACCGGACAGATCAATGATGGCGCGTTGATTCGGCAGGACTTCGACGACGCGCACGGGAATGGCTAGACACATACGGAAACCTCTTTGAGTTGCTGGCTGGCGACCCAGGTCTGGCCCAACGCCAGTCCGGCATCGCCGCAGGAAACGACATCGGGCAGCAAGGTACGCAAACCGCGATGATGCAGCGCTGTCGTCAGGCGTTCGGCCAGGATGCGATTGAAAAAACAACCACCGCCGAATACGACAGTGGACAGGTGATGCGTGCCGGCAGCGGCCGTGATCCAGTCGACCAGACCATCGACCAGGGTCAGGTGGAACAATGCTGCACCGAAGGCGATGGCGTTCGGATCAATGCTGTCGGCCAGCGCGAACAGGCGCGCCAGCACGGGGCGCAAGTCGAGCGCACCGGCCGCATCGATGACGTAGCCATCGCGGCAATCCGGTGCGGCGTGGCTGGTCAGATAAGCACTGGCCAGTCGTTCCAGTGCGATGGCCGCTTCGGCCTCGGCACCTTGTCGCACGCTGATGCCGAGTGCACCGGCAGCGGCATCGAACCAGCGTCCGGCGCTGCTGGTCAGCGGGCAGCGCAGGTCGCGCGCCAGCATCGCTTGCACGGTTTGCGCGGCCATCTTGCCGACCGCCCCGGTGAAGCGCGGTGTGATCTCGGTACCGCGACCGAGCGCGTGCAGGACCGACGCCGCCATGCGCCATGGCTCACGCGCCGCGACATCGCCGCCGGGCAATGCGAGCGCTTGCAGATGGCCGAGTCGCTGCCACTGCGCACCATCAACCAGCAACAGTTCGCCGCCCCAGGCCAGTCCGTCCGTGCCCATTCCGACACCATCAAGGGCGACGCCGATGACGGCACCGCTTACCTTCTGTTCAGCCATCACGACGCCGATATGCGCGAGATGATGCTGCACGCCGATGGCCGGCACACCGAGTTCGGCGGCCACCCGCACGGCCAGTCGGGAACTGAAGAAATCCGGATGCAAGTCATGCGCGACGGCGTCGAGCGCGCCATCGGCTTGCGCCACCAGCCGCGCCACCGACGCCTCCAGCGCGATGCAACTGGCCGGATCATCGAGGTCGCCGTGCTGCGGCGACCAGGTGATCTGGCCGTCCTGCAGCAGGCAGGCGGCATTCTTGAGCCAGGCACCGCAGGCCAGGACGGTGCTCATCGTGCGCTGTCGATCCAGTCCAGCCACGCGTCCATGCCGGCACCGCTGGTGGCCGACAGTTGCAGGATGGTGATGGCGGGATTGACGCGCCGGGCGTACTCGATGCAGCGCTCGACATCGAACTGCAAGTGCGGCAGCAGGTCGATCTTGTTGAGCACCATCAGGTTGGCGGCAGCGAACATGTCCGGATATTTCAACGGCTTGTCTTCGCCTTCGGTGACCGACAGGATCACCACCTTGACGGCTTCGCCGAGATCCCACATGGCCGGACAGACGAGGTTGCCGACGTTCTCGATGAACAGCACGCCGCCTGCATCGAACGGCAAACTGGCAAACGCATCGCTGACCATTTGTGCATCGAGATGACAGCCCTTGCCGGTATTGACCTGGATCGCCGGTGCGCCGGTGGCGCGGATGCGATCGGCGTCGCAACTGGTTTGCTGGTCGCCTTCGATGACGGCGACGGCCAGTGCGCTGCGCTGGCGCATTGCCAAAATGGTGGCGCACAGCAGCGTGGTCTTGCCGGAACCGGGGCTCGACACCAGGTTCAGCGCGAGGATGCCGTGCTCGGCAAAGTGCGTACGGTTGTGTGCGGCGTGGAAGTTGTTTTCACCGAGCACGTTCTGTTCGAGCCGGATCGCGCGGGCCTGGCTCATGCCGGGTACCGAGACTTGGGCGGCACCGGTGCCGTAGTGCAGGTCGCCGGTGGCGGCATCGATGGCGACGTGCTGGTGTTGCGCCTGACCGATTCCGTGCGCATGCACTTGCCGGTAGGCGACACCCGGCTGGATCGGTTCGTTGACTGTGCTGCATCCGCAAACGACACACATATTTACCTCCTGTTTTGACTGCTCCCTGCCCATGCAGGGTTGTTGCCTTCATTCGCAAAGCGTATCGGCATTGGCGACGGTGGCCGGGGCATTTGGTGCAATGCCCTTCGGTTATTGCACCCTACGTGACTAGCCGGGGGCGGCTCCGGTTCGTTTTTTCCTGCGGTCGTAAACTCTCGTCGGTAGCAACCAGGGTCAGAGTTTTTTTTCGCAGGCTTTATCGCGAAAATTACTCTGACCCTGGTTGCGGATTC
>NZ_JASJWR010000025.1:0-85805 GCF_035019065.1 Actimicrobium sp. CCI2.3 | reverse complement strand
GGTACATGTGTTACCCATGTCCCCGGTCCATACAGCGAAGCAAAAAGAAGTGACCGGCTGCCGGGCCGCCCCCGGCTAGGTCATGACGGAGCTACGACAGTTTCAGTTGCCGCAGGAGGTGCATTCGGTGCAATGCCCTTCGGTTATTGCACCCTACGATTTTGGTCATGACGGAGCGCATGCAGAATCAGCTATCGCAGACAGTGCATTCGGTGCAATGCCCTGCGGTTATTGCACCCTACGTGAGCGGTCTGGTACGGTGGGTACGGTGCCAATTCAGTTCTGCAGCAACCCGTTCACCAATGCCAGGTCGTCTTCCTTGAGCGTTCCTGCCGCCGCTTTCAGACGCAAGCCTGCAATCAGCGTGTCATAGCGGGCTTTGGCCAGTAATTGCCGGGTTGAAAACAACTGTTGCTGGGCATTCAGGACATCGATGTTGATACGCACACCGACCTGATAGCCGAGCCGGTTTGATTCGAGCGCCGACAGGCTGGATACTTCCGCTGCCTCGTAGGCTCTGACTTGCGCGAGTCCGCTGTTGACACCGAAGTAGGATTGCCGCGCCGCTTGTGCCGCCGTGCGCCGGAAGTTCTCGAGATCGGAGCGCGCCTTGTCTTCGAGGGCAATTGATTCGCGTACCTTGCTGGTGATGGCAAATCCGGAATACAGCGGAATTTGCCATTGCACGCCGATCGTGCTGGACGTGACCGAACCGCTCTGTGCGGTCAGGCTGGGACTGCTCTGGTTGGTGGTGCCACGACTGGCGATCAGATCGAGCGTCGGCAAATGACCGGCACGGCTGCGGCTGATTTCGCGACGGGCAATTTCAAGCGTCAGTTGCTGGCCGATCACGCCAAAATTTTGTTCTTCGGCACTTCGCACCCACGGATCGATCTGCGCCGGTTCCGGCGGACTCAGCTTGATACCGGGGCGCAGGGTGGCCAGTACGCCGGTCGGCTTGCCGATGATCTGCTGCAGTGCTGCGGTTTTGACGTCGAGATCATTTTGCGCCGCGATCTGCTGAGCGATGGCAAGGTCGTAGCGGGCTTGCGCTTCGTTGCTGTCGGTGATGGTGGCGGTGCCGACTTCAAAGTTGCGTTTGGCCGAAGCCAGTTGTTCGCTGATTGCGTCTTCCTGCGCTTTCAGAAAGGCCAGCACATCCTGCGCAGCCAGTACGTCAAAGTAAGCTTGCGCGACGCGCGCGATGAGGTCTTGCTGCGCCTGGGCGTACACCGCATCGCTGATGGCGACCGATAACACGCCTTGCTGGTAGGTTTCCCAGTTGGCCATCCGCAGCAACGGTTGGGTCAGCGTCAGTGCATAGGTATTGACGTTGTAGTCGATGTTGCGGGCGCTGGCCTCGGCATTGATCCGGTTGTAACTGCCACCGATGCCCAGCACGGGCAGCAGTCCGGCGCGACCCTGCACGCTGCGTTCCTGACCGGCCTCGCGTGCCGAGCGCGCACTGGCGATGACGGCATCGTTGATCAGCGCATCACGATAAACCTGCAGCAGGTCGGTCGCTTGTGCCGGAGCAGACAGCAAGGCACAGGCTAGCAGCGGGACGATGACGAAATAACGCATGGATTCTCCGGTGGAATCGAGGTTGCAGGATGGGTAGATACAGAGCGAGGCGCACAGCAAATATCAGTAGGTCGGTACCGCCGGATCAACCTGGACAGCCCAGGCATGCATGCCGCCAGTCAGGTTGGTGACTTCGGTAAAACCTTGTTGTTCGAGGAAATGGGCGACCTGCATGCTGCGTGAACCGTGATGGCAGATGCAGACGACGGGTGTTTCGTCATCGAGTTCGGCCAGCCGTGCCGGAATGCTGCGCATCGGCATCGGTACCGCACCGGCCAGATGGCAGGTCTCGAACTCCCAGGGTTCGCGCACATCGAGCAAGAGCGGCGCAGGTCGGCTGGCATCGGCCAGCCAGGCGTGCAATTCGGGAGCGGTCAGATGGTGCATGGTGATGGAGTCCTCAGAACTTGAACGGCGATGGCGTGAACGCATTGCGCAGCGGTTTGATCACGGTCTCGAACAGGTTGACCGTGTCGTAACCCAGCTCGGAGACACGCGTGATGACTTGCGCCGTCATCGCCGGCGCATCGCCAACCACGCACAGGATGCGTCCGCCGATCTTGATCTGGGCCAGAAACTCCTGCGGCAGAATCGGCAGCGAACCGGAAATCACGATGACGTCATACGGTGCCGCACTGGCCCAGCCGCGGGCACCATCGCCAAGGAGGACGTCGACATTGTCGATACCGTAGCGTTGCAGATTGTCCTGCGCCAGTGCCTGCAAGTCGGCTTCGATGTCGATGGTCGTGACATGGCGCGCACGATGCGACAGCAGGGCGGCCATGTAGCCGGAGCCGGTGCCGATTTCGAGTACGGTTTCGTGTTTCTTGAGGCTGGCTTCCTGCAACATGCGCGCCTCGAATTTCGGCATCAGCATTGATTGACCGCAAGGCAGCGGGATTTCGGTATCGACGAAGGCCAGCGCAGCATACGCAGCCGGCACGAACGCTTCGCGCTTGACCACCATCAGCAGGTCCAGGACATCCTGGTCGAGCACATCCCAGGTGCGAATTTGCTGTTCGATCATGTTGAAACGGGCTTGTTCGATATTCATGTGGGTGGTCTATCTGCGTAAAAGGGTGGGGCCAGTGCCGGTGTGGCCTTCAATGAGCTGCATTCGTTGCTGCTTTCGGTGCCGCATTCTATCAAATCACCCCCGCCTGCGGCCTGTCATCGGTGCGCAGCAAGCCGCGCAGCAGCAGATCGGTGACGCCGTGCAAATAGGCTTGCGGCGTGATCGATTGCAATGCCCACGGACTGCCGAACGAGTGCTTCCACATCATCATCATCATGATCGGGGCAGCGATGATGCTGGTGGTCTGCGCGGTATCGAAGGAGCGGAATTCGCCACTGGCGATACCGCGCTCCAGTACCTGCGCCAGCATGGCATTGCCGCGCAGGATGACTTCTTCGTTATAGAACCGTGCCAGCTCGGGAAAGTTACCGGCTTCGGCCATGACCATCTTGGTAATGCCTGACAAGCGGGTTTCGCCGATGCGCTCCCACCAGCCCAGCAGGATCAGGCGCAACAGCAGCGCACTGCTGCCGGCATGGTCGCGGATCATCGCTTCAGCTTCACCCAGCAAGGGCACGACGTTTTCACGCACGACTGCCTTGAATAGCTCTTCCTTGCTGGCGTAATACAGGTATAGCGTGCCCTTGGAGACGCCGGCGCGCTTGCCGACATCATCGAGCCGGGTCGCGGAAAAGCCGCGTTCGACGAACAGGCCAAGTGCCGCGTCGAGCAGCTCTTGTGGCCGGGCTTCCTTGCGGCGGGTCCAGCGGGTTGGGCTTTTGATGGGGCAGGGGATCATCGATCGGGAGTGAAATTAACTTACTGATGAGTCAGTAACAAGGATGCAATATACGGCGGAGGTCGCGCAGCGTCAAGGATGGCCGATTCGTCATCGTGGTGTCGGTACGGTGTCGGCGGACCATGAGACAATCCGCGCCAAAATGAATTTTCTGACCGCCCCCAATGACTGAAGACCGCCTGATCGATATTGAAATCAAACTGTCTCGCCAGGAAGATCTGGTTGATGCACTCAACGATGTGGTGGTGCGCCAGCAAAAGCAGATCGCCGAGCTGGAGGTGCTGTGCGCCGCGCTGGCGCGGCATGTGCAGAATGCCGGTGAGACCACCGGCGAGGGCCGTCCCCGTCACGAACCGCCACCGCACTACTGAACCCGGAAGATCCCATGACTGAGTCCGACAATCCGTCCAGCACATCGTCTGGTCGCCAGCCCTCCACCGAGCCTGATACCTACCAGATCGTGCATGCCCGCCTCAATCGCGAAACTGCCCGACTGCAATGGCATGAACTGCTGCCGCATTTTGCGTCGGGCGTGATGGTGGCGGTCGATGGGTCGCTGGACCTGATCGATGTGGCGGTACGCATGTCACAGGACGATACCGCCGCCGTCACCGCCTGGATGGGTGACGGTCTGCTCGGCAAGGTCAGCGACGCATTGGCCGCGACCTGGACCGAGACTGATCCGTCGTTGTGGAGTGTGATCGTCAAGCCATGGATACTGGTGCAGCCGGACGTCCGGAACTAGTCGTTTCGGCGGCCAGCAGCCGGTAAGCCAGCGCCCCGAGCAACGCGCCGATGATCGGTGCCACCCAGAACAGCCACAACTGCATCAGGTAGGGGCCGCCGGCAAACAGCGCGACCCCGGTACTGCGGGCCGGATTGACCGAGGTATTGGTGACCGGGATGCTGATCAGATGGATGAGCGTCAGGCACAGGCCGATGGCCAGTGGTGCGAATCCCGGCGGCGCACGGCGATCGGTACTGCCCAGTATCACCATCAGGAAAATCATCGTCATCACGATTTCGCTGAGCGCAGCCGCCAGTAGCGAATAGCCTCCCGGGGATTGCGCGCCATATCCATTCGAGGCGAATCCGGCCGTGACATCGAAGCCAGCCTTGCCGCTGGCAATCAGGTACAGCACGCCGGCACCGACCAGCGCTCCCAGCACCTGGGCGACGATGTAGGGTACGACTTGCTCTCCCTGGAAACGGCCGCTGGCCCACAAGCCGATTGACACGGCAGGATTCAAATGACAACCGGACAGGTGGCCGATGGCAAACGCCATCGTCAGGACGGTCAGACCGAACGCCAGCGAGACGCCGAGCAAACCTATCCCCAGGCCGGGAAATGCCGCTGCCAGCACCGCGCTGCCGCAGCCGCCGAGTACCAGCCAGAATGTTCCAAAAAATTCAGCTCCGTAGGCTTTCATAAGAATTCCTCTCTGTGGTGGGGGACTTACATGGATGCGTGATGTGGCAAAATCTCGCGCATTGTTGGGACTATATAAAGGTGTCGTTGCGGCTGGTTTGCGTTTGCTCATGAAGTCCTGCCGACGTCGTTCAATATTAAAAAAAGGAAACCCATGCCATTTCACCGCCTGCGCAGCGCTTTCCTGCTATTCCTTCTGCTTGGGCTGGGCGCGTGCGCCAGCCTGCCTGGTCCGCGCGACGTGGTCGTTCCGCTGGCGCGCCTGCAAAGCGCCGCCGAGCGCAAGTTTCCGTTGAGCCAGCGGCCGATGGATTTGATCGATATCCGCTTGAGCAATCCGCGTGTGGCGCTGTATCCCGAGGACAACCGGATCAGCGTTACGCTTGACGCCCGCGTCGCTCCGGCTTTTACGCGACGCGTCTGGCAAGGCAATTTTGTGTTGTCGGGAACACTGCAGCTCGATGCGCAGCAACGGTCGATTGTGGTGGTGCAGCCCCGCATCGATCGCATCGCACTCGATGGCATTGATCCGGTGCTGGCCAGTCAAGTAGCGCTGGCTGCCGGCGCGCTGGCCGGGAATATCCTGCAGGACATGCCGCTGGTTTCTTTTGCTTCAGAAGATTTGCATTATGGCGGGTCAACTTTCATACCGGTTAGTATCGCGACGCAGGCCGCAGTCCTCGTGGTAACCTTCGCAGCGATAAAATAAGTTGTTCACTGTATTTTCAGCCCGCAGGAAACGGATTCCGCGGGGATTTTCCATCGTTGCCAAAGCCCACTTCCCCCATGGATATTGTTCTCGCACTTAAAGCCCTGATCATGGGCATCGTCGAAGGTTTGACGGAATTTCTGCCAATCTCGTCGACCGGCCACCTGATCCTCGCAGGCAGTCTGCTTGATTTCACCGGCGAGAAAGTCAAGACCTTCGAGATTGTCATTCAGGCTGGTGCCATTCTGGCCATCGTCTGGGAGTACCGGGCCCGCTTGCTGCATGTCTGTACCGGCTTGTTCAGCGATCGCGGCGCGCAGAAATTTGCCATTAATCTGGTGATCGCTTTCATTCCTGCTGCCGTCCTCGGCTTGATCTTCAGCAGTGCCATCAAGGCCAAACTATTTGCGCCGGTACCGGTCGCGCTGGCTTTCATCGCCGGTGGTCTGATCATCCTGTGGGTCGAGCGTCGCAACAAGCGCAACCCGATGCCGCCGCGCATCGAGTCAGTCGACCAGATGACGGCACTTGATGCGCTCAAGGTCGGTGTGGCACAAGCCTTCGCGCTGATCCCGGGTACCAGTCGGTCGGGTGCAACTATTATCGGCGGCATGCTGTTCGGGCTGTCGCGCAAGGCGGCCACCGAGTTCTCGTTTTTTCTGGCGATCCCGACGCTGCTTGGTGCGACGGTATATTCGCTGTACAAGGCCCGTACACTGCTGTCCGTCGATGACGTACCGCTGTTCGGTATCGGCACACTGGCGGCGTTTGTCTCGGCCTTCTTTTGCGTGCGCTGGTTGCTGCGTTACATCAGTTCGCATGATTTCACCATTTTTGCGTGGTATCGCATCGTGTTCGGTTTCGTGATCCTCGCAACCGCCTACAGTGGCCTGGTTGTCTGGGCTGACTAAGCCCGAATGCACGCCCCAGTACACCTACTTTTGAAGACGGAATGACCGACACCAGTACCCCTGAACGCGCATTGCACTTGCTGGAAACCGTGTTCGGTTATTCCTCCTTCCGCGGCCAGCAAGCCGAGATTGTCGAACTGATCGCGCAAGGCGGCGATGCGCTGGTGCTGATGCCGACCGGCGGCGGCAAGTCGTTGTGTTATCAGATTCCGTCGCTGCTGCGCGAGGGTGTGGGTGTCGTGATTTCCCCGCTCATTGCCCTGATGCAGGATCAGGTCGATGCGCTGGCCGAAGTCGGCGTGCGGGCTGCGTTCCTGAACTCGACCCAGACTTACGAAGAAGCCTCGCGGATCGAGCGCATGGTGCGGACCGGCGAACTCGATCTGGTCTATGTCGCGCCGGAACGGCTGATGACACCGCGCTGCCTCGACCTGCTGTCGGCCTCGAAGATCGCGCTGTTTGCGATCGACGAAGCGCATTGCGTGTCGCAATGGGGGCATGATTTCCGTCCTGAATACATCAAGCTGTCGATCCTGCACGAACGCTTTCCGGACGTGCCGCGCATCGCGCTGACCGCCACCGCCGACCAGCAAACCCGGACCGAGATCGCCCATCGCCTGCAGCTTGATGCCGCCAGGATGTTCATCTCGTCGTTCGATCGTCCCAACATCCGTTACCAGATCGTCGAGAAGGCCAACGGCCGCAAGCAGCTGCTCGATTTTATCCAGGCCGAACACATGGGTGACTCCGGCATCGTGTATTGCCTGTCGCGCAAAAAAGTCGAAGAAACCGCCGAGTTTCTCAACGCCAGCGGCATCCGCGCGCTGCCGTACCACGCCGGGATGAAGTTCGAGGAACGCAGCAAGAATCAGGCGCGTTTCCTGCGCGAAGAAGGCATCGTGATGACGGCCACGATTGCGTTCGGCATGGGCATCGACAAGCCCGATGTGCGCTTTGTTGCGCATCTCGACCTGCCCAAAAGTATTGAAGGCTACTATCAGGAAACTGGTCGTGGCGGCCGCGATGGCCAGCCCGCCAATGCGTGGATGGCTTACGGTTTGCAGGATGTCGTGCAGCAGCGCCGCATGATCGATGAGTCTGAAGCCGACGAGACTTTCAAGCGCGTACTCGGCGTCAAGCTCGACGCGATGCTGGGTCTGTGTGAAACGCTGGGTTGCCGACGCCGCCATTTGCTGGAGTATTTTGGCCAGCATTCCGAGCCCTGCGGCAACTGCGATACCTGTCTCAATCCGCCGGTCTCGTTCAACGCCACGGTGCCGGTACAAAAGTTGCTGTCGGCCATCTACCGGGTGGATCAGCGTTTCGGTGCCGGTCATGTGCTTGATGTGTTGCGTGGCATCGAGTCCGACAAGATCAAGCAATGGCGGCATGACCAGCTATCCGTGTTCGGGATTGGTTCTGCGTTGAGCGAAGCCGAGTGGCGCGCCATTTTGCGCCAGTCGATTGCGCTGGGTCTGGTCGCTGTCGATTACGAGTCGTATAACGCGCTCAAGCTGACCGATGCCGCCAAGCCGGTCTTGCGTGGCGGCGAGCAGGTTCAGTTGCGTGAATACCAGAAGCCGGTCAAGGCGCGACGCGCCGCTTCCGGCAAGGCACCGAAGGGGTATGTCGAGAACGAATTGAGCGGACTCGACCAGGTGATTTTCGACAAGCTGCGCTGGTGGCGGGTCGAAACCGCGCGCAAGCACAACGTGCCGGCGTACGTGATTTTCCATGACGCGACGATGCGCGAAATCGCCAAGGCGCGGCCGGGTTCGCTTGATGACTTGCGTGGCGTCAGCGGCGTTGGCGAGAAGAAGCTGGAGACGTATGGTGCGGAGATTGTTGGCTTGATTGCGGAGCTGGTGGACGGTTAGACGGTGCAATGCCCTTCGGTTATTGCACCCTACGCGGGGTGGGTTTGGTCGGTGCAATGCCCTTCGGTTATTGCACCCTACGCGGGGTGGGTTTGGTCGGTGCAATGCCCTTCGGTTATTGCACCGAATGCACCGCATCCCCTCGCCAATTCACCGGCAATTACGGTTGCAACTTGTTGCCCACATCCTGCGCGAGAACCTGCAACGGCTCGCTCGCACCCACCGCCAGACCCGCCGGTGCGGCAACCCGCACCGGCTTGCTGCGCATGGTGGTGTTGCTCAACACATTGCCTACGACTTCCGGCGCAGCGTCCCAGACCGGATCGTCGATGCCGTCGAAGACGCGTTTGAGTTGTTCGCCCCAGCTGTCGCGGATCATGCGGAAGTACTGGTTTTTTTCGTCGATGGTGACGAAGCGGGTGACAGCCAGTCGGTCGGCTTCATAGACCAGCAAGTCGAGCGGCAGGCCGACCGAGATGTTCGAGCGCAGCGTCGAATCCATCGAGATCAGGGCGCACTTGGCCGCTTCGTCAAGCGAGGTGTCGAGACTGACCACGCGGTCGATGATCGGCTTGCCGTATTTCGATTCACCAATCTGCAGGTAGACGCTGTCATCGAGCGACTCGATGAAATTGCCGGCGCTGTAGATCTGGAACAGCCGGCAGCGCTCGCCCTTGATCTGACCGCCGAAGATCATGCTGGCGTTGAATGAAATGCCGAATTTGTCGAGTGCCTGGCAATCGCGCTCATGCACGGCGCGGATCGCCTCACCGATGATCTGGGCGGCTTCGTACATCGAGGTGGCAGTCCAGAGCGTGCGACCCGCTTTGTTCTTGAAGTCCGACAGGAGTTGGCGCACCGATTGTGAAATGGCCAGGTTGCCGGCGGTCAGCATGACCATCATCCGGTCACCGGGAACCTCGAACACGCTCATCTTGCGGAAGGTGCCGACATGGTCCACTCCGGCGTTGGTGCGGGAGTCGGACAAGAAAACCAGGCCTGCGTCGAGACGCATGGCAACGCAATAAGTCATGGATCGTACCTGTAATAAAACAAGTAAACGATTCTACAGAAAGTTGCGGGGATTTGCTTTTTGGAAATAAAAATTAACGATGATTCCCTGTGCGGGAAATCACCGTCAGTCCTGTTCGCTCAGGCGGCTAGCGGCACCAGGAAGTCGCTGCTGACGCGGGCACCGAGGTCACCGATCCGTTCGAGGAATTCGGTCAGATAGTTGTCCAGACCAGCGGCCTGGATATCGGCAATCCGGCCATATTGCAACTCGGCCTTGAGGATGCCGGCCAGTCGTTCGGTTTCGCGCGAGGCATCGGTCCCGACATAGTGCAGGTTGTTGACCAGCTCGGTCATGCAGGCCAGCAGCGAGCGTGGCATGTTTTCACGCAGGATCAGCAACTCGGCCACGCGGGCCGGGGTGATGACGTCGCGATACACCTTGCGGTAGATTTCAAACGCCGAGACCGAGCGCAACAGCGCGGCCCAGTAGTAAAAATCGAGCTGATGGTCATGCGGCTGCGGCGGGTTCGGGCCGGTGCCATGGAATTTCACATCGAGGATGCGGGCCGTGTTGTCGGCCCGTTCCAGGAACGTGCCGATGCGGATGAAGTAGAACGCTTCATCCTTGAGCGTGGTGCCGATGGTGACGCCGCGCGACAGGTGCGAGCGGTATTTGACCCACTCGAACAGCTTGATCGGATCTTCTTCCAGTTCGCCGTCACGCAGTTTGCCTTGCAACTCCAGCCAGGTGGCGTTGTGGGTTTCCCAGACTTCGGTGGTCAGCGTTCCGCGCACGGCGCGGGCGTTTTCGCGCGCCCGTTTCAGGCAGGAGGCGATCGAGGACGGATTGCTCATGTCCTTGACCATGAAATCAAGCACATCCTTGGGGGTCAGCTTCGGATATTTGGCGTCGAACAATTCCTGCAACTCGGAGATTTCGAGCAGCGCGCGCCAGCCGCGGATGGCGGCGTCCTTCGATTGCGGCAGCAAGCCGGTCTCGGTATTGACGTCGAGCATGCGCGCGGTATTTTCGGCGCGTTCGGTATAACGGGCCATCCAGAACAAGTGGTCAGCGGTGCGGCTCAGCATGTCATTTCTCCAGGATCCAGGTGTCTTTGGTACCGCCGCCCTGGGAGGAATTGACTACCAGGGAACCCTCTTTGAGAGCGACGCGGGTGAGGCCGCCGGGAACCATCGCGACGGTTTTTCCGGACAGCACGAACGGGCGCAGGTCGATGTGGCGGGGTGCGATACCGGCATTGACGTAAGTCGGGCAGGCCGACAGTGCCAGTGTAGGTTGCGCAATATAGCCTTCGGGCTTGGCGATCAGGCGGGCGCGGAAATCGGCGATCTCGGCTTGCGTGGCGGCCGGGCCGACCAGCATGCCGTAGCCGCCGGCACCGTGGACTTCCTTGACCACCAGTTCGGGCAGATGGGACAGCGTGTAAGCGAGGTCCTCTTTTTTTCTGCACTGGAAGGTCGGTACGTTGTTGAGGATGGGTTCTTCGCTCAGGTAGAAGCGCACCATCTCCGGCACAAACGGATAGATCGACTTGTCGTCGGCGACGCCGGTGCCGATTGCATTGGCCAGCGTGACGCCGCCTTCGCGATATGCTTCCAGCAAGCCCGGTACGCCCAGCGCCGAGTCGGGCCGGAAGGCTTTCGGATCGAGGAAGTCGTCATCGAGGCGGCGATAGATCACGTCGACCCGCTGCGGGCCACGCGTGGTGCGCATGTAGACCAGATTCCCGTCGACGAACATGTCCTTGCCTTCGACTAGTTCGACACCCATTTGCTGGGCCAGGAACGCATGTTCAAAATAAGCCGAGTTGTACATCCCCGGCGACATCACGACCACGGTCGCATCAATCACGCCGACCGGTGCCACCGAGCGCAGGTTATCGAGCAACATGTCGGGATAGTGCGCCACCGGAGCGATCTGGTGGCGCACGAACAAATCAGGGAACAGCCGCATCATCATCTTGCGGTTTTCCAGCATGTACGAAACGCCCGACGGCACCCGCAAGTTATCTTCGAGCACATAGAATTCACCGGCTCCGGCGCGCACGATGTCGACGCCGGCGATGTGGGCATAGATGTCGTTGACCACCGAGACGTTCTGCATTTCCGGCCGGTACTGGGCGTTCTTGTAAATCTGCTCGGCCGGGATCACGCCGGCCTTGATGATGTTCTGGTCGTGATAAATATCGTGCAGGAACATGTTGAGCGCTTTGACACGCTGCACCAGCCCGGTTTCGAGATGGGCCCATTCGGCAGCGGTGATGATGCGCGGAATGATATCGAACGGGATCAGCCGTTCGGTGCCCGCATCGTTGTCGGCATCGTCGCCATACACGGCGAACGTGATACCGACACGACGAAAAATCAGGTCGGCTTCAGCCTGCTTGCGGGCGATGATGGTGGCGGGCTGCTCTGTCAGCCAAGTCTGGAACTCTTGATAGTGCTCTCGTATGCCGGTGGCATCACTGGAATACATCTCATCGAAAAAATTCGCCATGCTGTGGTCCCATTGCAGTTTTTCTGATGACGCTGCGACGCAATGCGTGCAGCGGGCCGTGTGACAGAGTATCAAGAAATGTGCCAGCCGACACGACGATCTGCTGGCGTATGTGACTGAGGTCGCTAATCGGGTTTTCGCAAACGGTCGATCAGCGCCAGGGTGTGCTGGTCCGGTGCCGGTGTCAGCAGGCTGACCACGATCAGCGCGAGGAACCCGGCTGGTACGCCGAAGATGCCGGCCGATATTGGTGCAATCTGAAACCACTGCCCCGCAACCGAGCCGCCGAGCGCCGGATAGGTGCGCAGCATGTATGTCACGCACACCACCAGTCCGGCGAGCATGCCGGCGATCGCACCGGGCTGGTTCGCACGTTTCCAGAAGACGCCCAGCGCCAGCGCCGGGAACAGCATCGATGCCGCCAGCGAAAATGCCGCACCGACCATCGACAAAATATTGCCGGGCTTGAGCGAGGCAACGTAGGCGGCCACCAGGGCGACCACCAGCAGCAGCAGCTTGGAAATCGTCACCCGTTTCTGGGTCGAGGCGGTCGGGTCGATTTTCTTGTAATACACGTCATGCGAGAGCGCGCTGGCAATCGTCAGCAGCAAGCCATCGGCGGTCGACAGGGCAGCCGCCAGCCCGCCGGCGGCGATCAGACCCGAGATCACGTAGGGCAGGCCGGCGATTTCCGGCGTGGCCAGCACCACGATATCGCCATCGAGCACCACCTCGGCCAGTTGCACGATGCCGTCGTGGTTGATGTCGACAATGCTTACCAGCGGATGGAGCTTGTCGAGGTTGGCCCAGTACGAGACCCAGCCGGGCAAGTGGGAGAACTCGGAACCGACCAGCGTGCTGTAGATGTCGAGCTTGACCAGTACCGCCAGCGCCGGAATCGTGATGTACAGCAGCATGATAAAAAACAGGGTCCAGAAGACCGACTTGCGGGCCTGATGCACGGAGGGTGTCGTGTAGAAGCGCACCAGCACATGCGGCAGCGCCGCCGTACCCATCATCAGGCACAGCACCAGCGCCAGGAAGTTGTTGCGCTTGGTGTCGGACGCGGCGGCGTCGGCCGCCGGGAACGGCGTCGCGTGCGGCAGGATCGGTGCGGCGCGGGCCAGGTAATTGTTGCGCGACTCGGTCCACAGACGCTGTGCCTCGCCGCTATCCTTCGGATACGCTGCCAGCACACGGCTGGCGCTGCGGATGTCGATCAGCGTGGCGTTGTCGCGCTTGAGCTGTTCGACCTGGCGCCGGGCATCGAGCAGGCCATCCGACCATGATGCGGGCAACCTGGCGATACGCACGTCGAGTTCAGCAGCACGCTGCCGGAACACGTCGCGCACCTGCTGCTCCTTCGGATCGGCATTGAGGACTTTTTCACGTTGGCTCAAGGCCGACAGCGCCGTCCCGTACGACACCTGGGGCACCGGCACGCTGGTGTGCTTGACCGACATCCAGACCACCGGAATCATGTAGGCAATGAGCATGATCAGGTACTGCGCGACCTGGGTCCACGTCACCGCGCGCATGCCACCGAGGAACGAGCAGACCAGAATGCTGGCCAGTCCGAGAAAAATCCCGACCGAGAAATCGACCCCGGTAAAGCGTGAGGTAATCAGCCCGACGCCATAAATCTGCGCGACCACATAGGTGAACGACACAATGACCGTGGCGAACACGGACAGGGTGCGCACCATGTCATTACCGTAGCCCCCGCCGTATCGCGCAGCCAGATAGTCGGGCACCGTGTAATGGCCGAACTTGCGCAGGTACGGTGCCACCAGCAACGCCACCAGCACGAAGCCGCCAGTCCAGCCCATCACATAGGCCAGGCCGTCGAACCCTTGCAGATAAAGCCCGCCGGCCAGACTCAGGAAACTGGCTGCCGACATCCAGTCGGCGGCGGTTGCCATGCCATTGAAGATAGCCGGTACCCGTCGTCCTGCCACGTAGTACTCGGAGACATCGGCGGTGCGGCTGATCACGCCAATGCCGGCATACATGACGATGGTGGCGAACAGGAACAGGTACCCGATCCAGATGCGCGGCATGCCTTCCTTTTCGAGGATCGCCAGGGTCAGCAAGAACAGCACGAAGCAGACGGTAAACCACGCGTAGTAGGTTTTCAGGCGGCTGGCGAAAAGCTTGTCACGCATCGTCGGGCTCCGGCACGTAGCGGCGATCCAGTGTCCGCATGCGCCATGCGTAAGCGCCGACCAGCGCGACATAGATCAGCGTCGCGCCTTGCGCGGCCATGTAAAAAGAGAGTGGCCAGCCAAACAGGACCAGCGCATCGAGCTCGCGTGCGAACCAGATGATGGTGACCGTGATGACGAACCAGCCGGCCAGCAATTGCAGTGTCAGGCGGAGGGTCAGGCGCCAGTGGGCGGCGGCGTTGAGCGGTGCGCCGGGCAGGAATTCGCGCATCAGCCGATATCCTCGATGAACGACAATGCGCCCGCCATCGGCAGCGTGACGCGAAACAGGCTGCCCGGACTTTTCGGATCACGGCAGTGCGGATTGCTGAAGACATCGACTTCGGCATCATGCTGCAAGGCGATTTCGCGCACGATCGCCAGCCCCAGACCGCTGCCCTCGACGTTGCTGCCGAGGATGCGGTAGAAGCGCTCGAAGACGTGACTACGTTCGGTTGCCGCGATGCCGGGTCCGGTGTCTTCGATTTCCAGTATTGCCTGCTGGCTGTCGTCGTCAGTGCGCACGCGGATGGTGACGCTGCCGCTTGACGGGGTGTAGCGCAGTGCATTGTCGATCAGGTTGCTCAGCAGTTCGCGCAACAGCATCGCATTGCCTTTCGTCATGACCGGATGACCCGGTTGCTCGAAACCGATATCGATCTGTCTGGCGATGGCCCCCGGCACCCATTCCTGCACGACGTCGCGCGCCAGTTCGCACAGTTCGATCGGCTCGAAAGCACGCGTTCGCTCGGACCGGTTCTCGGCATGGGCCAGCGACAATAGTTGATTGATCAGACGGGTCGCCGCTTCGGAGCTTTTCGACAGTTGTTCCAGCGAGCGATGGATTTCGTCTTGCGAGGTCTGCCGTAATGCCAGCTCGGACTGCATGCGCATGCCGGCCAATGGCGTCTTCATCTGATGCGCGGCGTCGGCAATAAAGCGTTTTTGCAGATCGATGGTTTTGGATAACCGTTCGAGCATGTCGTTGAGCGAGCGCACCAGAGGCGAGATTTCTTCCGGCACCTGGCCCGAATTGATCGGGCTGAGGTCGTCCGGTCGGCGCGCGCGGATACGTTGCTGCAGTTCGGCCAGCGGTGCCAGGCCGCGTGCCAGTGCAAACCAGACCAGCGCCAGTGCCAGCGGCAAGATAATGAATTGCGGCAGGATCACGCCCTTGATGATTTCGTTGGCCAGTTGAGCCCGTTTGTCGAGGGTTTCGCCGACCTGCACCAGCGCCATGCGCGGTTCGCTGACCGCGTAACTGACCGCGTCACTGGCCTGTTCCCGGACCAGACGGGACGACCGCAAGTCGACCTGCACATAGGCGATGCGTACTTCGTTGCCGTGGATGCGCTCATCGCGAAACTGCACCGTGCTGGTGGGCGCGCTGTCTTCCTCGGCCGGCGCTGCCATGTCGTGATCGCCATCGATGACCTCGCCGTCGATACCGCGCACCTGGTAATACACGGTATCGACTTCTTCGGCCCGCAGGATATCGCGTGCAACTCCGGGCAACAGCGCAACCACCTTGCCGTCGACTTCGCGCACCTGCTGCGACAGCACCGTCACGCTATCGTCGAGGGCGTGGTCAAACGGCTGGTTGGCAATCGACTTCGCGACCAGATACGTGATGGCGATACTCATCGGCCATAACAGCAGCAGTGGCACCAGCATCCAGTCGAGGATTTCGCCGAACAGCGAGCGCCGGATCGGCTCGTCGGTGCCGTCAATGCCAGCCGGACCCGCCGGGTCAGGCATTTCCCGCGTCACCATCTCAGGGCACAGCCGGCGCGTCGATGTATTTTTCGAGGCAATATCCGAGGCCGCGCACCGTCGCAATCCGCACGCCGCCGAACTCGATCTTCTTGCGTAAGCGGTGGACGTAGACTTCGATGGCGTTGTTGCTGACTTCTTCGCCCCATTCGCACAGATGATCGACTAGCTGCTCTTTCGATACCAGCCGGCCAGTGCGTTGCAGCAGCACTTCGAGCAGACCGAGTTCGCGCGCGGACAGGTCCAGCATCTGCTCGCTCAGGTAGGCAATGCGGCCGACCTGATCGTAGGACAGCGGTCCGTGCCGCACCACGGTCGGTCCGCCGCCGACGCCACGGCGGGTCAGGGCGCGCACGCGTGCTTCGAGTTCGGACAGTGCAAACGGCTTGGCCATGTAGTCATCGGCACCGAGGTCGAGGCCCTTGACACGCTGCTCGACCGAATCGGCTGCCGTCAGGATCAGCACGGGTAAATGGGAATTGCGGGCGCGCAGTTTGCGCAGGACTTCCAGCCCCGACATGCGCGGCAGGCCGAGGTCGAGGATCAGCAAATCGAAATCCTGGGTGGACAGCGCCAGATCGGCTTCGACCCCGTTGTGCACGCAATCGGTCGCATACCCGGACTGGCGCAGCGAACGCGTCAAGCCATCGGCCAGCACACTGTCGTCTTCGGCAAGCAGGATACGCATCGTTATTGGCCCGGGTTGGAATGCGGAGAGTCTATTGTGTTCGTCGGGTTCGGGCAAGGTGAGCTAGCGCCGCGGCGGACTGTAATTCGGGAAAAATTCGCGCAACAGGAATTGCTGCAGTCCGGCCGAATCGGCTGGCTTGGCACTGAGCGTGACGGTTTTACCGAGACGCTGCGACTGCCAGGTGAAATCATCCTGGGTGTGCTCGCGGATGATCTCGATCATTTTCTTGACCACGGCGATGCGCACATCTTCCTCGCTGCCCTGTTCGACGTTGAGCACCTGACTCCAGTTGCGCCCGGCTTCTTTTTTCCAGCCACGGAACAGGAATTCGGCGTTGTGTGCGCCGACTTCGCGTAACTGGAACAGGCCGCCACCGCTTTCTTTTTCAATGCCGGCCGCTTTCATGCTCGAGGCAATGTTGGCCAGGGCGGCCTGCTTGCCGCGCTCGTTTTCCTGCTGCTCTGGCGAGCCGCGTGCGGCCTGGGTTTCGCGTTCCTGCGATTGGGCCTCGGCGCGCTGCTGCTGGCGCGCTGCCAACCGGCTCGAAAAGTCCTCCGCCGGTGGCTGTGCGGGCTCTGGCCGTGGCAGGGTGCGATTAAGTGGTTGCTGCGTAATGGTCGGTTCCGGTGCCGGTCTTGGCCGGCTCGGACGGGCTGCGGCTTGTCGTTGCGGCGCTGGCCGTTGGGGTTTGGCGACGGGCTTGGCAGGGACGTCTGCTCCGCTCGGTCGCGTTGGCCGGGAGGAGCGCTTTGGCGTAGTCGGAATCAGCATCAGCGTGGTCTCGACTTCCGGGCTCCCCTGCACCGGCAACGGCATGTCGCTCTGGTGATAAATGATGAGCCACAGCACCAGTGCGTGCAAAAGCAGCATGATGACGACGCCGACCGTCGTCGTCGCCGGCTTTCTGCGTGGCGGTGCGACAGGTTCGATGCGGTCGCTGGAGCGCCGGCGGTGCGGATGGATGGGTGTTGTTGTGTCGTAGGGCAAGGAGCGGTGCGAATCCGGTAAAGTAAAGAGCCTGAGCAGGGGCCAATGCAACGATCCCATCATGACAACCAGGGCGAAGATTACCATTGGACGCGCAGACAATTATTTCATCATGTATCTTCACCCCCTTTGAGAGCAACGATGTCCTCAGGATGAGCGATTTCGGTCATGATCATTGATTTCTCGCAAAAACCTCTGCTTGCATAAACTACTGTTTTTTTATACAGTGCGGGTTGTGATTCATTTTGCTGACGCCATCTGGTCGGCACCTCCAACGTTGAAAGAATATTCATGGACGACAAAAAAGCCGTAACCGGTTCGGATAAAAGCAAGGCGTTGGCGGCAGCGCTGGCCCAGATTGAAAAACAGTTCGGCAAAGGCTCGGTCATGCGCATGGCTGACGGCGCGGTCGTGGAAGAAGTTCAGGTCGTCTCGACCGGTTCGCTCGGCCTCGATATCGCGCTCGGCGTCGGTGGCTTGCCACGTGGCCGCGTGGTCGAGATCTACGGTCCCGAGTCGTCCGGCAAGACCACGCTGACGCTGCAAACCATCGCTGAAATGCAAAAACTCGGTGGTACCTGCGCCTTCATCGACGCCGAACATGCACTCGATGTCGGCTACGCGCAAAAGCTCGGTATCAACCTGTCGGAGTTGCTGATCTCGCAGCCGGACACCGGCGAACAAGCTCTCGAGATTACCGATGCGCTGGTGCGCTCGGGTGGTGTCGACCTGATCGTCATCGACTCGGTCGCGGCATTGACGCCACGCGCCGAAATCGAAGGCGACATGGGTGACTCGCTGCCGGGCCTGCAGGCACGATTGATGTCGCAAGCACTGCGCAAGCTCACTGGTTCGATCAACCGCACCAACACGCTGGTCATTTTCATTAACCAGATCCGCATGAAAATCGGCGTCATGTTCGGTAATCCCGAAACCACCACCGGCGGCAATGCGCTGAAATTCTATGCGTCGGTACGGCTCGACATTCGTCGCACCGGTTCGATCAAGTCCGGCGACGAAGTCATCGGTAACGAGACCAAAGTCAAGGTCGTCAAGAACAAGATCGCGCCGCCATTTCGCGAAGCGCATTTTGACATCCTGTATGGCGAAGGCGTATCGCGTGAAGGCGAAATCCTCGACCTGGGTGCCGATGCCAAGATCGTCGAAAAAGCCGGTGCCTGGTACAGCTACAACGGCGAGCGTATCGGTCAGGGCAAGGACAATGCACGCACCTTCCTGAAAGAGCGTCCGGAACTGGCGCGCGAAATCGAGAACAAGGTACGTGTCTCGCTGGGCGTGCCTGAACTCGGCGCGATGAAGTCGTCCGAGCCGGCCAAGAAAAAGGCGGCCGACAAAGCCGCCGAAAAATCCGCTGCCGAAGGCAAGGATGTTGTTGCCGAATGAACGTCGCGGCCCGTGCTGACGAACTGATAGCTGACGAACTGACAGCGGTCTTGCCCGCCTGATGGCAAGGCCAGTCGTCAGTCTGAAGGCGCGGGCCTTGCGCTTTCTGTCGATGCGTGAACACAGTCGCCTTGAACTGGCGCGCAAATTGCAGCGCCACGTTCAGGAAGGCGACGATGTCGAGGCGCTTCTTGACTGGCTCGAAAGTGCCAAGTTCCTGTCGCAAGCCCGCTTCTCCGAATCCCTGATTCATCGCCGTGCCGCCCGGTACGGCAACAGCCGTATCATTTCCGAATTGCAAAGCCATGGTATCCAGGGCGATGCACTCGTCGATCTGAAAGGTCGTCTGCAGGTCGACGAACTGACGCGCGCACGGGATGTCTGGCTCAAAAAATTTGGTACGCCAGCGGCCGATGCAAGCGAGCGCGGCAAGCAGATGCGTTTTTTGCAGCAACGCGGTTTCTCGCACAAGGCCATCGAGTCGGTGATGCGCCTGCGTGGCAGCGATGAGTGGTTTCCAGACGACACCGATTGAAATAATCCGGCAGCAATTTGGCAGCAATTTGGCAGCAATCCGGCAGCAATTTGGCTGCAACCCGGCTGCAACCCAGCTGCAACCCAGCTGCACCCAGCAGCAAGAGATCACCACAGACAATGTGCAACGCAAAATATCCTTCGTGTCGTGGTACCCGGTGGTAACGGCAAATTGAGCTGTGCTACACTTTCCCGGTTTTTGCAGTGCCGCATGAGCGGTTGTGAGCGCAGAATCTGCTTTCACTGAACGCAAATGCGGCAGTTATTTTCGTTGTCGCTCTTTTATGGCAGTGGTCCGAATGCCCCTATCTCATCCTGTTTCTCGTAGCGCGCTCAAACATACCCGTACCCTCAAGGTCGAGGCGTATGCACGTGACGACAAGCTATGGGATATCGAAGCGCAAATTACCGATATCAAGACCCGCGTGGTCCCGCTAGCATCCGGCGATCGTCCGGCAGGCATGCCAATTCACGATCTCAAACTACGCCTGACCATCAACGTCAATCTCGATATCATCGCCGTCGAAGCAGCCTCGGATGCCGTGCCGTATCCCGGCTATTGCGACACCATCAGTCCCGCCTACCAGGCGATGGTCGGCCTGAATCTGATGCGCAATTTTCGCCGTCAGCTGACACTTCGGCTCGGTGGCACCGCCGGCTGCACCCATCTGACCGAACTGGCGCAGATCCTGCCGACCGCGGCGATCCAGGCGCTTTCCGGCGAGGTTATCGACACACGCGATGGCAGCAGTGCCGCCAGCGATCAGCCAAGCCAACCATTTCAACTCGACCGCTGTCATGCCTTGCGCACGGATGGCGCAGCGGTCGCGCTTTACTACCCGCGATGGGTTGCCAAGATCGCGGAACCGTTTCAATCCAGTTAGTCAACCAGCATTTTTACGATCAGCGTCTGAAGGGAAGCTCGCATGAAAATTCATGAGTATCAGGGTAAAGAAATCCTCCGCAAATACGGCGTCACCACCCCGCGCGGTATTCCGTGCAACTCCGTCGAGGATGCCGTCAAGGCGGCCGAGACACTCGGTGGTCCGGTCTGGGTCGTCAAAGCGCAGATTCATGCAGGCGGTCGCGGTAAAGGCGGCGGCGTCAAGGTCGCCAAGACTCTCGAGCAAGTGCGCGAATACGCCACGGCCATCCTCGGCATGCAACTGGTCACGCACCAGACCAGCCCGGAAGGCCAGCAAGTGCGTCGCCTGCTGATCGAAGAAGGCGCTGATATCGCCAAGGAACTGTACGTCAGCCTCGTGACCGATCGCGTCACGCAACGCGTGGTGCTGATGGCATCGAGCGAAGGCGGCATGGATATCGAAGAAGTCGCCGAGAGCCATCCCGAACTGCTGCACCATATCGCCATCGATCCGGCCGTTGGCCTGACCGATGCCGAAGCCGATGGCATTGCTGCAAAAATTGGTGTGCCGTCTGCCTCGATCGTCGACGCCCGCACGCAGTTGCAAGGTTTGTACAAGGCTTACTGGGAAACTGACGCGGCGCTGGCCGAAATCAACCCGCTGATCCTGACCGGTTCCGGCAAGGTCATCGCGCTCGACGCCAAGTTCAACTTCGACGCCAATGCGCTGTATCGCCAGCCTGAAATCGTCGCTTATCGTGACCTCGACGAAGAAGATGCCGCCGAAGTCGAAGCCTCGAAGTTCGACCTCGCCTACATCTCGCTGGACGGCGACATCGGTTGTCTGGTCAACGGTGCCGGTCTGGCCATGGCCACGATGGATACCATCAAATTGTTTGGCGGCGAGCCGGCCAACTTCCTTGATGTCGGCGGCGGTGCCACGGCAGAAAAAGTGACCGAAGCCTTCAAGATCATGTTGAAGAACCCCGGCCTGAAAGCCATTCTGGTCAACATCTTCGGCGGCATCATGAAGTGTGACGTGATCGCCGAAGGCGTGATCGTCGCCTCCAAAGCCGTCTCGCTGACCGTGCCGCTGGTTGTGCGCATGAAGGGCACCAACGAAGATCTGGGCAAGAAAATGCTCGCCGAGTCTGGCCTGCCGATTATCGCCGCCGACACGATGGAAGATGCCGCCCGCCAGGTAGTCGCTGCCGCCAAAGCACACTAACCCGCGCGCCCCACCACGAGCTATTAGGAATAACTATGTCGATTCTGATCAATAAAGATACCAAAGTCGTAACCCAGGGAATTACCGGCAAGACCGGCCAGTTCCATACGCGCATGTGCCGCGAGTATGCCAACGGCGCGAATTGCTTCGTTGCTGGCGTTAATCCGAAAAAAGCCGGCGAAGACTTCGAAGGCATTCCGATTTTTGCCAACGTCGCTGAAGCCAAGGCCAAGACCGGCGTCAACGTATCGGTCATTTACGTCCCGCCAGCCGGCGCTGCTGCCGCGATCTGGGAAGCGGTCGAAGCCGAACTCGATCTCGCCATCTGCATCACCGAAGGCATCCCTGTCCGCGACATGATGGCCTTGAAAGACCGCATGGCCAAATCCGGCAGCAAGACCTTGCTGCTCGGACCAAACTGCCCCGGCCTGATCACTCCGGACGAAATCAAGATCGGCATCATGCCGGGTCACATCCACAAGGCTGGTCGTATCGGCGTGGTCTCACGCTCTGGTACGCTGACCTATGAAGCGGTTGGCCAACTGACCGCACTGGGTCTGGGTCAATCGTCGGCCGTCGGTATTGGTGGCGACCCGATCAACGGTCTCAAGCACATCGACATCATGCGCATGTTCAATGACGATCCGGATACCGATGCCGTCATCATGATCGGCGAAATTGGCGGTCCGGACGAAGCCAATGCGGCTTACTGGATCAAGGACAACATGAAAAAACCGGTCGTTGGCTTCATCGCCGGCGTCACCGCTCCTCCGGGCAAGCGCATGGGCCATGCTGGCGCGCTGATCTCGGGCGGTGCCGACACCGCTCAAGCCAAGCTCGACATCATGGAAGCCTGTGGTATCACGGTCACCAAGAACCCGTCCGAAATGGCGCGCTTGCTGAAATCCATGTTGTAATCGATCGTCGCTTGAACCGGCCGCCGAGCGGCCAGCGGGGAGCTTCGGCTCCCCCTTTGCATTGATGCAGGTCCTAATTTTTACAGCGGGCGCGAAACGCCCACGCAAGAGCCGTGCGCTTCGGTGAATCCTGACCAGGTCGCGCACTTCGCAGCACCATGTCGTCTGTTCATCGCTGATTTTATTGTGCAAGCCTATGTCGATCCCATTGCAACTCGAATTTGCCGCATTGACCGATACGGGTCTGTTGCGGCCCCATAACGAAGATGCGATTGCGATCAGTCCCGACTTCGGGCTGGTCATCCTGGCCGACGGCATGGGCGGCTATAACGCCGGCGAAGTCGCCAGCAACATGGCGATCACCATCGTACGGCAAGTGATGGAAACGGAATTGCAGGCGATTGCATCTGAACTGGCCGTCGATGCCAGCGACCACCTGCCCGCGTTGCTGAGTCATGCCGTCAACGAGGCAAACACGGCGATCCTCACGGCCGCCTTGCTGGAGCCGGAGTACACCGGCATGGGCACCACGCTGGTGATGGCATTGTTCCATCACGAGACGATGACACTGGCCCACGTCGGTGATTCACGCTGCTACCGCCAGCGCGACGGCCAGCTGGAGCAACTGACGCGAGACCATTCGTTCGTGCAGGAACAGCTCGACGCCGGACTGGTCAGTGCGGACGAAGCCTGGCTTTCGCCGAATCGCAACCTGATCACCCGTGCGGTGGGCGTCGACGACGTCATCGAAGTCGAGGTGCACGATGTTGCCGTGCTGCCGGGGGACCTGTATCTGCTCTGCTCGGATGGCTTGTCGGACATGCTGACCGCGCAGCACATTGAAGCCATCCTGCAAGACTCGACAGAAGACCTGCAACTTGCCGCTGCCAATTTGCTGGCGAGCGCCAATGAACAGGGTGGTTTGGACAATATTTCCGTTATTCTTGTGTACGTGCAGGATCACGAAGCACAAAAAAATGGCCTGATCGACAGGCTGCTGGGCTGGATCAAATAACAGGCGCACACCGCCCGACGGAAAGGAACGACGACCATGGCGAAGATCATTGTCTCTTTGGATGGCCAATTACTGCAGGAAGTAAAGCTCGACAAGGAACGCATTACGATTGGTCGACGTCCGCACAATGATATCGTGCTCGATAACCTCCTGGTCAGCGCCGCTCATGCGGCGATCGTCACGATGGCCCATAACTCGTTTGTGGAAGATCTGAACAGTACCAATGGCATCCTCGTCAACGGTGAACCGGTCAGCAAGCACTACCTGCAAAATCACGACGTGATTCGCGTCGCCAATTACGACATCCGTTATTTCAATCCTGCCGCGCGCCGGGGTGCCGAGCGTGCCACCAGTAGCGAACTGGGTTTTCCACGCGCCGTTTTTCATGTTGATTCCGCGATTGCCCCGCAGCGCGGCGATACCAATATCGCCACGTCAAGCAATCAGCGGCCAAGCCCGGTCGCCCTATTGCGGATACGCACCGGGCCTCATGCAGGCAAAGAAATGGAGATCACCAAATCCGAGACCACCATCGGCGACCCCGGCGTACAAGTCGCGGTGATCACCCGACGGCCGCAGGGATTCCTGATCACGCATGTCGAGGGAGAGAGTTGTCCAGTGGTCAATGGCGTATTGATCGGCGCGGAAGCGACGCCGCTGGAGCCAGGGAGCGTGATCAATTTGTCAGGCACCGAAGTGGAATTTTTGTTGAGAAAGTGATTGGCAGCGAGTCCAGTGTAGAGGAGCAGACCAAAATTTTATTGCCTGACGTAAATTATCACCTCAAGGTGATGATTCTGGTCACATCGGGTGCCGCCAGAGTGAAATCACGGTGATTTCGCCTTGTTTTTGGCTGGCATGCGGATTGCAATGGCGTACCCGTGGCAGAAACCTCTGTCTACTTCCAACGGGGATACGCAAAATGAAAACGATGAAAATGGTTAAGAAGGCACAGGCGGGTTTCACGCTGATTGAATTGATGATTGTGGTGGCGATTATTGGTATTTTGGCTGCGGTGGCTTTGCCTGCTTATCAGGATTACACGGTGCGGGCTCGTGTATCAGAGGCCATCGTTGCTGCTGATGCTGTAAAAATAACAGTCGCCGACAATGCCTCGAATGGTACTGCCTTTGCACTCGGTCTTAATGCTGGTACCACGACACAGAACATTGCGACCGCTCCAGCGGTTACTGCTTTAACCGGTGCTATTACCGTTGTTACTACAACTAGGGCAGGCGCCATGACGATTGTAATGACGCCATTCGACGGTGGCGCAGCAGGCGTACCAGGAGCAGCTCTTGCTGTGGGTACTCCTCCGGCAAATCAAATTACATGGGCTTGTTCGGCAACCCCGGCAACTGGTTTTAAATATGTTCCAGCCAATTGCCGTCAAGCCACCGCTGCAGCGCTGCTGTAAGCATACACACCAATTGCATAGAATCCGATCTGTAATTGATGACAAGATGGAGTAGTCTGGGGGGTCTCAGAGACTTTATTGTTTGAAAGATGGCGCCCGCTTAGCGGGCGTCATTTTTTGGTAGAAAAGTTAAAAATATGTTCAGCCGGAATGCAGTAAATAATACTTGGTTGGATATAGCAGAGAATTATTGTGAAGGGTAACGACGGTTCAACATTGAATATATTGGCGACCTTTGAACTGGTATTTCAGACGCGATTTTGTTTTGTTTCCGATCCATTTGAATTTCGAGAAAAGTGGAGGACCCCAGTATTGCGATCAAGCCACCCAATCCCCCGACCTTCCCCCATGCTTCTCCATCACCTTCACCCCCACAATCACCATCCCCCTATCCACCGCCTTGCACATGTCATAAACAGTCAACAGCCCCACCTGCACCGCAAACAACGCCTCGATCTCCACCCCCGTCTTGCCAAACGTCTCCACCTGCGCCGTACAGTCAATACTGTTTGACCCCGCATCCACACTGAAGTCCACCACCACCCGCGTCAGCGCCAGCGGATGACACAGCGGCACCAGTTCGCTCGTGCGCTTGGTGGCCATGATCGCGGCGATGCGGGCGATGCCGAGGACGTCGCCTTTTTTGGCGGTGCCGGACTGGATCAGCGCGAGGGTTTCAGGCTTCATCCGGATCGTGCCGCTGGCAATCGCGACGCGGTGAGTTTCGGCTTTGCTGCCGACGTCGACCATGTGGGCCTGGCCGGCGCTATCGAAATGGGTCAAGCCGTCGTGGACAGGAACAGAAGCGGGAGCAGGAACAGCGTCAAGCGGGGTGGTTTTGATCGTCATCAGAAGTCGAAAAAGCAGGGGTGGCAGGAGCGGCGCGTGTGGCCGGCGAGCGGGTATCATAGCATCGTGAAATCACTTTCCGACTACCCACCCAAGTCCCCGTTGCGCCTGTCTGTGGTCTGCCGCGCGCTGGCAGTAGTCGCCGCTATTGCGTGCGTGTCGTTGCCGCACTTGCCGGCCCGCGCCGAAGCCAATCTCAATGACAATTCCCGCTTGCCCAGCCTCGGGGACTCCGAGCGCGAATCCTTGTCGCCGCTGACCGAGCGCAAGCTGGGCGAACACATCATGCGCGAGATCCGGCATAACCCGGATTATCTCGAGGATGCGCCGACGCTCGAATATCTCAATGATTTCGGCAACCAGTTGCTGGCAGCGCGACCCGAAGCGCGTGGCGAAGCAGGCTACGATTTTTTCTTTTTCGCGGTGCGCGATCCGATGCTCAATGCCTTCGCGCTGCCGGGCGGTTTCATCGCCGTACATTCGGCCTTGCTGCTGGCGGCGCAAACCGAATCCGAACTGGCCTCAGTCGTCGCGCACGAGATCGGCCATGTGGCGCAGCGCCACATCGCCCGCATGCTCGGCCAGCAAAAACAGGACATGCTGATTCCGCTGGCGGGTGTGATCCTGGCGGTGCTGGCCGCGCGCTCCAGTTCGGATGCCTCGGCGGCGTTGCTGATCGGATCGCAAGGCGTGGCACTGCAGCGCCAGCTTAATTTTAGCCGCGATGCCGAGCGTGAAGCCGACCGCATCGGTTTGCAGATCTTGCGCGACGCCGGGTTCGAGACGGCCGGCATGGTGACTTTTTTCGGGCGCATGCAAAGCGCCTCGAACGGGTATTCGGATTTCCTGCCGGCCTACTTGCGCTCGCATCCGCTAACCACCGAACGCATCGCCGATATCGAAGCGCGCACGCGTGACCTGCGCTACCGCCAGCATGCCGATAATCTGGACTTCCAGCTGATCCGGGCGCGCATGCGCGTGCTGCAGGACGACAGCGCGCAAGGCTGGCGCGATGCCAGCGAGATCTATGCCGCGCAATTACGGCAAAAAACCCGCACGCAAACAGTCGCAGGAAAATACGGGCTGGCGCTAGTGGCATTGCGGCGCAACGAGTACCCGCAGGCGCTGGCATTGCTGCAGGAAGCGCGCACCGCACTGCGCACCGGCGCGCCGCGCAATGATGGCAACAGCAGCGTGCTGGATTATCTGGAGATCGACCTGTTGCTGGCGTCCGGCAAGCATGCCGAGGCGGTCAGCGTGGCCGATGCTGCGCGTAGCCGTTTTCCGCTATCACGCGGATTGGCGCGGCGCTATGCCGACGTGCTGGTTGCGGCAGGGCGCAGCGACGATGCGGTCACGTATTTGCGTGACCAGGTCCAGTTGTACCGGAGCGACCCGCAATTGCAGAGTCAATTGGCCAAGGCGTATTCGGCGCAGGGCAAGCGTGTGTTGCAGCATCTGGCATTGGCCGAATCGTATGCACTCGATGGCAGTCTGCAAGCGGCGATGGACCAGTTGCGCATCGCCCGCACAGCGCCGGATGCGACGTTTTATGACCAGGCGCTGGTTGATGCGCGGGAGCGTGATCTGGAGGTGCGCTGGAAGGAAGAGCTGGCTAATAGCAAGCGGGAGAAGTGATTGGGGTGAGCGGTGCATTTGGTGCAATGCCCTCCGGTTATTGCACCCTACGCGATTGCGCTTCGGTTTTTGCCTTCGACGCGGCTGCGGTTTTTCCAACAGTCGCACAGCTCATCGACAGCAATCAAGGTCGGATTAATTTTCGCGATACGGCCTGCGAAATAAAACTCTGACCTCGTGAACTCGCGCTTACCGTCAGTGGCCTTCGGTATTGCTTGCCGGCTATGTCGAACCGCTCCGCGTACCGCAACATGTGTGCCATCGTGCTAGCACGAGGGTCAAGTCTGCGATAATCATGCCGATCACGACGCGGCCTGACCGCGTCCATACCCTTCAATTTCCGGTCCGCTCCCCATGCAAAATACCCTGTTGTTAGTCGATGGTTCCAGCTACCTGTACCGTGCTTTCCATGCGCTGCCCGATCTGCGCAACAAGGAAGGCGCGCCGACCGGTGCGCTGTACGGCATCATCAACATGCTGCGTCGCCTGCGCAGCGATTTTCCGGCGGCCTATATCGCCTGCGTTTTCGATGCCAAGGGCAAGACGTTCCGCGATGACCTGTATGCCGAGTACAAGGCGCAGCGCGCGTCGATGCCGGAAGACCTCGCACGTCAGGTCGAACCGATCCATGAAGCCGTGCGGGCGATGGGCTGGCCGCTGATCATGGTCGAGGGCGTCGAAGCCGATGATGTCATTGGTACGCTGGCCGTCCAGGCGGTCAGGCACGGTATGAAGACCGTGGTCTCGACCGGCGACAAGGATCTTGCGCAACTGGTCAACGACGACGTCATGCTGATCAACACGATGAGTAACGAGCGCCTCGACCGTGACGGTGTGCTGGCCAAATTTGGCGTGCCGCCCGAGCGCATCGTCGATTACCTGACCCTGATCGGCGACACCGTCGACAACGTGCCGGGTGTGTCCAAGGTCGGGCCGAAGACGGCCGTCAAATGGCTCACGCAATACGGCACGCTTGATGGCATCGTCGAGAATGCCGCCAATATCGGCGGTGCGGTCGGCGAGAATTTGCGCAAGGCGCTGGACTGGCTGCCGCAAGCCAAAGTGCTGATCACCGTGAAGACCGATTGCGACCTCGATGGCCACATGGTGTCGATCCCGGAATCACTGGTGGCCAAGGAGCAGGACCCGGCGAAGATGATTGATCTGTATGCGCGCTTCGGTTTCAAGACCTGGCTGCGCGAGGCGACGGCGGCTAGTGCCGAAGAGGTCACGGCCACTGCCGCACCTGCTGACGCACAAACCGGCTTGTTCGATGCGCCGGCTGCACCGGCAGAACAGCATTACGAAACTATCCTGACCGAAGCCGATCTCGATCGCTGGCTGATCCGCATTGATGCCGCCGCGCTGACTTCCATCGATACCGAAACCACCTCGCTGGTACCGCTGCAGGCGCAGCTGGTAGGTATCTCGCTGTGCTGCGAGCCGGGTACTGCTGCGTATATTCCGGTTGCGCATCGGTATGCAGATGTGCCGGCGCAGTTGTCGCGCGAACTGGTGCTGGCAAAAATGCAGGCCTGGCTGGAAGACCCGAGCAAGCCCAAGGTCGGCCAGAACCTGAAGTACGACAGCCATATTTTTGCCAATCACGGCATCACGCTGCGCGGCATCGCGCATGACACGATGCTGCAATCCTACGTGTTTGAGTCCCACCGCAGTCACGACATGGATAGCCTCGCATTGCGGCATCTGGGTCGCACCACGATCACGTTCCAGGAAGTCTGCGGCAAGGGCGCGTCGCAAATCTGTTTCGATCAGGTCGACATCACCCGGGCGACCGAGTACGCCGCCGAAGACGCTGACATCACGCTGCAATTGCATCAGGCGATGCTGCCGCAAGTGACGAGCGACGAAGGGCTGCTGTTCGTCTACGAAAAAATCGAAGTGCCGACGGCGGTCGTGCTGCAAAAGATCGAGCGCAACGGCGTGCTGATCGACACCGGCATTTTGCAAATCCAGTCGCATGAGCTGGGCAAGCGCATGCTGGAGATCGAGACCTCGGCCTACGAGCTGGCCGGCCAGCCATTCAACCTGAATTCGCCAAAGCAGATCGGTGAAATTTTCTTTGAAAAGCTGCAGCTGCCGGTGGTCAAGAAGACGCCGTCCGGCGCGCCGTCGACCGATGAAGAAGTGCTGGCAAAACTGGCTGAAGATTATCCGCTGCCAAAAGTACTGCTCGAATACCGCAGCCTGTCGAAACTGAAATCGACCTACACCGACAAGCTGCCGAAAATGATCGATCCGACTACCGGCCGGGTCCACACCAACTACGCGCAGACGGTGGCGGTCACCGGCCGGCTGGCCTCGAACGAACCGAACCTGCAGAACATCCCGATTCGCACCGCCGAAGGCCGACGCATCCGCGAAGCCTTTGTCGCACCGGCTGGCAGCGTGATCGTCTCGGCTGACTATTCGCAGATCGAATTGCGCATCATGGCGCACCTGTCGGGCGACGCCAACATGCTGCGCGCGTTTGCCGACGGCATCGACATTCATCGCGCCACCGCCGCCGAAATTTTTTCGACCAGTGCTGCCGACGTGACCACCGAACAGCGCCGCTACGCCAAGGTCATCAACTTCGGTTTGATTTACGGCATGAGCGCATTCGGACTGGCCGGCAATCTCGGTATCGAGCGCGGCGCAGCGCAGAGCTATATCGACAAATACTTCGCACGGTTTTCCGGGGTCAAGCAATTCATGGACGAGACGCGCCTGAAAGCCAAGGCGCATGGCTATGTCGAAACTGTTTTCGGTCGTCGCTTGTGGCTACCTGAAATCAATTCACCGAATGGTCCGCGCCGCCAAGGTGCCGAACGCGCCGCGATCAACGCGCCCATGCAGGGGACAGCGGCTGATCTGATCAAGCTGTCGATGGTGGCGGTACAAAGTTGGCTAGAGACCGATGGCCTCAAGTCGCTGATGGTGATGCAGGTGCACGATGAGCTGGTGCTCGAAGTGCCACAGGACGAGCTGGAACTGGTGCGGGTGAAACTGCCGGCGCTGATGGCCGGTGTGGCTGACTTGAAGGTGCCGCTGACGGCGGAAGTCGGTATCGGCAAGAACTGGGATGAAGCACACTAAAACGCATTGAGGCGCGCCGGCCGGCGATTGGCTATGATTGCTGCTGCACTTTTCGTTGACTGTTTGCTCACTTCACCAAAGGAACGCCATGGATGATCACCAGAAGCAGGACGCCGCATCACTGATCGGCGCCAGCGCCTTCCCCGATGGCTTTGACCGTCGCACTTTCATGAAGGTCTCGATCGGCACCGGCTTTGCAGCTGCCGTCCTGCCGGTTGCGGCACAGACCATGATCATGACGGATACCGACGGCCTGACCGCCGGCACCATCAACGTCACCGTCAATGGTCAGGACGTGCCGGTCTATCGCGCACAACCTGCCGGCAAGAGCAACCTGCCAGTGATCCTGGTGATTTCCGAAATTTTTGGCGTGCACGAACACATCGCCGATGTGGCGCGACGCTTTGCCAAGCTCGGTTACCTGGCGCTGGCACCGGACCTGTTTCTGCGTCAGGGCGATGCCAAGGCAGCGATCTCGATCCCGGAGCTGATCAAGAACGTCGTCTCGAAAGTCCCCGACGCGCAAGTGATGACTGACCTCGACGCGGTCGTTGCCTACGCAAAGGCCCATGGCGGCGATGTCGAACGGATGGGTATCACCGGATTCTGCTGGGGCGGAAGGATTACCTGGCTGTATTCTGCCCATAACCCGCAAGTACGCGCCGGCGTGTCATGGTACGGCCAGTTGCAGGGCACCCAGTCGGCACTCAACCCGATGTCGGCAACTGAACTGGCACCGACGCTGACCGTTCCAGTACTGGGCCTGTACGGTGGCAAGGACACCGGCATTTCGCAGGAAAGCATCGCGACGATGAAGGAAGCGCTGGCCAAGGGAAAGAGCAAGTCCGAATTTGTCGTGTTCCCGAATTCAGGTCACGCGTTTCATGCCGACTATCGGGCCAGCTATGTCGAGGCCGATGCGAAGGAGGGCTGGAAAAAATGCCTGGCGTGGTTCAAGGCGCACGGGGTCGCGTAACCGGCAAATGCAAGCGCAATGAAAAAGGCCACCGCCCGGCAATTGCCGTGCGGTGGCCTTTTTTTTATGAAGCAGTCGTAGGGTGCAATAACCGTAGGGCATTGCACCGAATGCACCGCTTGCGGTTGGTTAACCTGTCTGTGTTAAAAGTGATATTCGAGCCGAATCATCGGTGTGCTGGCCTTGGTGCCGGCGATCGATGCAGAGCTGCCGAACTTGTTTTTCCAGTACTGATATTCGACGCCCAGACGGAACGTGTTCTTGCCCATGCCGGACAGCGAACCAACGTCGAACATCACTTGCATGTCGACATCGGTTTCCGGTGAAGTGCCATTGCCGACTTCGTCTTTGCCCTTGGTGGTGATGAAATTGGCATAGCCTTCAAATGAAGTCGGTACAGCGCTTACTGGCAGCGGGATCGCCCAGGCGGCGCTGAGCATCGGGTGCAACTTGTAGGTATAGCGATCGTTGATGAAATACGGCTGGTTGCTCTCCCTGAGCATCAGCACGCTCAGGTTCAGGAAGCCGGGGACGTCCATCATCAGTGTCGGGCCGAGTACCAGCATGCGTTTCTTCGATCCGTAGCCGGCATCGTTCTTGGTATTGACATCAAATCCGCCGGTAATGCCAACGCCGCGTACCGGACCGAAAGCGATCGGGGATCCGGTGATCTTGCCGATGTCGAGCGTATGGCGATACACCACGTAAATTTCCTGCGCACCGCCAGAGCTACCGGCTTTGGCCGGGTCTTTGCTATCCGACAGCAGCACGTCCACGTTAAGGAAGTTGGTGCCGTATTGGTAGCCGCTGGCATGGGTCAGCGAAAAAATATTCTTGCTGATGTCGGTCGGATTGTATGGCTCGGCGAACTTCGTACCGTAGCGGTAACCCAGATAGGTATCGCTCCAGTCGGCTGCCTGGACAGCGCCACCGGCGAGCATCAGAGTAGCGAGGGCAGCGGCAGAGACAAACGGGCTTTTCTTGAGACAGGACATGACAACTCCATTTTGGTTTTTATCAGCGGGCGACGGGCGTTTGGGTGAAGCCAGAAAGGCTGGCAGCGGAGCGATCATGCGGGAACTGCACTATTTCGTCAGTGAAAGTTTTGAATAGTGGGTATAAGGATGAGCTGATGTCAGTCAGCGTAAAGACGTCACGCCAGCACGGATGCGGGTCTGGCGGTTACAGAGGAATTGTTACTGGATTGCGCGATGTAAAAATACAACACTTAGAGCAGGAGAGTAGAGCGGGGCTCGGTTGGCACAACGTCGGGATGCCGATCGGATCAGTGCATGAAAAGCTTGAACAGGACTGTGAAGAGCAGTCCGATCGTGGTGCCGGTCATCCATTTCAGCAGAGAAATATCGCCGTTCATACTAGTGAGCCGGTTATCGACCTTGCGGGCATAGGCTGCCAATTTGTTGTCGCTGCGCAGTTCCTGATTGTCCATTTTGCTTTCCAGGCGTTGTTCCAGGTTCTCAAGTTTGCTGTCGATACGCTGTTTCAGGCTGTCAATTTTGCTGTCGATACGCTGTTCCAGGCTGTCAATTTTGCTATCGACGTGTTGTTTCAGGTTCTCAATTTTGCTGTCAATGCGTTGTTCCAGATTGTCCATTTTGCTGGAAAGATTCTGGTTCAGGGCACCCAGATCATCCGGTGTGGCGACCGACTTTCCCAGTACGTCGCCAAGCAACTGCGCTTGCAGTTCGGCCTGCGGAACCGGCAAGCCAGTCGACGCCAGTTTCTTTGCGTAATCGAGTGTGTCGAAGGGGTGACTCATGATCATTCAGGCTCCTTGGTGTCAGGATAGCAGAGGATTTTCAGGACGATACCCGAGATCGCCGTTTTTGCGATGCCCGTTGGTTGTGCCGTGACGCTCCCGATAGCAAAACCGAAAAAAAGACCATGCCGCTGTGGTTTTTATAAATTCCTGCCAGTCATCGATTCTGCAGCTATATGTCGTTCGCACTATCCGTCATCACCGCATTCGCATATTGAAGCGGATAATCCGGCGTACTTTAACGAGAGAAAAAATCCGGGACTTACCACGATGAGCGATGAATCCGCACCCGACATGCCGCCCCGCCTGACGCTGCGCGCAATAACCAAACGCTATCCGGCCGTGATTGCCAATGACTGCATCGACCTGACCGTGCAACCCGGCGAGATCCATGCCGTGCTTGGCGAGAACGGTGCCGGTAAATCGACACTGATGAAAATCATCTACGGTGCGGTCAAGCCCGATGCCGGCGTACTCTGCTGGAACGGTGTCGCCACCACGATCGACAATCCGGCTGCTGCACGCGAGCTCGGCATTGCGATGGTGTTCCAGCATTTTTCGTTATTCGACACCCTCACCGTGGTGGAAAACATTGCGCTCGGTTTGCCAAAGGGCACGCGTCTCGATGAGCTGGCCTTGCGTATTGCCGCCACCGCGGCCGAATACGGACTGGCGCTTGAACCGCAACGGCATGTGCATACCTTGTCGGTCGGCGAATGCCAGCGCGTCGAGATCGTCCGTGCGTTGCTGGCCAAACCGCAATTGCTGATTCTGGACGAACCAACCTCGGTGCTGACACCGCAAGCAGTCGACAAATTATTCGAGACCTTGCGCAAGCTGGCCTCGGAGGGCTGCAGCATCTTGTACATCAGCCACAAGCTCGATGAAATCCGTGCGTTGTGCCATACCTGTACGGCCATGCGCGGCGGCAAAGTCACCGGCGTGTGCGATCCGCGTCAGGAAACAGCCGCCAGTCTGTCGCGCATGATGATCGGTGCCGAACCGCCGGCGATGCAGCATGTCGCGCGCAAACCCGGCGCGACAGTGCTGGCCGTGAGGCAGTTGTCGCTGCCTAAAAATCATCCGTTTGCCACCGCCTTGTCGGACATCAGTTTTGATGTGCATGCCGGTGAAATACTCGGCATCGCCGGTGTCTCCGGCAATGGCCAGCAGGAATTGCTGGCCGCCTTGTCGGGCGAAGATCCGCGTGCCGAACCGGCCATGATCGCACTGCACGGCGAACCGGTCGGCCGCATGAATGCCGCCGGTCGACGCGCGCGGGGAATGGGGTTTGTGCCCGAAGAACGGCTCGGGCGCGGTGCGGTACCGGAACTGTCGCTGGCTTTGAATGTGCTGTTGTCGCATCAGACCCCGGCGACCGTGCGGTATGGGATGGTGCGTTTCAAGGCCATTGCCGGGATCGCTGCAAGCGTGATCGCGCGCTTCAATGTGAAGGCGGCCGGTCCGCATGCCGCCGCCAACAGTCTGTCCGGTGGCAACCTGCAAAAATACATCGTCGGGCGTGAAATCCTGCGCGCGCCCACCATGCTGCTGGTGGCGCAGCCGACCTGGGGCGTCGATGTCGGCGCTGCCGCCCAGATCCGCGCCGAACTGCTGGCCTTGCGTGATGCAGGGTGTGCGTTGCTGGTCATTTCCGAGGAACTCGACGAATTGTTCGATATTGCCGACCGCCTGATTGTGATTGCCAAGGGGCGGGTGTCGCCACCCGTTGCGCGGGCCGATGCCACCATAGACCAGATCGGTCAGTCGATGAGCGGGATGTGGAATGCCACCAGCAAGGAGGTCGCGCATGCTCAGGCTTGAAGCGCGCGCCAATCCGTCGGCGCTGATGGCGTGGTGTTCGCCGCTGCTGGCGGTGCTGCTGACGGTGCTGTGCGGTGCGCTGCTATTCATCGCGCTGGACAAAAATCCGCTGACCGGCCTGTCGGTCTTTTTTATCGAACCGTTGAAGACGCTGCGCGGCTGGACCGAAGTCGGTATCAAGGTCGCGCCGCTGCTGCTGATCGCCATCGGCCTGGCCGTCTGTTTTCGCGCCAATGTATTCAACATCGGCGCCGAAGGGCAACTGGTGGTTGGTGCGATCGCCGGTGGTGCCGCAGGGTTGTACTTTGATGATGGCTCCGGCGGCGGCGCGCTGCTGATCACGGTCGTGCTGGTGGCCGGCATGCTGGGCGGAATGGCCTGGGCAGCGATGACCGCTTTCTTGCGTGACCGCTTCCACACCAGCGAAATTCTGGTCTCGCTGATGCTGGTCTATGTCGCGCAGTTGCTGCTGAGTTACCTCGTGCATGGCGTATTGAAAGACCCGGACGGCTTCAATTTTCCGCAGTCGAAAATGTTCTCCGACGGCTTTTTGCTGCCGATCCTGGTGCCGCAGACACGTCTGCATATCGGCATCCTGCTGGCGTTCGGTGCGGCGCTGCTGGCCTGGATATTCCTGTCCAAAAGTTTTGCCGGACTGCGCTTGCAGGTCGGTGGCATGGCGCCGCTGGCGGCGCGCTACGGTGGCTTTTCATCGCGCGCCTCGCTGTGGACGGCGATGCTGATCTGCGGTGCGCTGTCGGGGTTGGCTGGCGTCTGCGAAGTGATCGGCCCGATCGGACAACTGACGCCGTCGGTCTCGCCTGGTTACGGTTTTGCGGCGATCATCGTCGCCTATGTCGGCCGCTTGCATCCGGTCGGCGTGATTTTTTCGAGCTTCATCATGGCGCTGTTTTACATCGGCGGCGAACTGGCGCAATCGCGTCTGGGCATGCCGAGCGCGATCACTGGCGTGTTTCAGGGCATCTTGCTGTTTGCCTTGCTGGCTTGTGATGTCCTGATCCGCTATCAACTGCGCTGGAGAAAATAATGGAATCCTTTGCTCCGCTAATTGCGGCATCGATCAATGCCGGCACGCCCTTGCTGCTGGCCGCGCTCGGTTTGCTGATCAATGAAAAATCCGGCGTCGTCAACCTCGGTGCCGAAGGCATGATGCTGATGGCGGCCGTGATCGGTTTTGCGATCACGATCCACACCGGCAGCGTGCCGCTGGGTTTCGTTGCGGGTGCGCTGGCCGGTGCGCTGCTGGCCGGATTTTTTGCGCTGATGACGGTCTGGCTGGGCACCAATCAATATGCGACCGGGCTTGCGTTGTCGCTGTTCGGTGCCGGTGCCTCGGCTTATATCGGCATCAGTTATGTTGGTCAGAGCCTGCATAACACCCGCTCGGTCGTGCCGTTTCTGGGCGATCTGCCGTTTGTTGGCGCGGCGCTGTTTCGCCAGCATCCGATGGTCTATCTGTCGGTGGCGCTGTGCGGCGCGATCATCTGGTTTTTGTACCGCACGCGCGCCGGCCTGATTCTGCGCGCAGTGGGCGAGTCGCCGTCGTCGGCCCACGCACTGGGTTACAACGTGCGTCGTATCCGCTTGGCGGCGCTGCTGTTTGGTGGTGCCTGTTGCGGCCTGGCCGGGGCGTTTCTGTCGCTGGTCTACACGCCGTTGTGGGTCGAAGGCATGGTGGCCGGACGCGGCTGGATCGCGCTGGCACTGACCACCTTCGCGACCTGGCGACCGGCACGCGTACTCAGTGGTGCCTACCTGTTCGGCGGTGTCACCATCCTGACCTTTCACTTGCAAGGGTTGGGCGTGCCGATTGCGTCGCAATTGCTGTCGATGCTGCCGTATCTGGCGACTATCGTCGTGCTGGTGCTGATCTCGCGCAACGCCAACTGGATCAGGCTGAACATGCCTGCTTCGCTCGGGAAAAATTTCAATCCGAATCAGTAATCATCGATACACGCTATATGCACTTCGATATGGCGTGCAAGATGCGCATCGCCATAATGTCCAACGCTGCAGCGTTTTTCCCGCGTGCTGCAGTACCTTCCATTGACCTGTCGCGGGAGCCACACCTTGAGGAATACCATGTTTAAAAATGTCGTTCGTGGCGCTGTTTCTGTCGCCGCCCTGTTGTCGGTGAGTGCCTTTGCCGCCGAACCGCTCGGGGTCGGTTTTGTCTACGTCAGCCCGATCGGCGACGCCGGCTGGACCACCCAGCACGACATCGGCCGCAAGGAAATGGAAAAGAATCTCGGTGCCAAGGTCAAGACCAAGTTCGTCGAAAACGTGCCCGAAGGTGCGGACGCCGAACGCGTCATCCGCGACCTCGCACAGCAAGGCAACAAGCTGATCATCACCACCTCGTTCGGTTACATGAACCCGACGCTGAAAGTCGCCAGGCAATATCCGGACGTGAAGTTCATCCACCTGACCGGCTACAAGACTGCCGCCAATGTCGGTGTCGCCAATGCACGGTTCTATGAAGCGCGCTATTTGTCGGGCGTGCTGGCCGGAAAAATGTCGACCACGCATGTGGCCGGTTACGTCGCTGCGTTCCCGATTCCCGAAGTACTCCAGGGTATCAACGCCTTCACGCGCGGCATGCGCAGCGTCGACCCGAAGGCCGAAGTCAAGGTCATCTGGGTCAATAGCTGGTTCGATCCGGGCAAGGAGCGCGATGCGACCTTGACCTTGATCGGGCAGGGTGCCGACGTCGTCACCAACCACACCGACTCAACCGCCGTGATGCAGGCCGCCGAAGAAAAAGGCAAGTACGCGGTAGCCTACCATTCCGACATGAAAAAGTTCGGCCCGAAAGCCCAGCTAGGCGCGGTCACCCATCACTGGGGTGCGTATTACACCGGGCAGGCGCAGGCAGTCATCGACGGCAAATGGAAACCAACCACGGTCTGGGGTGGCATCAAGGACGGCATGGTCAAGTTTGAAAACATCAGCGCTGCAGTACCGGCCGATGTGAAATTGCTGGTCGCCACCAAAGAGAAAGAAATCATCGCCGGCACCCTCGTGCCTTTCGCTGGTCCGGTCAAGGATAACGAAGGCAAGATCCGGCTGGAAAAAGGTCCGATGAGCGATGACGCGCTGAGCAAGATGGATTATTACGTGGATGGTGTGGCGGGGAAATTACCAGCGAAGTAATTGATGGAGTTGTCGATGTTCATCAATGCATCCGGTGCAATGCCCGTTGGTTATTGCACCCTACCTTCCGCTAATATTTGTCCCGATCCGACCACCACGGCGCGACGAAACGTGTCGCGTAATCAGCATGAGGAAAGCAAATGAACGCGAAATCAAAAGATTTACTCAAAGCCTGGGTTGATCCGGATGACGCTCCGGAGATCACTGAGGCCTTGATCGCCAGCGGGAAATGGAAAGTTGGCGGTCGTGTTGTTACCCGTAGCGAGGCGCTGGCGGAACTTGGCATGGAGGGCAGTGCAACGGTCACTCTCGACACGGAAGTCGTTGACGCGTTTCGACGCCACGGTGAGGGCTGGCAAGCAAAAATGAATGCAGCATTACGCGAGTGGCTGGCGACGCATCAGGTCATTTAATCCGCAACATCGCACTGGCGACGTTCCTCAATGCATTCGGTGCAATGCCCGTTGGTTATTGCACCCCACACCCGTTCCTAGCGTAGGGTGCAATAACCGCAGGGCATTGCACCAAATGCCCTGTCTCCGCTTATTTCACCCCACCAATTCCGCCGCCAGCCGGTTATGCCGCTCCCGCACCCGTCCCAAATCCACCGTCACACAACGCCCATCCCGCACCACCACGCGTCCATTGATGACACTGTGCGCAACATGCGTCGGGGTACAAAACACCAGCGCCGCAACCGGATCATGCAGCGCGCCGGCATAGCCGATCTGGTCCATGTCAAACATCACCACATCGGCTGACATGCCCGGTGCGAGCGCGCCGATGTCGTCGCGGTTCAGCACTTTCGCGCCGCCGAGCGTGGCCATTTCCAGCGCCTGGCGTGCGGTCATCGCGGCTGGTCCGTAGCCGATCCGCTGCAACAGCATCGTCTGCCGGACTTCGCCGAGCAGGTGTGCGCCATCGTTGGAAGCGCTGCCATCGACGCCGAGACCCACCGCCACGCCGTGATCAAGCATCGGCCTGATCGGCGCGATGCCGGAAGCCAGGCGCATGTTCGAGCACGGACAATGCGCGACGCCGGTGCCGGTGCGGGCGAACAGTGCGATGCCGGCCGGATCAATCTGCACGCAGTGCGCGTGCCAGACATCGTGGCCGACCCAGCCGCACTCCTCGGCATATTCAGCGGGCGTCATGTTGAATTTTTCGCGGCTGTAAGTGACGTCACTGCTGTTCTCGGCCAGATGCGTGTGCATCGATACGCCATGGCTGCGTGCCAGCCGTGCCGACTCGCGCATCAGGTCTTGCGAGACCGAAAACGGCGAGCACGGTGCGACGACGATGCGCTGCATCGCGTGGCGCTGGCTGTCATGGTAAGTCTCGATCAGACGCTGCGTGTCGCGCAGGATCGCTGCCTCGTTTTCGACCAGCTGGTCCGGTGGCAGTCCGCCATGCGACTGGCCGACACTCATTGCGCCGCGTGCCGCATGAAAGCGCATGCCGATTTCCTGTGCCGCAGCGATGCTGTCATCGAGCCGGCAACCGTTCGGAAAAATATACAGATGGTCGCTGGTAGTGGTGCAGCCCGACAGCATCAGTTCGGCCATCGCGGTCTGGGTCGACGCATGAATCATCGCTGGTGTGAGTCCGGCCCAGATCGGATACAAGTGGACTAGCCAGTCGAACAGCGCGGCGTCCTGCGCGGCAGGGATCGCACGGGTCAGGCTCTGGAACATGTGGTGATGGGTGTTGACCAGACCCGGCAGCACGACGTGTCCGGTCGCGTCGATGACGGTGTCGGCGTGATCGGGCAGTGCGGCGCTGAGGCCGACCTGCTCGATCACGTTGTCGCGGATGAAGACCGCACCGTCGGCGATTTCACGCCGCTGCGCATCCATCGTTACCAGCACGCGGGCATGGCGGATCAGTAGCGTGCTCATGCTTTTGATTTGAAGTGGCGCAGGAAATCGAGCAGGATTTGCGCCGACAATTCAGCGTCATCCGCAGTCATGGTTTCCAGCGGATTGTGGCTGATGCCGCCATTGCCGCAGCGCGTGAACAGCATGGCGATATCGGTCAGCGTGACCAGTGCCATCGCGTCATGGCCGGCACCGGACAGCAGCTCGAAGGCCGTCACACCAGCGCGTTCGGTGGCGGCGCTCAGTTGCTGCATCAGCCACGGTGCACAGGGTGCGGCCGCGGCACGCATCGTCAGTTCGCGCTGGACATCGACCTGACGTCGGGCGCAAATGGCATCGATGGTGTGCAAGATGTCGGCCACGGCCGCTTCGCGCACCGCGTCATCGGCGGCGCGGATGTCGAGTGACAGATGACATACGCCGGGGATCACGTTGACCGAACCGTTCGGCACCTGCAACTGACCGACGGTGCCGACCAGCGACGGCGCGATACTGCAGCGCTGTTCGACCGCGAGGATGATTTCGGCGGCTGCCGCAGCGGCATCCTTGCGCATCGTCATCGGTGTGGTACCGGCATGGCTGGCCACGCCGGTCAGGATAAGTTGGTAGCGCGAGCTACCGGCGATTGAGGTGACGATGCCGACCGGTAGATTGCGTTGCAGGAGCACCGGCCCCTGTTCGATATGGACTTCGATGAAGCCAAGATAATCAGCCGGATGGCGGGCGATGGCGGCGATCTGCGTGAAGTCGTGGCCGGCGTGTTCGAGCGCGTCGCGCATCGTGATGCCATCGGCATCGGCACGCGCCAGCAGCGACATGTCGAAGTGACCGGTGATCGCATTACTGCCGAGGAAAGTGCTTTTGTAACGCACGCCTTCTTCTTCGGCAAAGCCGATCACTTCGACGTGAAACGGCAAGGTCTCGCCGCGTTCGTGCAGGTGCCGGATCACCGCGATCGGCAACAGGATCCCTTCGCGGCCATCGTAGGTGCCGCCGTTGCGCACCGTATCGTAGTGCGATCCGGTCATCAGGGTTTTTGCCTGTGGATCGGCGCTGCGGTAGACGCCGACCACGTTGCCGACGGCGTCGATGCGCGCGTCCATGCCCGCGTCCTGCATCCATTGCAGCAGTTGCGCGGCAGTTTTGCGGTGGGCTGTCGTCAGGTAGGCGCAGGTCAGGCCGCTGGCATCATCTGACCAGGCACCGAGGGTGTCGCTCCAGCCCATGATTTGCAGACCCAGCAACGGCTGGCAATCGAACAGGTCATTGAGGCGCAGTTCGGCGATACGGTGAATCTGGCGCAGGTTTTCGGCGATCTCGTCGCTGCGTTGCTGTTTGAGCCGGCGCGTGAACGAGGCGATGATGGCGGTGCGCGACAGGCCGCTTCCATCCGGGCCCTTGACCGCGATGATGAATGGGAAATCGAAACGTGCCTGGTAGTCGGCATTGCATTGCTGCAGCGTCGCGTACTCGTCCGGGCTGCACAGGTGCAGTCCGGCAGCCGCCTGCTCGCCGGTTGATTCGGTGGTCAGCACCGCTTTGCCGGCCAGCTCCGGATGGGCGCGGATCAAGCTCAGTTGCTCGGCTTCGGTGGCGGCGCTGACGGTGGTCTGCAATGCCATTTTCAGAGCGGCCAGCGTACGGAACGGACGGGCGGCAGCGGTGCGTTCCGGTATCCACGCCGAGTGTTCGTAAATGCCGCCAAGCGTGCTGGCAAAGGTGGTGCTGTCGGTGTTGTTGAGCGTCGCTAAAGTGATGGTCATGCGGAAGCCCTTGCTGGATGAGTGGTGTGCCAATGGTTGGCGATGTCGATGCGGCGTGTGATCCACACCTTGTCATGGGCCTGGACATAATCGAGGAAGCGGCTCAGCGCGGCGAGGCGGCCGGGTCGGCCAATGAGTCGGCAATGCAGACCGATCGACAGCATTTTTGGCTGGTTCAAGCCGTCCGGATCGCCTTCTTCGTAGAGGACATCGAAGGCATCTTTCAGGTAATCGAAGAACTGCGTGCCGGTGTTGAATCCCTGCGCGGCGGCGAAGCGCATGTCGTTGGTGTCGAGCGTGTACGGCACGATCAGGTGCGACTTGCGTTGCGGCGAGCCATCGGCGGCGGTGATGTCGACCTGCTGCCAGAACGGCAGATCATCGGCATAGCTGTCGGCGTCGTAGCTGAAGCCGCCGTGCTCGACCAGCAACTGGCGCGTGGCCGGCGAATCGCGTCCGGTGTACCAGCCCAGCGGCGCAGCGCCGGTGAGTTCACGCAGGATACGGATCGCCTCGGCCATGTGAGCCCGCTCGGTAGCGATATCAACTTGCTGGTAGCTGATCCAGCGCAAGCCGTGACAGGCGATCTCGTGGCCGAGCTGGCTGAAGGCGGCGACGGCTTCCGGATGGCGTTGCAAGGCCATCGCCACAGCGAAGATTGTCAGCGGCAACTGGCGTTGCTCGAACAGGCGCAGGATGCGCCACAGGCCGGCGCGCGAACCGTATTCGTACATCGACTCCATGCTCATGTGCCGCATCGGGAAGGCTTGGGCACCGATGATTTCGGACAGGAAGGTTTCCGAGGCCGGGTCGCCATGCAGCACGCAATTTTCGCTGCCTTCTTCGTAGTTGAGGACGAATTGCAGCGCGATGCGAGCGTGGTTCGGCCAGTGCGGATGGGGCGGATGGGCACCGTAGCCAATCAGGTCGCGTGGATAATTCGGGGGGGTGTCGGTCAAGCGTTACCTCGTAATCAGTGGAGCCATGGAGGGAAAAATTGACGCAGCAATACCGTTCATGATGATACCTATACGCCAGATACTATAACGGCTGGCACGCGCGCCACTATGCTTGAACCAATAAGCAGTTTCACGCAATCGATATGGAGGTCAAGATGGGCAAGCTCAGTACCCACGTGCTGGATATCACCAGCGGCACACCGGCAGCCGGTGTCGTCATTGAATTGCACGCAATCGAATCGGCCGGGCGGCGTTTGCTGCGCCGTGTCGTCACCAACAGCGACGGGCGATGTGACGCGCCGCTTCTGGCAGGCGACGCGTTGCTGGCAGGTTCGTACGAACTGGTGTTTGGTGCGGGGGATTACTTCGAGGCGCAAGGCATCGTGGTGCCGCTGCCGCGCTTTGTCGACCGGGTCACGCTGGCCTTCGGTATCGCCAACCCGGCCGAGAATTATCATGTGCCGTTGCTGGTCTCGCCGTGGGCGTACTCGACCTATCGCGGCAGCTGATCTGTCCTGATTAGCGCAGGCCTAGCACATCCTGCATGTCGAACAGACCGGTCGTTTTGTCGGCCAGAAAGCGGGCGGCGCGCAAGCTGCCGTGGGCATACGTGACGCGGCTAGACGACTTGTGCGAAATCTCGACGCGCTCGCCGATGCCGGCAAACAGCACCGTATGATCGCCGACGATATCGCCGCCGCGGATGGTGGCAAACCCGATCGATGACGGATCGCGTTCGCCGGTGACGCCGTGACGTGCAAACACGCCGACGTCATCGAGGTTGCGACCCAGCGTGTTGGCGATGACTTCGCCCATTTGCAGCGCCGTGCCGGACGGCGCATCGACTTTCATGCGGTGATGGGCTTCGATGATTTCGATATCGTAGCCTTCCGAAAAACTCTTCGCGGCCATTTCAAGCAACTTCATCGTGACGTTCACGCCAACACTCATGTTGGGCGCAAACACGATTGCCGTGCGCTCGGCTGCCGCGGTGATCGCGGCCTTGCCGGCCGCGTCGAAGCCGGTGGTGCCGATTACCATCTTGATGCCATGCTGGGCGCAGTACGCCAGATGTTCCAGCGTACCTTCCGGACGGGTGAAGTCGATCAGGATATCGGCATCGGCGAGGCCCTCGGGGAGCGTCGCGCAAATGGCGACGTCGCTGGACTTGCCGAGGAAAGCGGTGACGTCGGTTCCGATGGCTGGTGCGGAGGCGACATCGAGTGCGCCAGTCAGGCGCAGGTCGGTAGCGCCGAGAATGGTTTCGGCCAGCATGCGACCCATGCGCCCGGAGGCGCCGGCGATGGCGATTTTCAATTCAGTCATGGCGATGGTCCTGGAAACGTTATTGCGGCTGACGGGCTGACGACGGAGCCACCGGAACCGCAGGGGCCAGCGGCTTGGTTTTTTCCGGCACGCCGCCGGCCAGGATTTCGAGGTAGTCGACTTCGGTTGGCAAATTGCCGCCTTCAAAGCGGCTCACGACGCCATCCTTGAAGAACACGGTGACGCGGCTCGATAGCACTTCGTCGTTACGCTTGAGCATCCGGAACACGTAGTCCCAGCGGTCGGCATGGAAGATATCGGCAATCAGTGGCGTACCCAATGCAAAGCGCACCTGGTCTTGCGTCATGCCTTCCTTGAGTTGCAGGACCATTTCTTCGGACACAAAATTGCCTTGCGGGATATCGATGCGATACGGCGACAGGATGCCGAGGAAGCGGCGGGCGCTGGCCGGTGTAGTCCGTTTCAGTCCGGCATTGGCGGTAGCGGCACTGGCCGTGTCGGTCGTGGTATCGGTCGTCGCTGCGCTGGACGGTGCGGCAGCCATGCCGGCCGGTGCTTCCATCAGCGGATTTTTGGACGCGCATCCGGCCAGTAGTGCGATGCTCAACAAGCCCGTTAAAGCGATGCCAGGCAGGGCAGGACGAGCGGTAGGGCGGGAGAAAACGGGGGGCAGCATGTGCATTGAGAATCTCGATTGATTGAGCCGAAGCGCCAAAGCGCTATATCATAAAGCAGTTACCCATTACCTAGCCAAGAACATGTCCAACAATCCAGCTGACCTTCGCGCCAGCGGCCTCAAGGCCACGCTCCCGCGCCTGAAAATCCTGGATATCTTCCACAACAGCGGTGTACGCCACCTCAGCGCCGAAGATGTCTACAAAATCCTGCTGACCGAAAACATGGATGTCGGCCTCGCGACCGTGTACCGCGTGCTGACCCAGTTCGAGCAGGCCGGCTTATTGAATCGCAACCACTTTGAAACCAACAAGGCGGTCTTTGAACTGAACGAAGGCAGCCATCATGATCATCTGGTTTGCCTCGACTGCGGGATGGTCGAAGAGTTTTACGACGAAGATATTGAGCTGCGTCAGCAGAAAGTAGCCATTGATCGCGGCTTTACGATTGCCGACCATTCGCTGGCGTTGTATGGGCATTGTACGAAGCAGGATTGCGTGCACCGCGCTTAAACTGGTCGCGTACCCTACGACACTTCATCCTGCCTACGCGCGCACCGAGATTAAGAATGACTCAACGCACTCGACAACAACTTCGCCGTGATATCGACAATCGGGATCACGCGCTCGTAGGCCATCCGCGTCGGGCCGATCACGCCTAGCGTGCCGACCACGCGACCGTTGATCTCGTACGGTGCCGTGACGATACTCATTTGATCGAGTGGTACCAGGCTCGACTCCCCGCCAATGAAAATCTGCACGCCGGTGGCGCGACTGGATAAATCGAGCAACTGGAGCAGGCTGGTTTTTTGCTCGAACAGGTCGAACAGTTTGCGCAGCGAAGTCATGTTCGATGAGAGTTCATTGACGCTCAGCAGGTTGCGCTCGCCTGAAATAATCACTTCATCGCTGTTGTCTGCCATCGCATCGCTTCCGACTTCGACCGCTGCTTGCATCAGCGGCGTCATGTCGTCGCGCAGTTGGCGCAGTTCGTTTTGCAGCCGGTTGCGTACATCGCTGAAACTCAGCCCGCCGTAGTGAAGGTTGATGAAATTGGCGGCCTGGACCAGCTGCGACGGCGTGTAGTCAACATCGCTCAGCAGCAGCCGGTTCTGGACGTCGCCATTGGGCGCAACGATCACCAGCAGCACGCGTTTTTCTGACAAGCGCAGGAATTCGATTTGCTGGAACACGGATTCGCGGCGCGGCGTCAGCACCACGCCGGCGAATTGCGAGAGCGACGACAGCACTTGTGCCGCACTGGCAATGACTTTCTGCGACGAGCCACTCTGCAGGCGTGTTTGCAACCGCGCTTCAAGCAGGCTTTCGTCGATCGCATCGACGGTCAGCAGCGTATCGACAAAAATCCGGTAGCCGCGCGGTGTCGGCACGCGTCCGGCAGAGGTATGCGGACTGGAGACGAAGCCCATTTCTTCGAGGTCGGCCATGATGTTGCGGATGGTTGCGGGCGACAGGTCGAGACCGGAAATCTTGGCCAGCGCGCGCGAGCCAAGTGGCTGGCCGTCCGCAATATAGCGTTCGACCAGAGTTTTCAGCAGGGTTTGGGCACGGGCGTCTAGTTGCATTTGAGTATTTTAACGAGCGATGGGAGGTGCGACCAGCATTATCCGGCCAGCTAGCCAGTGTTCCAGTTCGAGCAGGCTGGTGCAACTCGCATCAGGACGGATATGGTCCGGTAACACGCGGTCGAAGCGGTTCATCCAGACCGCGCGCAAGCCGGCTTTTTGGGCACCGACGACATCGAGATGCGGATCGTCGCCGACATACACCGCTTCGGCGGGATCGACATCGAGCGCTGCGCAGGCGGCCTGGAAAATCGCCGGGTCGGGTTTCGCGCTTCCGAACTGATGGGCGGCGATCGAGACACGGAAGTGACCGGCCAGCCCGATTGCGACGAGGTCGGCCGACCCGTTCGAGATCGTGCCCAGTGACACTTGACGGGCCAGTCGTTCCAGCGCGGGCGTGACATCGTCGTACGGAACCACGGCATTGCGGGCCTCATTGAAGATGGCCATTGCACCATCGATGTGGACCGGATCGGCATCGCTGGCATGGAATGCTTCGGTCAACCCGGCGTGGCGCAGGCCGGGCAGGTCGATCCGGTAGCGCGGTTCTTGTTCCATCAGTGTCATGCGACGTGCGCGCAGGGTTTCTATGCTGTGGTCGCGCGCGACCGCGGGCGCGAACTCGCGCAGCCAGTCGAACAGCAGGGTTTCGGCGCGAATAATGGTTGGCACGATAGGCCACAGCGTATCGTCGAGGTCGAACAGAACTGCCTTGATCGGTGCTGGTTGCATGGCGTGATTTTCTTCCGGATGAAATACAGAGGTTGGTCCACTGTCGGCTTACTTCAAGTGGGCGGCAAATTATGGTCTAATCCGAGTCATGTCGCTCCCCATTCCATCCGGCTTGCCGGTCCCTCCGCTAAAAACGATCGCCATCGTCGGCAAACCGACTGCGGCGGGCATTGCGCAATCACTGTGCGAGATTGCTGATTTCCTGGTCGCCACCGGTCATGTCGTGATACTTGAACACGAGACGGCGCTGTCGACCGGGATGACCGCATATCCGCAAATGACGCCCGAACAGATCGGCACCAGCGTCGATGCGGCGATCGTCGTCGGCGGCGATGGCACGATGCTGGGCATTGCCCGCCAGCTCGCACCGTTCGATATCCCGCTCATTGGCATCAACCAGGGCCGGCTCGGTTTCATGACCGATATTCCGCTGGACCGGATGATGCCGCTGTTGACGGCCATGCTCGATGGAAAAATCGAGTCCGAGCGCCGCAGTCTGCTCGAAGGGGTGGTCTATCGCGAGGGCAAGCCGATCTTCGATGCGCTGGCATTCAATGACGTGGTGGTCTCGCGCGGCACCGGTTCCGGCATGGTCGAACTGCGCGTCGATGTCGATGGTCACTTCATGTACAACCAGCGTTCCGATGGCCTGATCGTGGCGACGCCGACCGGCTCGACCGCCTACTCGCTGTCGGCCGGCGGTCCGTTGCTGCATCCAAGTCTGGGTGGCATCGTGCTGGTGCCCATTGCGCCGCATGCGCTGTCGAACCGGCCCATCGTGCTGCCTGACTACAGCGAAATTGTCATCACCGTCATCAGTGGCCGCGATACCAGCGTCAATTTCGACATGCAGTCGCTGGCCAGTCTGCAACTGCATGACCGCATCGTGATCCGCCGTTCAGCCCACACGATCACCTTCCTGCATCCGCCCGGCTGGAGTTATTACGATACGTTGCGCGAGAAGTTGCACTGGAATGAGTACCCGTCGGTGGAAGGCCGACTAAAATAGCCGCTCCGATCACGCCGCCCGTGAGTCCCTGACCACGCCTGCGGCCCACCTGAAAAGAATCACCATGCTGCGCACCCTGACCATCCGTGACTTCGTTATCGTTGACTTGATCGAGCTGGATTTTTCCGCCGGGTTTTCAGTCCTGACCGGAGAGACCGGTGCTGGCAAATCAATCCTGATTGATGCCTTGGCGCTGGCATTGGGCGGGCGCGGCGACGCCAGCGTGGTGCGCGATGGGGCTGCCAAAGCCGATATCAGCGCCGACTATTCGACTTATGCCGAAGCCGATCTCTGGCTCGCCGCGCACGACTTCGCCAGTCCGGACGGCGGTGTGTTGTTGCGCCGGGTCATTGACAATGCCGGTCGCTCGAAAGCCTACATCAACGGCATTGCCGCCACCGCGACACAGTTGCGAGATCTGGGCGAATTGCTGGTCGATATCCACGGCCAGCATGCGCATCAATCGCTACTCAAGACCGAGGCACAACGCCAGTTACTCGATACCCAGGCAAGCCTGCAGGAACAGGTCAGGGCCGTGGGTGCGGCTTACAAAACCTGGCGTGCCGTCGGCAAGCAGCGCGAAGAATTCGAGGTCAATGCCAAGAACGTGCTGCTCGAACGCGAACGGCTCGAATGGCAGGTCGGCGAACTCGACAAGCTCGCCGCGAAGGAGGGCGAGTGGGCCGAGATCACCACCGAACATAGCCGTCTGTCGCACGCCGCGAGTCTGATTGACGGTGCGCAGGAGGCGCTGACCGCGATCTCCGAATCCGAATCCGATGCCGTACCGATGCTGTCGCAACTGACCGCGCTCAATCTACGTCTGGGCAAGCTGGCCGATATCGATGAGGGCCTCAAGCCGGTGCTCGATTTGCTGGAGCCGGCGCGTATCCAGTTGCAGGAGGCGGTCTATGCGCTCAATGATTATCTTGGTCGGCTCGAACTCGATCCGCGTCGCCTGCAGCAAGTCGAGCAGCGACTGAGCGACCTGCATTCAACGGCACGCAAATTTCATGTGACGCCGGAAGAGTTGCCGCAGGAGTTCGCGTCGCTGTCGGCGCAACTGCGCCAGTTGGCCGATGCCAGCGACCTCGATGCGTTGCGCGCCCAGGAAGAAAAGCTCAAGGATGCCTATCTCGTCCTGGCAAAAAAATTATCGGCGGCACGAACCAAAGCGGCCCGAGTACTCGGCGATGCCGTGACCAGCGCGATGCAGGAACTGAGCATGGCTGGCGGGCGTTTTGAAGTCGCGCTGGTACCGTGTGCACCGGCTGTGTTCGGTATCGAACAGATCGAATTTCTGGTCGCCGGTCATGCCGGCAGCTTGCCGCGACCATTGGCCAAGGTGGCGTCGGGCGGTGAATTGGCGCGTATCGCGCTGGCCATTTCGGTGATCGCCTCGACGGCCACTTCGACACCGACGCTGATCTTCGATGAAGTCGACAGCGGCATTGGCGGCGGCGTTGCCGAAGTGGTCGGACGTCTGCTGAAAAAACTCGGGCAGGAACGTCAGGTGCTGTGCGTGACGCATTTGCCGCAAGTCGCCAGCCAGGCCAATCAGCATCTGCAGGTCAGCAAGTTCAATGCCGCTGGCAAGACCGTCTCGCGCATCGCGTCGCTCGACAACAAGTCGCGTGTCGAAGAAATCGCCCGCATGCTGGGCGGCATCGAAATTACCGCCACCACGCGCAAGCATGCCCGCGAACTGCTGGCGTCCTGATCCACCGAATTCATCCGACCTTCGCTCTCACACTCTTCAAAGGCAACATCGCAATGGCATTCAACAAAGCCCCCGAGTACACCCACGGCAGCGCCGTCAAGACGGCCGTTGTGCTGGTTAATCTCGGCACGCCCGACGAAGCCGATGCGCCGTCGGTGCGCCGTTACCTCAAGCAATTCTTGTCCGATCCGCGCGTGGTGGAAATTCCGCGTGCGATCTGGTGGCTGATCCTGAACGGCATCATTTTGCCGATCCGCGCCAGCAAGTCGGCGGCCAAATATGCGCTGATCTGGACCAAGGAAGGATCGCCGCTGAAAGTCCACACGGAAAAACAGTCAACCATGCTGCGCGGCTACCTTGGCGAGCAGGGGCATGCCGTGGAAGTTCGCTACGCAATGAGCTACGGCAATCCGTCGTTACCCGATGTGCTCAATGCATTGCAGGTCGAAGGATGCGACCGGATTCTGATCGTGCCCGCCTACCCGCAATATTCGGCGACCACGACCGCATCCATCTTCGATGCGGTGACCAGTCACTATCGCACCGTGCGCAATATTCCCGAGCTGCGTTTTATCAAGCATTACCACGATGATCCGGCTTATATCGCCGCCTTGAAGGAGTCCGTGCTGACGCACTGGCAAAGTAACGGGCGTGGCAACAAGCTGGTGCTGAGTTTTCATGGCGTACCCAAGCGCACCCTGCTGCTGGGTGATCCCTACCACTGCGAGTGCTACAAGACCGCGCGGCTGCTGCGGACGGCGCTGGGGCTGACGCAGGACGAATTGCTGGTGACGTTCCAGTCGCGCTTCGGCAAGGCCGAATGGTTGCAGCCATACACCGCCCCGACTCTCGTGCAACTGGCGAAAGACGGGCTTGAGCGGGTTGACATCATGTGTCCGGGTTTCACGAGCGACTGCCTCGAAACGCTGGAAGAAATCTCGCTGGAAGCCAAGCACGACTTCCTCGAAGCCGGTGGCAAGGAATTCCATTACATCCCGTGTGTCAATGAAGCGCCCTCCTGGGTTGGCGCACTGGCCACGATTACCGCGCGTCATCTGCAAGGCTGGCCGACACAGCAAAGCGACGCCGACAAAGAAGCCGACAGCGCCCAGAACGTCATCGCCGCCAACGAAGCTCGCCGCCTGGGAGCGCCAAAATAATCCAATTCGGCCTGTGATAATCCCCTTGTAAAAGTGTGGCATAGCCCCATTTGCCACTCACTTTGTACTTAATCACATTATTGAAGTCACTGACTGTCGGAGGATTTTTAGATGCAAGACCAGGAAAAGCAACCCGTTGTGAACCCACAGGCAGAGGCGAGCCCGGCAGCAGCGCAAGCTCCCGAGCCAGAGCAAGAAGTCAGTAGTGCCGAGCCATCGCTGGAAAGCCGTCTCGTCGAAGCAGAAACCCGCGCCGCCGAGATGCATGACGCGTTCTTGCGTGCCAAGGCCGACACCGAAAATTTTCGCCGTCGCGCGCAGGAAGACATTGCCCGTGCCCACAAGTTTGCCATCGAAGGCTTTGCCGAGGCGCTGGTGCCCGTGATGGACAGTCTGGACATGGCGCTGCGGGTCGAGTCGCCGTCGGTCGAGTCGCTCAAGGAAGGTGTCGAAATGACGCTCAAGCAGTTGTCATCAGCGTTCGAGCGCAACCGCCTGATCGCAGTGGCACCGCAACCGGGTGACAAACTCGATCCGATGAAGCACCAGGCCATCTCGATGGTGCCGGCAGACCAGGACGCCAACACCATTGTCAGCGTGCTGCAAAAGGGGTACATGATCGCCGACCGTCTGTTGCGGCCGGCACTGGTCACGGTGGCCCAGTAACGCATTACCAAACGCATTACCGACACTTATTACGAAAAAAAGCACTTGAATGCCGCTTGAAAGTCAGTAGTGGCTCCCAATATTCAAGTCAGAAAATCGACGCAAACGTCATCGTTATCCAGTTATCCAGTCATTAAAGGAAAAAAATATCATGGGCAAAATCATCGGCATCGACCTCGGTACCACCAACTCCTGCGTATCGATCATGGAAGGCGGCCAGCCTAAAGTGATCGAAAACGCGGAAGGTGCACGCACTACGCCATCGATCATCGCGTATCTCGAAGACGGCGAAATCCTGGTAGGTGCGCCTGCCAAGCGGCAGGCCGTGACCAATCCGAAGAACACGCTGTACGCCGTCAAGCGTCTGATCGGCCGCAAGTTCGATGAAAAAGAAGTGCAAAAAGATATCGGGCTCATGCCATACCAGATCGTCAAGGCCGACAACGGCGACGCCTGGATTTCGGTGCGCGACAAGAAGCTGGCAGCCCAGCAGATTTCCGCCGAAGTGCTGCGCAAGATGAAAAAAACCGCTGAAGACTACCTCGGCGAAGAAGTCACCGAAGCCGTCATCACGGTGCCGGCCTATTTCAACGATGCCCAGCGCCAGGCAACCAAGGATGCGGGTCGCATCGCTGGTCTGGATGTCAAGCGCATCATCAACGAGCCGACCGCTGCCGCACTGGCCTTCGGTCTCGACAAGAACGGCAAGGGCGATCGCAAGATTGCTGTCTATGACCTGGGCGGCGGTACCTTCGACGTCTCGATCATTGAAATCGCAGATGTCGATGGCGAAATGCAGTTTGAAGTGCTGTCGACCAATGGCGACACCTTCCTCGGCGGCGAAGACTTCGACCAGCGCATCATCGATTTCATCATTGACGAATTCAAGAAGATCAACGGTATCGACCTGTCCAAGGATGCGATTGCGTTGCAGCGGATCAAGGGTTCGGCCGAGCGCGCCAAGATCGAACTGTCGTCGGCCCAGCAAACCGAAATCAACGAGCCTTACATTGCGATGGCCAACGGCGCACCAGTCCATCTGAACCTGAAGATGACCCGCGCCAAGCTGGAATCGCTGGTCGAGGAACTGATCCTGAAGACCATCGAGCCATGCCGCACCGCGATCAAGGATGCCGGCGTCAAGGTCTCCGACATCGATGACATCATCCTGGTGGGCGGCATGACCCGGATGCCAAAAGTGCAGGAAAAGGTCAAGGAATTCTTTGGCAAGGACCCGCGCAAGGACGTGAACCCGGATGAAGCCGTCGCCGTTGGTGCCGCGATTCAGGGTGCCGTGTTGTCTGGCGAGCGCAAGGATTTGCTGTTGCTGGACGTCACACCGCTGTCGCTTGGTATTGAAACACTGGGTGGCGTGATGACCAAGATGATCCAGAAGAACACCACGATCCCGACCAAATTCAGCCAGGTGTTTTCGACCGCCGACGACAACCAGCCTGCAGTGACCATCAAGGTCTATCAGGGTGAGCGCGAAATGGCCGCCGGTAACAAGGGTCTGGGCGAATTCAACCTCGAAGGCATTCCGCCATCGTCACGCGGCACGCCGCAAATTGAAGTCACCTTTGACATCGATGCCAACGGTATTCTTCACGTCGGCGCGAAAGACAAGGCTACCGGCAAAGAGAACAAGATCACGATCAAGGCCAACTCGGGTCTGACCGAAGAAGAGATCCAGAAGATGGTGCGCGATGCCGAAGCCAATGCCGAAGACGACAAGCGTCTGAAGGAACTGGCCGAAGCGCACAATCAGGGCGATGCACTGGTGCACTCGACCCGCAAGGCGGTCGCCGAATACGGTGACAAGCTCGATGCTGCCGAAAAAGACAAAATCGATGGCGCGATCAAGGATCTCGAAGCAGCCCTGAAAGGCAGCGACAAGGCCGATATCGACGCCAAGTCGGCTTCCCTGTCGACCGCAGCGCAATCGCTCGGTGAAAAAATGTATGCCGATGCCCAAGCCAAGCAGGCCGCTTCCGGCGCTGCTGCCGGTGGTGCCGAAGCAGGCCCGTCGGGCGAAGCAAAAGCCAAGGAAGAAGACGTGGTTGATGCGGAGTTCAAGGAAGTGAAAGACAGCAAGTAAAATAGCGGTCTGTCAGGTCGGCCAGCGACAGCTGCGCCGACTCGCCGAGTAGAGCCGACCGCTCGACTCGGCTTTTTTGTTTAGATTCTAGAGGGCGCCGAATAATGGCAAAACGCGATTTTTACGAAATACTGGGCGTGGCCAAGAACGCGACGGACGAAGAAATCAAAAAGTCCTATCGCAAGCTGGCCATGAAATACCATCCTGACCGCAATCCCGATAGCAAGGGATCGGAAGACAAATTCAAGGAGGCCAAGGAGGCCTACGAGATGCTGTCCGACCCGCAAAAACGCGAAGCGTTTGACCGGTATGGTCACGCTGGTGTCGATCCCAATATGGGTGGCGGCGGCGGTGGCGGCGGGTTTGGCGGTGCCGGTGCCGGCGGATTCTCGGATGCGTTCGGCGATATCTTCGGCGACATCTTCGGCAATGCGGCGCGTGGTGGCGGTGGCGGCGGTCGCAGTGCCGGACCGCAGGTTTATCGCGGCGCTGATTTGCGCTACAACCTCGACATCACGCTCGAACAAGCCGCGCACGGTTTCGATACGACGATCCGCGTTCCGTCCTGGGATAGCTGCGAAATTTGCCACGGTAGCGGTGCCAAGCCAGGTACGCAACCGACTACCTGCCCGACTTGTGCCGGTCACGGTCAGGTGCGCATGCAGCAGGGCTTTTTCAGCATCCAGCAAACCTGTCCGAAGTGTCACGGTACCGGCAAGGTGATTCCCGAGCCGTGTGCGACGTGCGCCGGTGCGGGACGCATCAAGCGCAACAAGACACTGGAAGTCAAGATTCCGGCCGGTATCGATGATGGCATGCGGATTCGTTCGTCGGGCAATGGTGAGCCAGGCATGAACGGCGGACCGCCGGGCGATCTGTATGTCGAGATTCATATCAAGCAGCATCCGGTATTCCAGCGCGAAGGCGATGACCTGCATTGCGAGATTCCGATTTCGTATGCGAAGGCGGCACTCGGTGGCGAGATCGAAGTGCCTACGCTCAGTGGCAAGGCGTCGTTCACGTTGCCCGAAGGCACACAGACTGGCAAGACCTTCCGTCTGCGCAGCAAAGGCGTCAAGGGCGTGCGCTCCGGTTACGCTGGCGATCTGTTCTGTCATGTCGTGATCGAGACGCCGGTCAAGCTGACCGAACGTCAGCGCGAATTGCTGCGGGAGTTCGAGGAATCGACCAATGAAAGCGGTGCCAAACACAGTCCGCAATCGAAGTCCTGGACCGAAAAGGTCAAGGGTTTCTTCGAGTAAGCATGGTGCGATCCGATCACCGCCGCTCCGGATTCAGGAGTCGGCGGTTTTTTTTGGCCAAACGGTCTATCTGCCTCGAGGATCAAGACATGACTGTGCGTCAATTCATGCGCATGCTGTTGTTTGCGTTGATAGCGCTCGCCGCACTGGTGCCGGTGACGGTGCCTGCGGCTAATGTCGACGGTATCCGCTTTGACGATAGCGTGACCGTGGCAGGTCAGGAACTCAAACTCAATGGCGCGGGGTTCCGTTTCAAGGCAATTTTCAAGGCGTATGCGGCAGGTTTGTACCTGGTCGAACGGTGTACCACTTTGCCGGAAGTGGTTGCTGTCGGTGGTGCGCGCCGCGTGCGCATCGTGCTGTTGCGCGATGTGAGTAGCGAGGCATTCAGACAGGCATTTCTCGACGGCATCCGGAAAAACATGGATCGCAGCGAGAGAACCAGGCTGGCATCGCAACTGGTGCGATTAAATACACAGCTCGGTGCGAGTGCCGGTTTGCGCAATGGTGACGTGCTTGTTGCAGACTGGATTCCTGGAGTCGGAACCGTGTTCCTGCTCAACGGTCAGAAATTTGGCGAGCCGTTACCTGATCTGGCTTTTTTTAATGCGATATTGAAAATCTGGCTAGGCGACAAGCCGGCCGATGCCGGACTCAAGCGGTTGATGCTGGGCGATATTCCCGACGAGACACTGCGCGATGAGCACTGAGTTTCGCAGAGGATGGACGATAATTTGTTAATTTCTTGCATGGAAAATGTCACATTGTGGCTCAAACTACGGCATACTTTGAGCCCATGAAATTCCGCGCTACTCACCATGTCTGATCGTCCATTTGCCGACACGCCTGCCGGGCTTCCGGCTGTCATGCCGACCGTGGTGGTAATAGATCATCAGAGTACCGGCCGGCTGATTCTGGCCGAGGTCATCAAGGGGATAGACCGGCGTATTCACATCGTGATGTTTTCCGATCCGGTCGTGGCAATCGACTACGTGCGGCAAAATCCGGTCGATCTCGTGCTGACTGATTTCAAGATGCCGGTGCTCGATGGCGTCGAAACCATCCGCCAGTTGCGCCGTCTGTACAGCTATGAACAATTACCGATCGTGATGACGACCGTTGTCAGCGACAGGGAAGTACGCCACAGTGCCTTTGAGGCCGGGGCGACGGACTTTCTGATCCGGCCGGTTGATCCGGTCGAGTGTCGCGCCCGTTGCCAGAATTTGTTGAACCTGCGCCAGCAATATCTGATTAACAGCAATCACGCGCTGGCACTCGAGCAGCGCGTGGCGGAAGTCACGCGCGAACTGCGTCTGCGCGAGGTCGAAACGCTGGTCCGGCTGGCGCGGGCGTCTGACCTGCGTGATGCTGTCACCGGCGCGCATCTCAAGCGCATGGCCAAATATTCTGGCCTGATCGCGCGCCGGCTGGGTCTGTCGGAGGATGAGGCGGAAACGATAGAACTGGCTGCGCCCATGCATGACATCGGCAAAATTTGCATGCCGGATACGGTCATGCACAAGTCCGACCTGCTCAATGCCGACGAACTGGCCATCATGCACAGGCATGCGCGCATCGGTCATGACATTCTGAAAGACAGCCCCTCGCGCTTCCTTCAGGTAGCCGCCAGCATCGCCTTGCATCATCATGAAAAATTCGATGGCAGTGGTTATCCGTTCGGTCTGGCTGGTGCGGCGATTCCGCTCCCGGCACGCATCGTTGCACTGGCCGATGTGTTCGATGCGCTGACTTCAGCACGCCCCTACAAGGCTCCGTGGGAATGGGCCGTAGCGCTCGATTTTCTGGTAGCGCAAAAAGGGTTGCACTTCGATCCTGAACTGGTCGACGTGTTCGTTCGTCACGCCGACGAGGCAGTGCTGATTTACCGCAGCCTGGTCGATTCGGTGCCGACCTAGTCACCTTGCGTGCGGCGTCTCGGCCATGCTGAAACGACTCGCAGCCAGCAGGGGGCGCTGCACTGCTCACACGCAGAAAAGAATGCCTTCTCTCCAGGATAAACGAGCGCTGGGATCTTTTTTTTGGGGACTTCTTGTGAGTATTTCGGCTTGCTGCGGGTTGCGGCGGTTCGGCATGATGACAAGGATGGCGTGGTATCGTGACCTGTCAATTTTTTAGTGAGTCCGTCCTTGACCCCCACTCCCAAACGCCTGCTACTGATCGGTGGCGGGCATGCCCATTTGTTCGTCCTGGAAGCACTGATCAAGCAACCGCCTGACCTGCGTGCCCGACTCGATGTAACACTGCTCAGTCGTGAACTCGATACACCGTACTCCGGCATGTTGCCCGGACTGGTCGCCGGCCACTACCGCACGATGGAATGCCATGTCGACTTGCGTGCGCTGGCCGCCGCCGCCGGTGTGCGGCTGGTGCAAGCGACGGTGAAGCGACTGGACCTGACCGGTAACCGGGTCTTCACGGACGACGAGAGCTGGGAGTTCGATCTGGTCTCGCTCGATATCGGCTCGACGCCGCCGGTCGATGGCATCCCCGGTGCCGCCGCGACGGGTTTGTCAGTCAAGCCGATCGATCGTTTTTTGCAGCAGTGGAATGAACTGCAAAGCCGGGTCGATCAGCTGGTACGGCCAGTCCACATGGTGATGGTCGGCGGTGGTGCCGGTGGGGTCGAACTGGTGCTGGCCATGTCCTACCGATTGCGTGCACACCGGGACCGCGTCAAGTGGTCGCTGGTCAGTCGCGGCGAATTGCTGCCCGGCTACCCGCGACGGGCCGCCCGCTTGATGGCGGCCCGGCTGACCGCAGCCGGCGTGGCGATACGCACCGGCAGTCCGATCGCGCGGGTCGAAGCCGATCATCTGGTGTTTGCCGACGGTAGCATCGCCACCTGCGATCAGGTCCTGTGGGCAACCGGATCGGCGGCAGCGCAATGGCCATCTGCAGCGGGTCTGGCGAGCGTCGATGACGGTTTCATCAGCATCAATCCCTACTTGCAATCCGTCAGTCATCCCCATGTGTTTGCTGCTGGGGACATGGCAACCGACATCACGCAGCGGCGTCCGAAGGCCGGCGTGTTCGCAGTTAGGCAAGGACCGGTACTGGCAGAAAACCTGTTGCGGTATGCGGCCGGCCAACCGTTGCTGCCGTATCGCGCCCAGCGTCACTATCTGTCCCTGCTATCCGGCGGCGGCCAGCATGCCGTAGCGTCCTGGTACGGTCTGGTCTGGCAGGGCGGCTGGGTGTGGCAGTGGAAGAACCGGATCGACCGACGCTTCATGCAGCGCTTCAGTCATCCTTTTGAATCAAATGGCAAGAATTCGCCTGCAAGAAGGTAAAATCACGCGCGCTTAGATCCTTCCAGAAAGTATTCCATGACCAACCCCATCAAGAACAGCGACGCACTGGAGCACCTGCTGCAGAATAATCGCAGTTGGGCCGCGTCGATGATCGACCAGGATGCTGAATTTTTCCGCAAGCTGGCGGCCCAGCAATCGCCTAACTATCTATGGATCGGTTGCTCTGACAGCCGCGTGCCGGCCAGTGAAATCGTTGATCTGTTGCCGGGTGAATTGTTCGTGCATCGCAATATCGCCAACGTGGTGTGCCATTCCGACCTGAACTGCCTGTCGGTACTCCAGTTCGCCATTGATGTGCTCAAGGTCAAGCATGTGATCGTGACCGGTCATTACGGTTGTTCCGGCGTGCATGCGGCGATGACTGGGCGGCGCGTCGGTCTGGCTGATAACTGGCTGCGCCACGTCCAGGACGTGCATCAGAAACATGAGCGCTATTTCGGTGACGTGATTCCGAAAGGCGAGCAACTCGATCGCTTGTGCGAACTCAATGTGATCGAGCAAGTCGGCAATGTCTGCCAGACCACGCTGGTGCAGGATGCGTGGGAACGCGGCCAGGAACTGACCATCCATAGCTGGATTTACGGCATCAAGGATGGCTTGCTGCGCGACCTCGGTGTCACGGTCAGCAACCCGGAAGAGCTGGCCATCAAGATGCCAGCCAGCCTGGCAAGATACGAATTGCGGTAGGCGTGCGGCCTTGCCGCATCAGGCCAGCACTCCACGTTACAATGCGACCCCTGCCGGTTCACAAGACTGGCGGTGCTCCTTTTACTTGAACGAACAGGCACCCCATGTTTGGATTCTTCTTGCGTCGTGCAGGATTGGTCATTCCGACCTTTCTTGGCATCACGCTGCTGGTGTTTTCCCTGATCCACATGATTCCCGGCGACGCCGTCGAAGCCATGTCCGGCGAGCGCGGTATGGACGCGGCACGGTATGCCCGTCTGCTGCATGAATTTGGACTCGACCGGCCGCTGTATGTGCAGTACTTCGATTATCTGTGGCACGTGCTGCAAGGCGACCTGGGTCGCTCGATCACGACGCAGGAACCGGTGCTGCGTGAATTCCTGACGCTGTTTCCGGCCACCATCGAACTGTCGATCTGCGCGATGCTGGTGGCACTGGTCGTGGGTGTGCCAGCCGGCATGCTCGCCGCGCTCAAGCGCAATACGGTGCTCGATTACTCGGTGATGGGGGTCTCGCTGACCGGTTATTCGATGCCGGTATTCTGGTGGGCCCTGTTGCTGATCATGCTGTTCTCGGTCACGCTGGGCTGGACGCCGGTGTCGGGGCGCATCGATATCCTGTTCGACCTGCCTCCGGTGACCGGCTTCATGCTGATCGACAGTCTGCTGTCGGGCGAGCCGGGTGCGTTCAAGTCGGCCGTCTCGCACCTGATCCTGCCGGCCATCGCGCTGGGCACGATCCCGCTGGCGGTGGTGGCGCGCATGACGCGCTCGTCGATGCTGGAAGTACTGCGCGAAGATTACGTGCGCACCGCGCGTGCCAAGGGCCTGTCGCGCTGGCGCGTGATCGGTGTGCATGCGCTGCGCAATGCGCTCATTCCGGTGATCACGGTGATCGGTCTGCAAGTCGGTACGCTGCTGGCCGGCGCAATCCTGACCGAGACGATTTTTTCCTGGCCGGGGATTGGCAAGTGGCTGGTCGAAGCCATCCGGCGACGCGATTATCCGGTGGTGCAGGGCGGCATCTTGCTGTCGGCGACCATCATCATCGTGGTTAACCTGATTGTTGACGTGCTGTACGGCGTCATCAATCCACGCATCCGGCACAGCGCATGAGCGCCGTCCGTGGAGAGGTGCAAATAAAAGCACAGGCACAGCCGCATCCGCTGCGCGAACTGTGGAATTACTTCAGCCAGAATCGCGGTGCGGTGATCGGCCTGACAGTGGTGATTCTGCTGGTGCTGATCGCGCTGTCAGCCAATCTGATCGCGCCGCATTCGCCGATCGCGCAATTCCGTGATGCGACGCTGGCACCACCGATGTGGCAAGCCGGCGGCAGTAGCAAGTTCATTCTCGGCACCGATCCGGTCGGGCGCGACATGCTGTCGCGGTTGATCCATGGCACGCGGCTATCGCTGGTGATCGGGCTGGTGTCGGTCACGCTGTCGCTGACCATCGGCGTACTCATCGGCCTGATTGCCGGATTTTTTCGCGGTGTCGTTGAAGTGGCGCTGATGCGCTTGATGGACATCATGCTGGCGCTGCCGAGTCTGCTGCTGGCGGTGGCGGTGGTGGCTATCCTCGGGCCCGGCCTGATGAATGCGATGTACGCGATTGCCATCGTGATGCTGCCACATTACGCGCGCCAGACCCGCGCGGCGGTCATCGGTGAAATGCAGAAGGATTACGTCAGTGCCTCGCGCATCGCCGGTGCCGGCACGGTGCGGCTGATGTTCAATTGCGTGCTACCGAATTGTGCCGCACCGCTGATCGTGCAAGCTACGCTGGGATTTTCCAGTGCCATTCTCGATGCTGCCGCGCTCGGTTTTCTCGGACTCGGCGCGCAACCGCCGACGCCGGAATGGGGTTCGATGCTGGCCAGTGCGCTTGAGTTCATCCAGAGCGCCTGGTGGGTGGTGACCTTCCCGGGCCTGGCGATTCTGGTCTCGGTGCTGGCCTTCAATTTGATGGGCGACGGTTTGCGTGACGCGCTCGACCCGAAACTGAAACGGTGACCACGATGGCACTTCTTGAACTGCAAAACCTGCGGGTCGAATTCGGCTCGGAAAAATCCCCGTTCACCGCGGTCGATGGCCTCGACCTGACGATCGCCGAAGGCGAAGTCGTCGGCATCGTCGGCGAATCCGGCTCCGGTAAAAGCGTGACGTCCCTGGCGTTGATGGGACTGATTGATTATCCGGGCCGGGTCACGGCGACACGCATGGCCTACGATGGTCGCGAGTTGCAGACCATGTCCGAGCGCGAGCGGCGCGGCCTGCTCGGCAAGGACATCGCGATGATCTTTCAGGACCCGATGACCAGCCTCAATCCGTGCTTCACGGTGGCGTATCAACTGATCGAAACTTTGCGCGTGCATCAGCGCGGCAGCAATGCGGCCATGCGTGCCAAGGCGCTGGAACTGCTGCAGCAGGTTGATATTCCCGATCCCGAACGCCGCCTCGATGCCTATCCGCACCAGCTCTCCGGCGGCATGAGCCAGCGCGTGATGGTGGCGATGGCGATTGCCTGCAGTCCGCGGCTGCTGATCGCCGACGAGCCGACCACCGCGCTTGATGTGACGGTGCAATCGCAGATGCTGGAATTGCTGCTGCAATTGCAGCGTGACCGTGGCATGGCACTGATGCTGATCACGCATGACTTGAGTGTGATCGCCCAGACTGCGCAGCGGGTCGTTGTGATGTACGCCGGTCAGGTTGTCGAGACCGGTAGTGTGCCGGCTATTTTCAATGCGCCACGCCATCCGTACACGCAAGCATTGCTGGCAGCGCTGCCTGAACACAATGTCGGTCGTGCGCGCTTGCAGACTATCCCCGGCGTCGTGCCGGGTCAGTACGATCGCTCCGAAGGCTGCCTGCTCAGTCCGCGCTGCGCTTACGCGAACGCGTTATGCCACACGCAGCGCCCGGCGTTGACTGGTCCGGCCGAGGCGCAAGTGCGCTGTCATTTTCCGCTCGACACCAGCGGTCAGCCCACCAATAACTGGCACCAGGAAGAGGTCGCACCATGACAGAGGCCGTTGCATTGCTTGAAGCAAAAAATCTGACCAGGCATTACCCGGTATCGCAGGGTTTCCTGCGTCCGAGAGTCTGGGCCCGCGCGCTGGATGGTGTCTCGTTCACGCTGGTGGCCGGCAAGACGCTGGCCGTGGTCGGCGAGTCCGGTTGCGGCAAGTCGACGCTGGCGCGCCAGGTCACGATGATCGAACCGCCCAGCGCGGGCGAGTTGTGGATGAACGGCGCCAACGTCGCCACGGCCGATCGCGCGACGCTCAAGCGCGTTCGACCGTTAGTGCAGATGGTGTTTCAGAATCCGTATGCCAGCCTGAACCCGCGCAAGAAAGTCGGTGCGATGCTCAGTGAACCGCTCGAGATCAACACCCGTCTGGACAAGGCAGAACGAACCGCCAAGGCTCTGGCAATGATGGCGCAGGTCGGCTTGCGGCCCGAGCATATCAGCCGGTATCCGCACATGTTCTCCGGTGGCCAGCGTCAGCGCATTGCGATTGCACGGGCCTTGATGCTGGACCCGAAAGTGATCGTCGCCGATGAACCGGTGTCGGCGCTGGATGTCTCGATTCAGGCGCAGGTGCTGAACTTGCTGATGGATTTGCAGCAGGCCAGCGGCGTTGCTTACCTGTTCATTTCGCATAATCTGGCGGTGGTCGAGCATATCGCCGACGACGTGATGGTGATGTATCTGGGGAAGGCCGTCGAGCATGGCAGCAAGGCGCAGATTTTTACCCGGCCGCTGCATCCGTACACGCGGGCTTTGCTGGCCAGCACACCGCGCATCGATCCGGCGCAGCGTCAGGAAAAAATCGTCCTCACCGGGGAGTTGCCGTCGCCGATTGCGCCGCCGCCCGGCTGCGCCTTCAATACCCGTTGTCCGTTTGTGCAGGAACGCTGCCGCATCGAGGCACCGGCACTGGTGCCTTTCGATGGCCGTCTTGTGGCTTGCCATCGGGTTGCCGAAATTAATTAGGTCACTCCAGCACCTCGCAACGCATCAGGCCGAACCACCGAACAAATCATCCTCGTCGGTTTTTCGTTCGCGCGCTTCTTCAATCATGCGGCGGTCCTTGATGCGTTTGCGGATGATGATCGCATGCTGCTCTGCGGTCATCGGTGGCGCAGTCATGATTTCCTTGAGCTGCGCGGTATTAGCGTAATTGTTTTTATTGAGATGGTTCAATTCAAAGACTCCATTGAAAGTCGATCTGCAATAATTGCCCGCCCTCATTTCGGCGGGAGTCACTTCATTAGCTTGTCCGACCACCGCGTGAGCGGGGCAACTTTTCGGACTCGCCTATTCTGCCACAAAGAATGACACCGATATGGTTGCATTCCGGTAGAACGACCGGCTGCCGAAAAGTATCCGAAGGTTCTGTCGCGACGACAGGTTTTGCGCTGCGTCATGCCCGGATCCTTGTCATTACAGGCGATGATTCTCCCCGCGCCAAAAATATGTTGCGTCGCACTTGATTGTCATCAAAAGAATTGCGCGCAATCTTCCGCTGCGACAAAGCCGTTCCTCTAGCCGCGGCTTATAAAATACGTAATACTCGGTACGTTTGCAAAAACAAAGGTAAGTTCCGGCTCGCCACACAATTCGTACTTTTGGGGTCAGTCAGCAAAAATTGCCACCATCACCATTTTTGGAGAATTCAATGAATGAAGTCGTCATCGTCGCAGCCCTCAGAACAGCAGTCGGTAAATTCGGCGGCACGCTGGCTAAAATTCCCGCCGTAGATCTTGGTGCCCATGTCATCAAGGGCTTGCTGGCACAGACCGGCATCGATCCGCGCTTGATCAGCGAAGTCATCATGGGACAAGTGCTCACCGCCGGGTGCGGACAGAATCCGGCGCGTCAGGCGCTGATCCATGCCGGTCTGCCAGACATGGTGCCGGGCATGACCATCAACAAGGTGTGCGGCAGCGGCCTCAAAGCGACGCACCTCGCTACCCAGGCAATTCTCTGCGGCGACGCCGATATCATCATCGCTGGTGGCCAGGAAAACATGAGTGCTTCGCCGCACGTACTCAATGGCTCGCGCGACGGTTTCCGCATGGGTGATGCGAAGCTGGTCGACACCATGATCGTCGATGGTTTGTGGGATGCGTTCAATCAATACCATATGGGTACGACGGCCGAGAACGTCGCCAAGAAATACGAGATCTCGCGCGCTGAGCAGGATGCCTTCGCCACGGCGTCACAAAACAAGGCTGAAGCCGCGCAAAAAGCCGGCAAGTTCAAGGATGAAATTCTCGCCCTGGAAATCGTCAGCAAAAAAGGCAATGTCCAGTTCGACGCGGATGAATACATCAAGGCAGGCACGACGCTTGAATCGCTTGCGGGTTTGCGCCCCGCCTTTGCCAAGGACGGTACCGTTACAGCCGGCAATGCGTCCGGCCTCAATGATGGCGCGGCTGCCGTGATGATGATGTCGGCAGCCAAGGCCAAGGAACTCGGCCTGACCCCGCTGGCGCGTATCAAGGCCTATTCGTCGGCTGGTGTGGACCCGAGCATCATGGGGATGGGACCGGTTCCTGCCGCGCAGCTGTGTCTGAAAAAAGCGGGCTGGACCCATGCCGACCTCGATCTGATGGAAATCAATGAAGCCTTCGCGGCTCAAGCCATCGCGGTCAACAAGCAGATGGGCTGGGATACCAGCAAGATCAACGTCAACGGCGGCGCGATCGCACTGGGCCACCCGATAGGCGCGTCAGGTTGCCGCATCCTGGTGACGCTGATTCACGAAATGATCCGGCGTGACGCCAAGCGCGGCCTGGCCAGTCTCTGTATCGGCGGCGGCATGGGTGTGGCACTGGCAATCGAGCGTTAAGATTCCGGTCAGTAGCCTATCTAGTCAGTTACTATGTTGGTCCTAATGGTTATAAATTCTAAATAACAGGAGACAAAAAAATGGCACGTGTAGCACTGGTTACTGGCGGTATGGGCGGGTTGGGCGAAGCCGTTTGCATCAAGCTGGCAGCACTGGGTTATCAGGTCGTGACGACCTATTCACCCGGGAACACCAAGTCCGAAGCATGGCTGGCCGAAATGGAAAAGCTGGGTTACAACTTCCGTGCCTATTCCTGTGATGTGGCCGATTACGATTCGGCGGCGGCATGTGTAGCGAAGGTGTCGGCAGAGATTGGCCCGATTGATGTGCTGGTCAATAATGCCGGCATCACGCGCGACATGACATTCAAGAAAATGGACAAGCTCAACTGGGATGCGGTGATCGGCACTAACCTCGATTCCGTTTTCAACATGACCAAGCCGGTATGCGACGGGATGGTCGACCGTGGCTGGGGTCGCATCATCAACATCTCGTCGGTCAATGGCCAGAAAGGTGCTTTCGGCCAAACCAACTACTCGGCGGCCAAGGCCGGCATGCACGGTTTTACGAAGGCACTGGCGCTGGAAGTGGCACGCAAGGGTGTGACTGTCAACACGATCTCGCCGGGCTACATCGGTACCAAGATGGTCATGGCCATTCCGCAGGAAGTCCTCGACAGCAAGATCATTCCGCAAATTCCGATGGCGCGGTTGGGCAAGCCGGAAGAAGTCGCCGGACTGGTCGCCTATCTGTCATCGGATGAAGCGGCATTTTTGACGGGGGCGAATATTGCCATTAACGGCGGACAGCACATGAGCTGATCGCTGGCTGCCCACAAAAAAGGCGTCGCCCGTAACAGGGTGACGCCTTTTTTTTGGCGCATGACCAAGCGGGATCGGGTTAATCCCGAGGGCTATTGTCGACCAGCGCCTGTAATTGCTCGACCAGTGCCGGCATACGCAAATAGCCAGAGGTGACCATATCAAGATGGCCGTTACGTTCGAGCACCAGCATCGGAAAGCCAGTGATTTTCCAGGCCTTGGTCTGGACAAAATCAGCGTGCGTGGCCAGTACGATTTTTTCGGATGCCCACAGCGTTTCAAAAGCAGCTGCCTCGGTCGGGACGCCTGCAGCGGTCAGTGCTGCACTGGCGACCTCGGCGAGGACGGCGCTCTGGGTGACGTCGCGGCCATCGACATAAAAGGCTTGCTGGATCGCGTTGAACACGGCAAGCGTCGCCTGGGGTGCCAGCGTGCGAGCGGTGACGACCGCGCGGCAAGCGGGTTCCGTGTTGTAGATGAAACCGGGCAGTTCGATTGCGTGGTCAGAAAATGGCAAGCCGCTGGTCTCGTGGACTTTTTTCCAGTGTTTCATCAGCTCGGTTTTCATGGGCTCGTCCATGCGTTCGCTGTTATAGGCGCGCAGGCCACCGAGCACGATCTCCACAGGAAGGCCGGGCAAGCCGTCGAGCAGGGCGGTCAGTTCCGGGCTGAATCCGTAACACCAGGAGCACATCGGATCAGCAATATAAATGAGGTTGGGCATCTCCATGGTCTTTCTAAAGTGAAGGTCACCGAAGTGTAAGGGATGGTGCCAGCTCCGGCTGAAAAATTTGATACAGGTTAATCCGACGCCGGGTTCGTTGTCCGTTGGTGCGAGAGCCGTTGTTATTGGTTGATTTCCAGACTTGGTGTCAGCTAGTATAAGTTGGCCTGAAAATTAGTCGTTTTTGGGTGTAAGTAGTGGATATCACTTCTCGACTACATGTCAGCTTCACCGTAATCTACCCGGAACCTCTCCACACCAAAAGGAAATGATCATGAATGTACGTCAAGCCTTGTTCGCCACAGCACTGTCCACTCTCTGTGTCGCCGGACTCACACCTGTCCATGCCGCTGATGCTGCTGGCAAAGAAAAATGTTTCGGTATCTCCAAAGCTGGCCAAAACGATTGCGCTTCTGTAACCGGTAGCCATTCTTGCGCTGGCCAGGCCAAGAAAGACATGGACGCCAGTGAGTGGAAATATGTCGCCAAAGGTACCTGCGAAAAAGCAGGCGGCAAACTCACTGTTCCGAAGTAATCTCCAACCTCATGCTCTCCTATCCTGCGCCGGGCCAATCGATGTTTGCGCAACCCGGTGTCGGGATCGGACTGCGGGCACCGCACTACCGCGACTTTCTGGACCAGCGGCCCAAGGTCGACTGGCTTGAAGTCCACACCGAAAATTATCTGAATGCCGGCAGCTGGGATGCCCATGTACTGGACCAGTTGCGGCAGGATTATCCGATCAGTCTGCACGGTGTCGGTTTGGGGATTGGTTCTGCAACCGGGTTTTCGGAGCAGCATTTGCAGCGTGTCTGCGACACGGTGCGCCGCGTTGATCCGGTGCTGGTGTCCGAGCATTTGTGCTGGGGTGCTGTTGATGATCGTCACCTCAATGACTTGCTGCCGATGCCACTGACGGCAGCGGCGTTGCAACTGGTCACAGAGCGGGTCGACCGGATCCAGCAAGCACTGGGACGGCGTCTGCTGATCGAAAACGTCTCGACCTATCTGCGTTTCCGGGCCGATACGATGAGCGAGACTGAATTTCTTGCCGCCCTGTCGCGCCGCACAGGTTGCGGCATATTGCTGGACCTGAATAATCTCTACGTCAATCAGTGCAACCATGGCGAAGATGCGCTGGTTGCGCTCGCCACGTTGTCAGGCACGTGCGTTGGCGAATTCCATCTGGCCGGGCATCTGGTGACGCCGGATGCGGTCATCGACAATCATGGCGACCGGGTTGCAGAGCCGGTCTGGGAGTTGTACCGCGCGGCATTGCGACGCTTCGGACCGATCGCAACGCTGATCGAATGGGATACCGACATTCCGGATATTGCCGTGTTGCTTGATGAGGCACGGCGCGCAAGCGACATCGTCGCGACAATCGTTGCGTCCCCGCAGGATGCACTGCTGGCCCGAAGCCAGCACCAGATGGCGGCAGCATTGTTCGATCGTGCTGCCGAAGCCGAGGCAATCGGCCTGTTCAACGGGAATGAAGAGCTGGTCAGCCAGCGCCTTGCACTGTATCGCGGAAATCTCGTCGCCACCGGCGACAAAGCACTCGCCGCGGCGTACCCGGTTTTGCAAGCGCTGGTCGGCGAAGAGTTTTTTTCTGCGCTCGCCCGCGCCTTTGGCAAACAGCAGCCGTCAACCAGCGGTGACCTGAATCAGTACGGCGAAGGGTTTGCCGATTTCCTGTCGGGTTTTGCACATGTCGCCGAGTACCCGTATTTTCCGGATATGGCACGTTGCGAGTGGGCGATCCATCAAGCGCACTACGCCGCCACGACGGTACCGTTCGATCCTGCCTCGCTAGTAGCATGGACTCCTGACCAGTTCGATCAGGCGCATTGTCGGTTGCATCCTGCGACGCAGTTACTGTCGTCGCGCTGGGCCATTGCCGAACTATGGCAGGCACATCAGCCTGACAGTGCAATGCCATTTCCGGATGTGCTCGACGTACCATGTTTTGCGCTGGTCGCTCGGTCGCAGTGGCACGTCAGTTTGCTACCGATCAGTCAGGCTGCGCATGCCGCGCTCACCCTGTTGCAGCAAGGTGCGACGCTGGGCACCGCAGTCGATGCGGCGCTGGCAATCGATGCGGACTTTGATCTGGGCGCGCACTTGCAACAGTGGTTGCAACAGTCGGTACTGGCTGCGATTGATCCTTAAATTTCTTTCACTGGAGTTATGAATCATGGAAAGTTTCTTGCGGCTGCATCGTCGACTTGCGTGCTTTGATGAGAACCTCGCGACGCTTGGCGGCTCCCTGGTCGCGCTGGCAATCCGTCTGTACATTGGCTGGCAGTTCTTCAAATCCGGATTGGTGAAGATCAGTGACTGGGGCGCGACGCTCTCGCTGTTTCGCGATGAGTACCATGTGCCGCTGCTGCCATCCGAACTGGCTGCGGTGATGGGTGCGGGTGGCGAGCTGCTTTTTCCGGTGTTACTACTGCTGGGTTTGTTTTCAAGACCGGCGGCCATCGGTCTGTTCGTCGTGAACCTGATGGCCGTTTTGTCGTATCCGCAGTTGTTCATGTTCGAGTGCCCGGCTGCTGTGAATGACCATGCGTTTTGGGGCGCACTGTTGCTGGTGCTGGTTGCTTACGGCCCCGGCAAGGCCTCTGTCGATGCTTGGCTGGACGGTCGCATCAGGACCTGATCCACGAAGTCAGGCGCGGCTGGGTCGAGGTGCGAAATTCGAGATTGGTGATCCCGAGTGCACCGGCCGGACCGGTCAGGAAACCAAGGCAGGGCTTGACCGGGAACAGGAAATTGTCGCGCAGGTAAATGTCGGTGTGGCAGCTCGCGCTGGCGTTATACAACTGCGGCTTGATTTCCTGCCAGACGGCTTCGCCGATCCAGCCGTACAAAAATAACTGGTTCGGATATAGCGCACTGTCCGAATCCAGATAGCCTTTCTGGCCGGGCTGTAATGCCGGATGGGGCGGCGGGCCATCGCCGATTGACAGATCGATCCAGCCATCGTTGATCGAGTAGGCCTGTTCGCTTTCATAGCTCGATGGCTTGAGCAGCAGTTGCCATTTGCAGCTGAATTCGGCACGCTTTTCGAGGCCGTTTTTTTCGCTCCACATGGACAGGCCGTCACTGACGGTCAACTGAGTCCGGATGATCTGCCCTACCAGCGATGGTTCGTAAGCACGTACCGTATCGAGGTTTTCGTGCAGGTTCCAGAACAACCATTTGGTGCGGTCTGCATCGGACAGTTGCGCCAGGGCAGACAAAGGTTGCGTGCCGTAAGGCTCCAGCGTGCGCATCACCTCCCGGCGTAGTTTTTCATTTAATTCTTCGAGTTCGGCATCAGGTTTCCTGGCAGATTCAGGGTTCATCAAGGGCTCCAAAAAGGTGGCTTCGATTAGCCATTTTAGGAGAGATTTTTAAAACTACAACGTGTTATTGCTGCGCTCCTGGCTGCCGGCATTGAGCTGGTTCGCCAGCGACGCGGCGCGCTCCCGACCTGCCGGGCTGAGCGTGATGTGCAGGCTGCCGCTATGAACAAACAATGTTTTTTCACGCTTTAACGTGGCCGAGAAATTGTTTGAATCATGGCAGGCTTGTTCCTTGCAGACGGCACGAATGGTATCGAGGGTCGTGTGTTCGGCACCCATCAGCGCATTGGCGTGAGCCACCAGTAACGCGGCATTGACGGTCTTGTTGGCCATGTTGTTGCCAGGCAGATCTTTGAGTAGCTGCAATTTTCCATCTGCCTGCGTGTACAGGTTGGAGAATTTTTCCAGTGCTTGCGGTGCCAGCGTGCCATTGGTCTGCTTTGCTGCTGCGGACCCTTCCTGAGCGCCGCGCCACTTTGCACTGTTGCCAACCACTTGGCAAATGACGGTCTTGAGCCGATTGAGCTGGTCGGCGACGAACAATTCGCTCCCTTCGATTTCTATGATTCCTTCACGTGCCGAGACCACGACACGTGCTTTGCTGCTTGATGAATCAGTGTCTTCACCGACCTTGATTGACATGACATTCCCATTGAAAAAAATAAAGAAGAGGATCGCTGCCGATACGTAAAAAAATGACACGCGACACCATGATTGCGCTTGCAGTGACGACAACGCCGATAGGGCGCGGAACGTAAACCCATTTACCATTCGACGATAACGGTTAGTTATTTATAAGTAATTTGCGCAGAACGTATTTTGATAATGCGCAAAGTGCCAATGTGAAATGGTTGGATTCAGGTCGTAAATACTGGTTGCACGTTTAGGTGGCGCACAAGCCGGATTGGTTCGGTGGCGATGCGCGTTATTTTGCAGGCGTGACGCCAGGTTGATCGTTGCAGCGAAGTCCCGTTCCGGAGAGAGACGGGATGCGAGCAAGAAACTACAACTGGCGCGCCTTGAACGTATCGCAATCGGTCACGAGGCCGGTGGCAATGCCGCGTTTGAACCAGCGCACCCGCTGGGCTGAGGTGCCATGTGTGAAGGAGTCCGGGACAACCTGTCCTTGCGCCTGGCGTTGCAGCGCATCGTCACCGATGGCGGTGGCGGCTTTGAGCGCGCTGTCGACGTCGCCGCTTTCAAGGATGGCACGCGCCTCGTTGGCATGGAACGCCCAGACACCGGCAAAGCAGTCGGCCTGCAACTCCATGCGAACCGACAGCGCGTTGGCACGCGTCTGGGTCGCGTTGCGGCGGGCGGTGTCGACCTTGCCGGAAATACCCATCAGGTTTTGCACGTGATGACCCACTTCGTGGGCGATGACATAAGCCTGGGCGAATTCGCCGTCGGCCTTGAAGCGCTCTCGCATCAGCTTGTAAAAGCTCAGGTCGATGTAAATCTTCTGATCGGCCGGACAATAAAACGGTCCGGTGGCGCTCTCTCCCTGGCCGCATTGAGTCCTGGTCCTGCCACTGAAAAGAACCAGTACGGGTTTGACATAGTTGCCGCCCTGAGCGCGGAACTGGGCAGTCCAGACATCTTCGGTATCGGCCAGGACAACGCGTACAAAACGCGCTGCTGCGTCGTCGGCCGGTGGCCTTTGGGCAGGTGCTTGCTGGTGCGGTGTGATGCCGCCGCCAAGACCGCCACCACTGAGCAGATTGATGACCGTGACCGGGTTGATCCCGAAAAAATAGGAGGCCAGCAGCGCAACGGCGATGGTACCGATGCCGACCGAGCGGCCACCGAAACCGAAGCCACCACCACCATCGCTGTCACCGCGGCGGTCTTCCACATTGTCGCTTTCGCGATTGCCTTCCCATTTCATATCAACATTCTCCTGCCAGGTGTGGTGTTGGTGGCGTGTGCGATGGTGCTCAGGACGCCTGCATGATCCGTCGGAATGTCAGGTTGATGCGTGCATCACACGGGTTGCGTGATTTGTCGACAGCATGTTTCCAGTGCCGTTGCGTCGGACCGGCCATGAGCAGCAGACTGCCATCGGTGAGTGCCAGCATCGTGGTCGGCAGTTCCGGTCGCGTCTTGTGCTTGAGCTTGAATACCCGCGTCGCGCCCAAACTCAGCGAAGCGATTACGGGCATTGTGCCGAGGCTCGCTTCGTCATCGCTGTGCCAACCCATGCTGTCCTGCTCGTCGCGATACCAGTTCAGCAGCACGCTGTTGAAGGGCACGCCGGCGATGCGCTCGACATCCTGCCTGAGTCGTGACAGCAGCGGGGTCCACGGCTGCATCGGCAAGGTCAGTCCCGAATACGTATAAGCCAGTCCGGCATCACCGTGTGCAGCGACCAGTCGCGGTTGCCAGTGCTGCTGGCCAAATAAGGTGATCTGTTCGTGCCGCCAATCCGTTTCGTCGATCAGCTGACGCAGCAGCGCACTGCATTGTCCGGCCGGATAGATATCACGCTGAAAATGCACATCCGCATCCGGCAACGGCAGTTGCTCGAGTCCGGGATCGTCTTGTGCAAACAGATCGTTCATTTCAGTCAGCCGGGCTTCACATGAATACGTACGCCATTGAGGCTGACGACCTGACCTGCGCGGATCTTGCAGGTCTTGCGCAATTCCTGCTGGCCATCGACCGAGACATTGCCACCGGCAACGACCATCTTGCCGGCACCACCGCTGTCGCAAATGCCGACCAGTTTCAGGAGCTGGTTGAGTTCGACAAATTCATCATTGAGCTCGAAGTCAATTTTTTGCATGGCATTTCCAAAAACGTAAAGGGTGAGATCAGGCGATGGCGGCGATGACAAACAACGCGATCACGCAGCCATAACCGGCGACCCAGGCCAGCGAACGTGCGGTCGGCTTATTGGCCATATACAGCGCGGTGTAAAGAATGCGCACGACAACGAAGGCCATCGCCAGCGCATTGACATGCAGCGGATTCGCATTGAGCTGGGTGGCGATTAGCACCGCGACAGCAAAAAACGGAAAGGCTTCAAAGTGATTGCGGTGAGCATAATCGGCACGCCGGTGAAAACCCGTCTGTTTTTCCATGAAGGCACGCGGCTCCGCGTTGTCATAACCGCGCAGGCCGACCTTGGCGATGGCCGTGGTCAATACCGGCAGCAATCCGGCAATCAGTACACACCAGTAAGCGATAGTCATGGGATTCCTTTGTTGTGGAGGTCAGTCGGACAAGTTATCAATAGCCACCGGCGCGAGTTTGTCGGCCGGTACAAAGCCAAATACGCGGCCATAAAAATACAGTTCGGCTTCGAGTGCGCGGCGAATATTTTCGGCACGCCGAAAGCCATGCGCTTCGCCTTCAAAGCGGATGTAGGCGACCGGCAAACCTTTATCGCGTACGGCATCGAACATCAGTTGCGCTTGCGCCGGCGGCACGACACGGTCTTCCATGCCTTGGAACAGGATCAGCGGGCTGGTCAGCCGGTCAGTAAAGTGGATTGGTGACCGTGCCACGTAAATATCCTGACGTGCCGGATACGGACCGACCAGACTATCGAGATAGCGCGACTCGAATTTGTGGCAATCACGCGCCAGCGTCTCGAGGTCGCTGACGCCGTAATAGCTGGCACCCGCCTTGAAGACATCATGAAAAGTCAGTGCCGCCAGGGCCGTGTAGCCACCGGCGCTGCCGCCGCGTATGGCCAGTTGCTGGTCGTTGGCCGCGCCCTCGGCGACCAGGAAACGGGCGGCATTGAGGGCGTCGTCGACATCGACCACGCCCCAGTTGCCATTGAGCCGGTGACGGTAGGCCCGGCCATAGCCGGTGCTGCCACCGTAATTGACATCGACCACGGCAAAGCCGCGGCTGGTCCAGAACTGGATCGCGAGGTTGAGCGTTGCGCCGGCGGCGGAAGTCGGGCCGCCGTGGTTGAACACCAGCAGCGGCGGTTTGTCACCTGCCGGAGCGGTGAAATCGCGGTTGGCTGGTGCGTAATAAAACGCATGTGCACGGCGTTCGTCGGTGGTCGGAAAAGTGATTGCACGCGGCACCGACAAGTAGCCGGGATCAACGGCCAGCGAGATCGCTTGCTTGAGAATCTGGTGGGTGCCGGTGCGCAGGTCAAGGCGGACGATGGCATCCGAGCGGTCCGGTGCGCCGCCAAGAAAGACCACAAAATCGGGACCGACTTGCAGGTCGCTGATCTTGCGAAACGGCGTGGCGATCTCGGTCAATACACCCGAGTCCGCATCGAGCATCGCCAGATGCCAGTCACCCTCCTGGACATAGGTGCAGATAATGCGGCCGCTGCCATCAAAGCCGTAGGTCGAGATACCGACATTCCATAATGGGCGGCCGAACTCTGCTGCCATCGGACACAGCGCCTGCACCGTGTCGCCGCGCAAGCGGTACAGGTTCCACCAACCGCTTTGCTCGGAAACGAAATGCAGTTCGCCCGCAGGTGACCAGGCCGGCTGAAAGATCGGATCGTCGATGCTACCGGCGATCTTGCGCGGGGTACCGAGGCTGCCGTCAGGTGCCACGCTGGCACACCACAAGTCGGTGCCATCCCACGGCATGTTCGGATGATCCCAGCTGATCCAGGCGAGCTGGCTGCCATCAGGACTGAGGCAGGGAGCCGCATAAAAATCGTGACCTTCCAGCAGCACCGTTTCGCGGCCATCGGCCAGACTGATCGCAACGAGCGTGTTGACGGCTTCGCGCGAGGTATCACTGTGGTCTTCACGAATGCAGATCAGGCGATGGCGGGCGCGATCGGGGATGGTCTCGGCGAAGCGCATTGCGCCGCCGGCCGTCAGCGGCTGTGGCGCAGTTTCGCCGTGCTGGCGGTACAGGCGCTGGTCGGCGTGGTTGGAAAAATAGAGATCATCACCGTCGATGCACAGTGCGCCGCCACCATATTCATGGACGCGGCTGCGCACGTTGTATTGCGCTGGCGTCAGGTCGGTCAGGTGGCCATCGGCACCGCGGCGCACGATGACGCTGCGACCCTGTTCGCTCGCGCGTCCCTCGATCCAGCAGATGGACTCGCCAGCGATGGTGGGCTGATCCAGTCCGACCGATTCGGCCACGATGGCGGCCGATGTAATCGGCGAGAGCCAGGCACCGTAGGGGGCAACCGAGGGTGACTTACTGCGCTGCGTTGTGTTCATTGATGCTTCCTGTTGAGGGTGTTTACTGCGGTGCCGGGGCAATCAGTTCCACGTAATCGTGCAGCGCGCCAAGGATTTCTTCACCGCGGGCATCGGCCTGTTCGGACAGTTGATCGATTTCGCCAAACAGGATGTCGACGGTGCGGGCACCCGCACTGCCTTCAAACAGGCGATCGCTGCGGTGCTGTTCCCAGCGTTCGGCCTCGGCGGCGTCGAGCGTGTTCGGGAAGTTGCGCGCGCGGTAGCGAAACAGCAGTTCTTCCAGTCGCGCATCGTCAAAGCCCGGATGGGTTTTGGCCAGCGCAGCGGGCGAGAGCGCACGCAATTCGGTCAGCTTGCGCCGGTCGCCGTTGCCGACAAAACCGTTGTACAGGTCTTCGTCGACATCCGGCGTGGCCTGTTCCGGACGCTGGAAGACTTGTTGCCAGATCGGTCCCATGTCGCCCAGTGTGGCGGCGATGGCAGCATGCCGGTGGGCCTGCTCAAGATCGATCTGCCATTTTGCAGCCATCGCGGGGGAGAGCGTCTTCATGTTACTCACCACCATGGGCGACTTGTTCAGATGGATGGTCTTGATCGGCAAACGCGTTGTGCCCTCGGGCAGGTCGACGCTGCGGGTAAACATGCGGGTGCGGATCGTATCGACATCCAGTGTGGCCAGTTCGGACGGGTCATGGGCCAGGTCCCAGCCGATGACTTCATTCTTGTTGGTCGGATGGTTCGCGAGCGGCCACATGACTGCCAGACAGCCGCGTTCCGTGGGGAACATGCCCGAGACATGCAGGAAAGGCGCCCGCGCCGGCAAGCCGATCTCCGCGCTGACCCGGTCTTTTTTGTGCAAGGCAAAACAGAAGTCGAACAGCTTGGGTTGCCGGTTGCGGATCAGTCGCGCCAGCGCAATCGTGGCCCGCACGTCCGACAGCGCATCATGCGCGGCGGCATGCGCAATGCCGTTGGCCTTGGTCAGCATTTCAAGACGGAAGCTGGGTTTGCCGTCCTCATTGAGTGGCCAGGTGATGCCTTCGGGACGCAAGGCATATGTCATCCGCACGACATCCATCAGATCCCAGCGGCCGCACTGGTTTTGCCATTCGCGGGCATACGGATCAATGAGGTTGCGCCAGAACAGGAAGCGTGTGATTTCATCGTCGAAGCGGATCGTGTTGTAACCCACGCCGATGGTGCCGCTGGCAGAAAAGGCCGCCTCGATCTCTGCGGCAAACTGATATTCCGGCAGGCCACGTTGCAGGCATACCTGTGGCGTGATGCCGGTGATCAGGCACGATTGCGGATCGGGCAAATAGTCATTGGCCGGCTGACAGAACAGCATGATCTCGTCGCCGATTTCATTGAGTTTGGCGTCGGTACGAATTGCCGCGAACTGCGCTGGTCGATCGCTGCGGGTGTTGACGCCGAAGGTTTCGTAGTCGTGCCAGAGAAAGGTGTGGGATGACATGGTGCTCCGCTTTGCGTGGGTACTCAGGCCGATTTGCTCAGGAGTGTGAAATGTTCGACTACCGGCGCAGCGGCGAAGAACGGGCCGACCAGCGCGCGCCATTCCTGGAAGGCGGCTGATTCGCGGAAGTCAACGGTATGGTTTTCGAGTGTGTCCCAGTAAATCATCAGTACGTAACGTTCAGGCGATTCGACGCATTTGTTGATCTTGTAGCCGCGAAAACCGGTTGCCTTGCTAATCGCCAGGTCGACACCGCGCGTAATGGCGTCATCGAATTCGGTTTGCTTGCCTGGAAGGATGCGGATGTCTGCGAGTTCAAGAATCATGGTGGCCCGATCGATGGTGTTGGTGAGGGGATGATTATCCCACCGAATCACATCACTGAATGACGTCACTGCATCATGTCACTGCATCATTGCGCCGGGTGGCAATGTCAAGACAGCGATGATCGACGCCGCGAAGTATCATGGCGCAGGTTTTTTTATTAGACAGGGATGGTATGGCAAAGATCGACGATGTCGTGTTGCGGCAGAAGGAAGGGGCCCGGTTTGTCATCACGGCGCCGATGCTTGGCTTGAACGAGCAGCAGTTTGATTTGCTGGCCAGCGGCTGGGTCGAGGAGGGTGGTCCGGGTTTCGAGGTGGTTGGCGTGCCGCATCGTACTTGCATCGACGGCGAATTTTTCATCAACCGGATTACGGTAGTGAAGTCGTCGCCGTAGTAGTGCCGGGTACCAAGGCGTCGCAATGATTGACTGCGGCGATTCCACAAACAAAAACGGCTCACATCGCTGTGAGCCGTTTCAAGCAATCATTTTCAATTGCGTCCAACTTATTCGTGGTAGGCCGTGCGGGATTCGAACCTGCGACCAACGGATTAAAAGTCCGCTGCTCTACCAGCTGAGCTAACGACCCGAAAGACCGAGATTATAGGAACTCAAGGTGGATCTGTCAAACCTTGCGGACTAATTGACTAAACTATTTTTCCGGGACCTGCTGATCCGGTCGGATCAGCAGGGTCGGATTCATCAGCGCAGTGCGACCAGGCGTTCTTTTGCAGTCTGGGCAGCTGGTGATGACGGATATTGCTCCACCAGACTTTCCAGTGTTTTCTTGGCCGCCGGACGATCTTTCAACTCGGCATAGCAACTTGCGATATTGAGCAAGGCATCCGCCGCTTTCGGATTGTCCGGATAGGTCTTGACCACGACTTGCTGCGCTGCAATCGCGTTTTTGTAATCACGCTGCGCGTAGTAGCTCGTGCCCAGGAAGTACTGGGCCGACGGTGCGAAGCCTGATTGCGGATAGCGGCGCAAGAAGTCGGTGAGCGCAGCCCCTGCAGTCTTGTAGTCGCCGGCCTTGAACAGTGACAGCGCGGCATCATACGTTTTTTGCTCGGCAGGTTCGACGGAGGTTTCCTTGCCATCGACATTCATCTTTTGCGGTTCAAGCTTGCGCAAGCGAGTGTCGAGATCGACGTAGAAATCCTTTTGCCGTTGCTGCGTGTTGGCCAGATCATTGGTCAGCACTTCCAGCTGGCCGCGCAGTCTCGCCACTTCCTGGCGTAACTGCTCGTTCTGGCTGGCGACATCGAGCAGGCTGTTCTTGTCTGCCTTGGCATCGAGCTTGACGTCGGCATCGCGCCGGACGGCGTCGATACGTGATCGGATATCAAGGATGGCCCTGCGCGCCTCGTCATCGTCGAACAGTCCAGCCCGGGCAGGCAGGGTGAAAGAAGACGCCGCGATCAGCATGGTCACGGCAAAAATGGATTTTCCGAAGCGCGTCATGGCAATCAATAGACGATATCAGCGCGACGGTTTTCAGCGAAGGAGGCTTCGTCGGTACCGGTGGCTTTAGGCTTCTCTTTGCCCAGCGAGACGGCTTCGAGCTGGCTCTCTGAAACACCCATCAGGCTCATTGCCTGACGCACTGCCTCGGAACGCTTCTGGCCGAGCGCCAGGTTGTATTCGCGGCCACCGCGATCATCGGTATTGCCCTGAATGATGATCTTGCGTGACTTGTTGGCATTGAGGTAGCGAGCATGCGCATTGAGTACCGATTTGAATTCGTCCTTGACGACATAGCTATCGTAGTCGAAGTACACGCTGCGCTTGGCCAGCACGCCTTGCGGATCGTTCAATGGATCGGTCGAGCCGGCATTGACGGGGTTGACGGCACGTGTGTCGACCGGAGCGGCCATGGCAGTGCTACCCGAACGGTCTTCGACTGGTGGCTTTTCGTCCAGCTTGGTGGATGAGCAGGCGGAAAACAGCAGGACACTGGCAGCGACAATGGCAAAGGTCGAAAGGTTACGCATTTACTTCTCCTGATAATGACTATTGAGTGACTGAAATATTATTTGATGAATGGGCCCCAGGTCGGCTCACGAATGTCGCCGGCCTGCGTAGTCAGGCGTTGTTTCACCCGACCGTCGACGGATACTACCGCAAGCGAGCCGCGGCGACCCGATTCGGTTGCATACATGATGTATTTACTGTTCGGCGAAAAACTTGGGGATTCATCTTTGGCGGAGTCCGACAAGCGCTGTTCCTGTCCATTGCCGAGGTCCATCGCATACAACTGAAAGCCACCATCGCGCCGTGAAATATACGCGAGGGCCTTGCCGTCCGGCGACAGCCGCGGGCTGATGTTGTACGCACCTTTGAAGGTCACGCGCTGGGCGTCGCCACCACTGACCGGCATCTTGTAGATTTGCGGTCCGCCGCTGCGATCGCTGGTGAAATAGATACTCTGGCCATCTGCCGAAAATTGTGGTTCGGTATCGATGCCGCTGCTGTTGGTCAGTCTGCGCAAGCCGGTGCCGTCAGCATTGACGATATAGGATTGGGTCAGGCCATCGCGCGACAAGGCGATCGCCAGCCGGTTGCCGTCGGGTGACCAGGACGGTGCCGAATTGCTGCCCTTGTAATTGGCGAGCACCGTGCGCTGACGCGTCACCAGATTTTGTACGTACACCACCGGCTTTTTGTTTTCAAACGAGACATACGCAACGCGGGTGCCATCAGGCGACCAGGCTGGCGAGATGATCGGTTCGCTCGAGCGCAGGGCGACGTTGGTGTCTTCGCCATCGGCGTCGGCTACTTCAAGGCGGTATTCCTTGCCGGATTTGGTGACATAGGCAATGCGGGTGGCGAAAGCACCGGGGATGCCGGTCAGTTTTTCATAGATGTCATCGGCAATCTTGTGCGCCGTCACGCGCGTGCGGGCCTCTGGTGCACTCAGTGATAACGCGGACAGGGGCGCGCTCTTGATCATGTCGAGCAACTTGTAGCGCACGTCGACACGACCATCGGCCAGGCGCTGCACACTGCCGACAACCAGCGCGTCGGCACCGCGGGATTTCCAGTCGCCATAGTTGATGTCGGAGGTTTCCGACATCGTTCCGGCGTCGATGATTTTGAAGTAACCGCTGCGCATCAGATCGGCCTTGATGATGGCGCTCACTTGTGCCGGCGCAATCGACTCATCGGCGAAGGTGGCGACAGCAATCGGAATCTGGCTCGCGCCGACACCGGCGATGTCGACCCGCAATTGGGCTTGGGTGGAGGTGGCAAGCACCAGAGCAAGCGCGCCTAACGTGGAGAGTAGAATTTTTTTCATGGGCTGATCAATCTTTGGGTTTGTGGGACACGGTGAAGCCCGAAGGCGCGGTGCCCGATTTATCGGCAGGGAAGGGTTGTGATTTTTCGATAGCCCGGCGAACGGCTTCATCGAAGCCGGGGATGCCGGACGTTTTCAGTTTGCGAATGCCGCGCACCGATCCGTCGGGCAGCAGGTCCACCGCGTACTCGACTTGCGGATTGCCTTCGATATCCTCCGCGCCATTGAAGACGGTGTTGGAGCGGATCTTCGCGCCAACTTTCTGGATGTAGCTCGGATCGCCGCGCGGGCCCTGACTCTTAGGCGCGTCACCGCTACCGCCGGGACCGACGGCACCACCGGTGATGCGCTTCATTTCCTGGTCGCGAATAGCGTCGAGTCGCTTGTTATCGGCTTCGTCTTGCTTGCGCTTCTTGTCGAGTTCGGCTTTTTTCAAGTCAGCCTTGTCTTTGGCTTCCTGCTTTGCCAGTTTGTCCTGCTTCTCTTGCTTGTCCTGTTTCTCTTGCTTCTCTTTGGCGTCGAGTCTGGCCTGTTTCTCCAGCTTTTCTTTCGCTTCGAGCTTGTCTTGCTTTTCCTGCTTGTCTTGCTTGTCTTGCTTCTCTTGGGCGAGCTGTTTTTCCTTGGTCAGTTTTTTCAGTTTTTCCTGGCGCTCCTCTTCGAGACGCTCTTTTAACTGTTCTGCCTTACGCTTTTTTTCCTGTTCCAGAGCGATCTCGGGATCAATGACTGGCGGCTTGACGACAGGCGCGACTTTTTCGACCGGCTTGGGCGGTACGACGGGCTCAGGAACTTCCTTCGGCACGGGTTTCGGTGGCTCCTTGACTTCCGGTTCCGGTTCCGGCGGCGGCTGCGGCTTGGGTGCTGCTTCGCGCACTTGCGGGCTCCAGACTTCCGCTTCGACAACGAGTGGCGTGTCATTTTGCCAGCGCACGCCTATCCACAACATGACCAGCAATGCACCATGCACGGCGACCGCCAGCGTGATTGCACGCCAGCGGCCGGGTTCCTTGGGTATTTCATACTGTACGACGGGTTTCATCACCATGTCAGGACTTGGTCGCGAGGCCAACGCGCGTAATGCCGAACTTTTTTGCTTCCGAGATGAGGCTGATTACTTCGTCATAGCGGCTTTCCTTGTCGCCGGAAATCATGACGGGCATATCCGGATTGGCTGCGTGCAGTGCCTTGAGTCGCTCCAGTAAATCCTTGCGATTGCTAGTGGTCTCCTGTTTCGAGGCGGTATTTTTCTGGCCATTGATGCCAATCGTGGAAGCGGCATCCGGCTTCAGTGAAATCTGGATGTATTCCGACGGCGGCAGCGACGATTTTTCGGCGGTCGGCAAATTGATCACGCCGGGATTGGTAATCGGTGCTGCCACCATAAAAATCACAAGCAGCACGAGCATCACGTCGATGTACGGTACGACATTGATATCGGCCTTGAATTTGCGGGTACGACTACTGCGCATCGATGAACTCATGATCAGCGCGCCTGACGTTGCAGGATGTTGGAAAATTCCTCGACGAAGCTTTCGAAGCGGATCGACAAGCGGTCGACATCATGCGAAAAGCGGTTGTAAGCAACCACTGCAGGAATTGCTGCGAACAGGCCAATGGCGGTGGCGACCAAGGCTTCGGCGATGCCGGGAGCAACGGCGGACAACGTCGCTTGCTGGACATTGGCGAGACCGCGAAACGCATTCATGATGCCCCAGACCGTTCCGAACAAACCTACATAGGGCGAGACCGAGCCGACCGATGCGAGGAACGACAGATGGGATTCGAGTGCATCCATTTCGCGCTGGTAGGCGGCACGCATGGCACGGCGCGCACCATCGACCAGCAGACTGGCGTCGCCCGAGTTGCGGTTCGATAACGATGCCTTACCCTTGTTGAATTCGCTCATGCCGGCAGCAAAAATGCGTTCTTGCGCACCGGTTGCACCTTCATTGCGACGGCGATTGGATGCAGCATCCTGGTAGAGCGTGTTGAGATCACCACCGGCCCAGAATGCACGTTCGAATTCCTCAGTCTGGGTCTGGGCACTCTTGATCGAAAAAGCCTTGCGAAAAATATAGGTCCAGCTCATGACCGAAACAGTCAGTAGAAGGGCTAATACCAGTTGCACCAGAATCGATGCATTGGCGATGAGGGAAACAAATGAGAGATCTTGAGTGACGGTCATTGATGGTCTGTTGTGGTCTGTTTGGTAGCGGTTGTTGTTGATCGGGGTAATCGCTGTTATCTCGGAATGCGGTCGAGTACATGAGGCGGTATGGCACTTGGCCGAAAGCTTGCACAATTGACGCAGCCTACTTTGATACGGCCAACCGCCAGCAGGGTTGAGCTGTTCGGCGAGATTTTCCATGCTTGCTGCAGAAACTCCACTGATGCGCGCCCAAGCCGTTCGACCACAACGGTTAGTTTCAGTTCATCATCTAATTTTGCCGGAGCGAGATAATCGACACTGGTGTTTTTTACAACGAACATCACGCCTTCGCCTTGTGACAACGCAAGTTGCCCGATGCCTGCTGCGCGTAGCCATTCTGTACGAGCGCGTTCAAAAAATTTCAGGTAGTTGGCATAGAACACAATGCCGCCGGCATCGGTGTCTTCGTAGTACACGCGTATCGTCCAGCTATACGGTGCCGTTGCACAATGGGCCGCAATAGGATCGGAGGCGGTGTGCATCGGCAATGTTCCTTATTGGGACCGTTTGATGGTGAATGGCGAGAAGCCCTGACAAGTCGGCATCATTTCTACATAGTTAATGTTGACGTGCGCCGGCAAGGTAGCAATCCAGAAAGCGGTTTCGGCGATGTCTTTTGCATTCAACGGGACAGTGCCTTCATAAACTTTCGCGGCTGCAGCGTCATTGCCTTTCATGCGGATGTTGGAGAACTCCGTGCCGCCCGACAGGCCCGGGGCGATATTTGATGCCCGTACTCCGGTACCAACGAGGTCGGCGCGTAAATTTGTCGTGAATTGATCAACGAATGCCTTGGTCGCACCATATACATTGCCGCCCGGATACGGGTAGGCACCTGCCGTCGAGCCAATATTGATAATGGTGCCGCTGCCACGTTTGACCATGTCCGGCAACATCAGGCGGGTCATCGTGACGAGTCCCTTGCAGTTCGTCTCGATCATGGTTTCCCAATCTTCGAGCGATGCTTGCTGGGCCGGTTCGACACCGAGGGCCAGGCCGGCATTGTTGATGAGCACATCAATATCGCGCCACTCTTGCGGCAAGCTTGCCAAGCCGGCCGTAATTGTATTTTTGTCCGTTACATCCATTTCCACTGCGAGCACATTCGCGCCAAGTTCGTTTTTGAGCTCATCCAGGCGGTCTCTGCGGCGGCCGGTGGCGATGACTTGGTGTCCGTGGGCAACGAATTTACGCGCCATTTCTGCGCCAAAACCAGATGTGGCACCAGTAATTAAAACGATCATGGAGTTCCTTTGTTGTCGTGCTATTGAAAGATGAACAAAATTGTAGCCCAATCCGATGCGGCCTTTCGACCCGATTCTGGGGTGCCTTGCTGAAACCTGCTGGTTCACTTACAATTTCGTACCATTTCCACTCACGTGACTGGCGAAAAGTTGGCCTTCCAGGAGGCTAGCGATAAGGTGGATACCACCGAGGGAACGTGAGTTTTTATTCAGCCGTTCGCCTGGGCAGCCCAAAATGGAACGCACGACTGAGGCTGCCTGTTATCTTTTATTGGCCCTCAGTTGATCCATGCAAATATAAATTGCACGTTCGTCAATTGGAGTATGTCATGTTCGATAAAAACCAGACCATTGCTAAAACCGACCCGGAACTGTGGGCTGCCATGCAGCTCGAGACTACGCGTCAGCAGGATCACATCGAGTTAATCGCATCGGAAAACTATACATCGCCGGCGGTGATGGAAGCGCAAGGGTCGCAACTCACCAACAAGTACGCAGAAGGTTACCCTGGCAAGCGCTATTACGGCGGTTGCGAGTTCGTCGATATGGCGGAAGCATTGGCGATCGATCGCATCAAAAAATTGTTTGGTGCCGAAGCCGCAAACGTCCAGCCAAACTCAGGTTCGCAAGCGAACCAGGCAGTCTTCTTTGCGGTGCTGAAGCCAGGTGACACGATTTTGGGAATGTCCCTTGCCGAAGGTGGTCACCTGACGCATGGCATGTCGCTGAACATGTCTGGCAAATGGTTTAACGCTGTTTCATATGGCCTCAACGCAGCCGAAGAAATCGACTACGAGGCCATGGAAGCAAAAGCCCGCGAACACAAGCCTAAGCTGATTATTGCCGGTGCATCTGCCTACTCGTTACGTATTGATTTCGAGCGCTTTGCAAAGATTGCCAAAGAAGTCGGAGCGTATTTTCTTGTCGATATGGCGCATTACTCCGGCTTGATTGCTGCGGGTGTCTACCCTAATCCTGTTCCGCATGCTGATTTTGTTACCTCAACGACGCACAAGTCGCTGCGCGGGCCTCGGGGCGGCATTATCCTGATGAAAGCAGAATTTGAAAAAATGATCAATTCTGCGATTTTTCCAGGAATTCAGGGCGGTCCGCTGATGCATGTGATTGCTGGAAAAGCCGTGGCTTTCAAGGAAGCGTTGGAGCCAGAATTCAAGCTGTATCAACAACAAGTACTCAAGAATGCAGATGCATTGGCGAAGACTCTGATCGAGCGTGGCTTGCGTATCGTTTCCGGACGCACCGAGTCGCATGTGATGCTGGTCGATTTGCGGTCGAAAAAAATTACTGGCAAAGAAGCCGAAGCTATTCTCGGCACCGCACACATGACTTGCAACAAGAACGCTATTCCCAATGATCCGGAGAAGCCGTTTGTTACGTCAGGTATCCGCCTTGGAAGTCCCGCAATGACCACGCGAGGATTTACCGAAGTCGAGGCAATCAAGGTCGGGAATCTCATTGCTGATGTACTGGATAATCCTCACGATGCAGCCACGATCGAGCGAGTCAAAGTTGAAGTGCAAAAGCTAACCAAGGAATTTCCGGTCTACGGTTGACGCGAATAACGGGTGCCGGACGTGATTCCGGCACCTACTAATTCTGCTCTAGATTAATTAGATGTCTTTATGTAGTTTTTACCAGATGGTATCTGCCGAATGAAATGTCCATTCTGTCAGCATGACGAAACTCAAGTGCTGGATACCCGTGTTTCGGAGCCGGGCGATGCAATTCGTCGTCGGCGTCGGTGTGTAAATTGCGAAAAGCGCTTTATTACTTATGAGCGTATCGAATTGATCATGCCAGTGATTGTCAAGAAAAGCGGGAGTCGCACCGAGTTTGAGTCAAGCAAGCTGCGTAGCAGTCTGATGCTTGCTCTGCGAAAGCGCCCGGTTCCGGCGGTCGCAATTGATGCTGCGGTACATTGTATTGAAGAGAAAATCCGAACCAGCGGGGAGCGAGAAATCGCTTCCGGTTATATCGGTGAGTTGGTCATGCACGAGCTCAAGCAGCTCGATAAGATCGCTTACATACGATTTGCGTCCGTGTACAAAAGCTTCGAAGATGTTGCTGAGTTTCAGGAAGCGATTGCAGAAGTCGCTCGCGAGCACAAGGCAGATCAAGATTAGTAAGTATTATTTATATCAATTTCTTGCCAGCTCTGGCGGCGGTTTGATATAGTTCGGTTCTCGCTGAAAAGCGGGGCGGAGTAGAAGGTAATGCAGTTTTGTCGATGCGGTAGTGACGTTAGCGAACGATGCGAGCGGAACTCCGGTTTTGGAAGGAATTA
>NZ_JASJWR010000024.1:0-89535 GCF_035019065.1 Actimicrobium sp. CCI2.3 | reverse complement strand
CTTGGCACCGCTTCGCGCTAAATCCTGCATTTACTACGAAGCAAAATTGGTCAAGACGTTGCTCGTGAGGCGCTTACGCTCTTTGCATCTGCGGAACTAACAACATCTCAAATGTATAAAAACACCAGGTCAGGAGATAAAACGAAGAAAACGAAACGGATCCGCTGAGGTGTAGGCAGTGATTGCCAAGCAGGCTACGGAGTGATTCAACCGGAAGACTCCCACAACGATCGATCGTTCTGTTAAATATACGGAGAAATGAAAAAACCAGGCGAGCCTGGTTTTCTTTAACACGGTGCCACAAGAACAAAATTACTCAGCATCATCCAACTCGACAGCTGCCGAGTCATCGGGTCGATCCAACAGCTCAATGTAAGCCATCGGAGCATTGTCACCAACCCTGAAACCCATTTTGAGGATCCGGAGATAGCCACCATTCCGGTTTGCGTAACGCGGACCAAGTTCTGCAAATAATTTAACCACCATTTCGCGGTCACGCAATCGATTGAAAGCCAGACGCTTGTTAGCAAGTGAATCTGTTTTTCCAAGCGTAAGAATCGGTTCAATGACGCGACGCAACTCTTTGGCTTTAGGCAAAGTGGTTTTGATGGCTTCATGGCGCAACAACGAAACAGTCATGTTCCGAAGCATTGCAAGACGGTGTGAGGAGGTACGATTTAATTTACGAAGACCGTGGCGATGACGCATGATAAATCCTTTAATATAAAAATATAAACCCAGCTCTTCGATCGTCGAAGTAACCACTACGACGCGGGCCGGTATTCAAAAAAATAACGAGGTCGCATTATGGACCTCGATACGAATACATACAGCTTTATTTTTCCAAACCTGCAGGCGGCCAATTTTCCAGCTTCATTCCCAACGTCAAACCACGGGACGCCAACACTTCTTTGATCTCGTTAAGTGACTTACGACCCAGATTAGGCGTCTTCAGCAACTCGTTTTCACTACGCTGAATAAGATCACCAATGTAATAAATATTTTCAGCTTTTAAGCAATTCGCTGAACGAACTGTCAGTTCAAGATCATCTACCGGGCGAAGCAAAATAGGATCAACTGAAGGCGCGCGAGATGGTGCTTCCGCCGCAGCCTCAGTACCCTCAAGGGCCGCAAACACGTTTAGCTGATCAACAAGAACACGTGCCGACTGCCGAATTGCTTCCTCAGGTGAAATTACGCCGTTTGTCTCGATATTAATTACTAATTTATCAAGGTCGGTGCGCTGCTCAACGCGGGCTGACTCGACCGAATAAGAAACTCGACGCACAGGTGAAAAAGAAGCATCAAGAATAATACGGCCAATTGTCTTGTTAGCATCTTCAGTTAAACGACGAACGTTACCTGGCACATAGCCGCGGCCTTTTTCGACTTTTATCTGCATGTCTAGCTTACCGCCGGCCGTCAAGTGAGCGATCACATGACTTGGATTGATAAGTTCGACGTCATGAGGTAAATCTATATCAGAAGCTAAAACCTCGCCCTCACCCTCTTTTTTCAAGGTCAATGTGACTTCGTCGCGATTATGCAATTTGAAGACCACACCTTTCAAATTCAGGAGCATATCAACAACGTCTTCTTGCACACCATCTAGAGATGAATATTCGTGGACTACGCCAGCAATAGTCACTTCAGTTGGAGCATAGCCAACCATTGACGACAAAAGGACGCGCCGCAATGCATTACCCAAAGTGTGGCCATAGCCGCGCTCGAAGGGTTCCATCACTACTTTCGCATGTCCGGCACCAAGGGCCTCAACTTCAATAATACGGGGCTTCAAGAAACTGTTCTGCATTTCAAATCCTTTTCAATACCCTCGGCTCATTACACCGATAAGGCTGACAACACGAACAAAAGCCCGCCAGAATACTGGCGGGCTCAAACCTGAACTATTAACGGGAATAGAGTTCGACGATCAACGACTCATTGACGTCATGCGCGATTTCGCTACGGTCAGGAACGGATTTGAATGTCCCTTCCATCTTCTTTGAATCTACGGCGACCCATGAAGGCATACCGATCTGCTCGGCAAGAGAAAGCGCCTCAACAATACGGACTTGCTTCTTAGCCTTTTCACGAACAACGATCATATCCCCGACTTTCACCTGATATGAAGCAATGTTCACAACTATTCCATTAACTGTGAATGCTTTGTGCGACACAAGCTGACGGGCTTCTGCCCGCGTCGATCCAAATCCCATCCGATAAATAACATTATCAAGACGAGCTTCTAACAACTTCAACAAGGTCTCGCCGGTATTACCCTTACGACGATCTGCCTCAGCAAAATAACGTCGGAACTGACGCTCCATCACGCCATACATGCGTTTTACTTTTTGCTTTTCACGCAGCTGATTACCATAATCAGACGTACGAGCACCTGAAGTACGACCGTGCTGACCAGGCTTCGAATCTAACTTACATTTAGAGTCAAGCGAACGGCGAGCACTTTTCAGAAAGAGGTCAGTACCTTCACGACGGGAAAGCTTTGCCTTTGGACCAATATAACGTGCCACGGTGAATCCTTTAAAATATAACGAAACGGAACGAGAAAAAAACTCAAAACCGAATCGCTAGTTTGATCTACCAACTATCAAACAGTGGGCTTAAATTTATGCCGCCGATCAACAACTCAGACAGGCGGCAGTTAAATACAAATGCGAATTATATGCGACGGCGCTTTGGAGGACGGCAGCCGTTGTGCGGAACCGGAGTCACGTCTTGAATCTGGGTAATCTTTATGCCCAGATTGTTGAGCGCACGCACAGCGGATTCACGACCAGGTCCAGGACCCTTAATGCGTACTTCCAGGTTCTTAACGCCACACTCAACTGCAACTTTACCAGCGGCCTCAGCAGCAACCTGCGCGGCAAAAGGAGTCGATTTTCTCGAACCCTTAAAACCGGCCCCACCAGAAGTCGCCCAAGACAACGCATTACCTTGACGATCGGTGATGGTAATAATCGTGTTATTGAAAGACGCATGAATATGTGCGATTCCCTCAGCGACATTCTTTTTAACTTTTTTACGAACGCGAGCCGAAGCAGCGTTGTTTGGGGATTTTGCCATGATTATTTCCTAGATTCCATCGAATCAGACAAATGTCTGATTATTTTTTCAACGACTGGGCTGCCTTGCGCGGACCCTTGCGCGTGCGCGCATTGGTACGTGTTCGCTGACCACGGCACGGTAAACCCTTACGATGACGTAACCCACGATAGCAACCCAAATCCATCAATCGCTTGATGTTCATTGAGACCTCACGACGAAGATCACCTTCCACGACAAACTTGGCGATTTCATCGCGAAGTTTCTCTAGTTCACTATCGTCAAGATCCTTAATTTTCTTTGTAGAAAGAACGCCCGTGCTCTCGCAGATTTTAATTGCGCGTGGACGACCGACTCCGAAGATGGCTGTAAGGCCAATTACGGTATGTTGATGATTTGGGATATTAACCCCTGCAATACGTGCCATTCGTTATTCCTCAATCAATAACGTTAAATTAACCTTGGCGCTGTTTATGGCGCGGTTCGATGCAAATGACTCGAACGACGCCTTTGCGCTTAATGATCTTACAGTTGCGGCAGAGCCGCTTAACTGATGCGAGCACTTTCATTTTGGCCCTCTCTCTTTCAGTTCTAGACTAGAAATTAATATTACTTTGTACGGAAAACAATACGTGCCCGACTTAGATCATATGGCGTGAGCTCAACCGTTACCTTGTCGCCAGGAAGAATACGGATATAGTTCATTCGCATCTTCCCAGAAATATGACCTAAAACAACATGTCCATTTTCTAACTTTACTCTGAAGGTCGCATTAGGAAGATTCTCGAGAATCTCACCCTGCATCTGTATTACGTCGTCTTTTGCCATTCGGTATGCTCGGTCTCCTGGGCGCTTAGCGTGTCGGAATTCCGCCCTTGAAATTCGCTTTACGAAGTAGTGATTCGTATTGCTGCGACATGACGTAGTTTTGAACCTGCGCCATAAAATCCATCGTTACTACTACGATGATCAATAAAGATGTACCGCCAAAGTAGAACGGAACTTTGTATTTCGCGACAAGAAACTCAGGAAGCAGACATACTAAAGTGATGTACACCGCTCCAGCCAAAGTCAAGCGAGTAAGGATCTTGTCTATATATCGAGCTGTCTGATCACCAGGCCTGATTCCAGGAACAAATGCACCACTCTTTTTCAAGTTATCTGCTGTTTCCTTGCTATTGAATACAAGAGCAGTGTAAAAGAAACAGAAAAAAACAATCGCAACGGCGTACAACAACGCGTGAATAGGTTCACCCGGAGCCATTGAAGCGGACAAATCCTTCAAAAATCTTACAAAAGGGTTTGTAGTCGCACCAGAAGTGAACCAACTCGTAATAGTTGCAGGGAACAAGATTATGGACGACGCAAAAATCGGTGGAATAACACCCGCCATATTTAGCTTAAGTGGTAGGTGACTACTCTGACCGCCATAAATCTTGTTACCAACTTGCCGCTTAGCATAATTAACTAAAATCTTCCGTTGCCCACGCTCGATGAATACGACAATAAACGTTACTGCTGCAACGATAAGACAGATAAAAATTGCAGAGAAAGCATTCATCGAACCCGTACGAACCAGCTCAAACAAACCACCCAGCGCGGTGGGCAGCCCGGCAGCAATGCCGGCAAAGATTATAATCGAAATACCATTGCCAAGACCGCGCTCAGTAATTTGCTCACCCAACCACATCAAAAACATCGTGCCAGTTACTAAGGTTACGACGCATGTGAAACGGAAAGCCAGACCAGGATCTAATACTAAACCTGCCTGTGATTCAAGAGCAACTGCGATGCCTAAAGCTTGAAAAAGAGCGAGGAACAGTGTTCCGTATCGTGTGTATTGAGTGATCTTACGACGACCAGATTCACCTTCCTTCTTTAACGCCTCTAGCTGGGGAGAAACTATCGACATCAACTGCATGATGATCGAAGCAGATATGTAAGGCATGATTCCGAGAGCAAACACCGTAAATCTCGATAACGCTCCTCCCGAAAACATGTTGAACATTCCAAGAATGCCACCCTGGTTTTGCTTGAACAACTGCGCTAATTGAAGAGGATCAATCCCAGGTACCGGTATATGAGCACCAAGCCTGAAAACTACCAAGGCTCCAAGTAAAAACCATAACCGGCCCCAAGGGAAACCACTCGATGAACTTTTAGCAAGCTGAGGACTAGTCGCCAATTACTGCTCCAATCAGATTGATACGTTACGCAACGGACCCACCAACAGCTTCAATAGCTACCTTGGCACCCTTTGTAACGATAAGACCCTTTAAGGACATCTTCTTTGTAAGATCGCCAGAAAGAATAACCCGTACTACGCGGGCAAGATCGGAAATAACTCCAGCTTGCTTTAACGTAAGGATATCAACCTCGCCAACAGGTAAGCGCTCGAGATCCGACAACCGAACTTCAGCCTTGTAAGGCGTAGCGAGCGATTTGAAACCACGCTTAGGGAGACGACGCTGTAAAGGCATCTGACCGCCTTCAAAACCAACTTTATGAAAGCCACCCGCACGAGACTTTTGACCCTTGTGCCCGCGACCAGCTGTCTTACCAATGCCGGAGCCAATTCCACGACCCACCCGACGCTTATAGTGCTTTGCACCGTCTGCTGGTTGAATACCGTTCAATTCCATAATTTTTCCTAATCGCAAGCCTGCGCTTACGAAATGACTTTTACGAGGTAAGAAACTTTATTGATCATGCCGCGAACTGACGGCGTATCCTCAAGCTCCGAAACCGAATTAATCCCACGAAGACCTAACCCGCGCACGGTTGCACGGTGGGTCTCACGCGTACCGATCAAGCCTTTGACCAATGTGACTTTTACTGTTTTCAACATTACATTCACCTTAGCTCAAGATATCTTCGACTGACTTACCACGCTTAGCAGCGATGTCAGAAGGAGTGTTCATTTTGGCGAGACCGTTCAGTGTTGCACGAACCATGTTATAAGGATTCGTAGAACCATTCGACTTTGCCACAACGTTGGTCACACCCATGACTTCGAATATCGCACGCATAGGACCACCAGCAATAACGCCCGTACCTTCTTTTGCAGGGGCCATCAGAACTGACGATGCACCATGCTTACCAGTAACAGTGTGTTGCAGAGTGCCGTTTTTCAAAGTGACCTTGATCATCTTGCGGCGGGCTTCTTCCATCGCTTTTTGTACGGCAACTGGCACTTCCTTAGACTTGCCCTTACCCATACCAATACGACCCTCACCATCACCAACTACCGCGAGTGCAGCGAAACCCATGATCCGACCGCCCTTGACCACTTTGGTCACGCGGTTAACAGCGATCATTTTTTCGCGCATGCCATCATCTGGCTTCTCGCTTTGCATCTTGGATTGCATTTTTGCCATGATGAATTTTCCTTAGAACTTCAGACCAGCTTCACGAGCCGCTTCGGCAACTGCCTTGACGCGACCGTGGTATCTAAAACCAGAGCGATCAAACGCAACCTCAGCGATGCCAGCAGCAAGAGCTTTCTCAGCCACTCGCTTACCGACAACTGCCGCAGCAGCTGCATTTCCGCCCTTACCCGAAAGGCCTGCAAGCTCTAAACGAACTTCTGCCTCAAGAGTCGAAGCCGATGCAAGAACCGTCGCATCGGGGCCAATGATACTTGCATAGATGTGCAAATTAGTCCGGTGAACGGCTAGGCGTGTAACCTTTAACTCTGCGATCTTTGCACGAGTTTGGCGTGCGCGGCGCAGACGTGATTGTTTCTTATCCATCGTCAACCCCTATTACTTCTTCTTAGTTTCTTTAATTACGACCACTTCATCCGAGTAACGGACGCCCTTGCCTTTGTAAGGCTCGGGTGGGCGGTAAGCGCGAACTTCGGCTGCAACCTGACCAACACGCTGACGATTGATTCCTTTAATGAGAATCTCAGTCTGCGTTGGCGTAGCACAAGTTACTCCGTCTGGCATCTGATGAACTACAGGATGTGAAAACCCAAGCGACAGATTTAACTTGTCACCCTGAGCCTGCGCCTTGTAGCCGACACCAACCAGATTAAGCTTCTTTTCGAAGCCCTTGGTAACGCCGTTAACCATGTTATTCACAAGTGCACGCAACGTACCAGACATCGCATTAGCTTCCCGGCTGTCATCAGCCGGTACAAAAACTAGTGCACCATTATTATTTTCAACTTTAACCAAACCATTTAAGGCCTGGATAAGCGTACCAAGCGGACCTTTGACAGTAATCGCCTGATCAGAAATTATCGCTTCAGCGCCACTTGGCAGCGCTACTGGCATTTTACCTACTCGTGACATCTTGCACTCCTTAGGCGACGTAGCAAATAACTTCGCCACCGACACCGGTTGCGCGCGCTTTGCGGTCTGTCATGACGCCTTTAGGAGTGGAAACAATTGCCACACCAAGCCCATTCATGACGTTAGGAATATCATCCTTGCCCTTGTAGATACGTAACCCAGGACGGGACACGCGCTCCAAGCGCTCAATTACTGGACGACCAGCGTAATACTTCAAACCGATTTTGAGTTCCGCTTTACCACCGGCTTCGGTGACTGCGAAATCTTCGATGTAACCCTCGTCCTTGAGAACGATAGCAATCGCAATTTTTACTTTTGACGACGGCATCGAAACCGAAGTCTTTTGTACAACCTGCGCGTTGCGGATACGGGTCAGCATATCGGCGATAGGATCGCTCATACTCATTGCATATTCTCCTATTACCAGCTTGCTTTTGTCATACCGGGAACTTCACCACGCATGGCGACTTCACGGAGTTTAATACGGCCCAAACCGAACTTACGGAAAGTGCCACGTGGGCGACCAGTCAACGCACAACGATTGCGTTGCCGTGTCGGAGCAGAATTGCGAGGCAGCGCCTGCAACTTCAGACGCGCTTCGTAGCGCTCTTCGTCCGACTTCGATTGGTCATCAATGATTGCCTTTAACGCTGCACGCTTACCAGCGAATTTCTTCACTAGATCAGCACGCTTCTGTTCGCGGTTAATCAATGCCAGCTTTGCCATGGCAGCCTCAGTTTCTAAACGGGAATTTAAAGGCGGCGAGTAGCGATTTCGCTTCATCGTCGGTCTTGGCGGTTGTCGTGATACTAATATTCATACCACGCAACACATCGATCTTGTCATACTCAATCTCGGGAAAAATAATCTGTTCTTTTACGCCGATATTGTAGTTACCACGGCCGTCAAAAGCGCGACCTGAGATACCTCGGAAATCGCGAACACGTGGCAACGCAACTGTCACGAACCGATCAAGAAACTCGTACATATGGGCACCACGAAGAGTGACCATACATCCGATAGGATAACCTTCGCGAATCTTGAAGCCTGCAATCGCCTTACGAGCTTTTGTAACGACTGGCTTTTGTCCAGCAATCTTGGTCAGATCCCCTACCGCATGCTCAATAATCTTCTTATCAGCAATCGCTTCTGACAAGCCCATATTTAAGGTGATCTTTAAAATCCGCGGCACTTCCATCACAGACTTGTATGAATACTTAGCTGTCAAATCTGCGACGATTTTTTCTTTGTAAAACTCTTGTAGACGGGCCATGATCTTTAAACCTTTACAGCTTCGCCATTGGATTTAAAAATGCGAACGAGACCACCGTCTACAGTTTTAAATCCAACACGATCAGCTTTGCCTGTTGCAGCATTAAACAAAGCTACATTCGACACATGAATTGGCATCAACTTGTCAACGATGCCGCCAGTTGTACCAGTCATCGGATTCGGCTTGGTTGCTTTTTTTGCAATGTTGATACCATCAACTAAAACATGATCAGCATCGATTCGCTTGAGAATCGTTCCGCGCTTACCCTTGTCTTTACCAGCCAATACGATAACTTCGTCGTTTTTCTTAATCTTATCCATTACTACCCCTTACAGGACTTCAGGAGCAAGGGACACGATTTTCATGAACCGCTCAGTGCGCAGCTCACGTGTCACAGGCCCAAAAATGCGCGTACCAATCGGCTCGAGCTTCGCATTCAGCAGCACAGCAGCATTGGTATCAAATTTCACCAGTGAGCCGTCTTGGCGACGAACGCCTTTAGCTGTACGAACCACGACTGCATTATAGATCTCGCCTTTTTTGACACGACCACGGGGCGCTGCGACTTTCACAGTAACCTTGATCACATCACCAATTCCAGCATAACGACGCTTGGAACCACCGAGAACCTTAATGCACATAACTTCGCGCGCGCCGGTATTGTCGGCTACTTCTAGCCGGCTTTCAGTTTGAATCATAATATTTTCTTTCCCAACTTAACCCGAACAATCCGCACAATGCGGCATTACGGTCAGTCTTGGTCCCGTCAGCTGATTTTGCAATCATTGCCGATTGGGTGGACAATTTCCAAAACTTCGATCTTAATATTCGCCTACTTAAATACCCGTGGAGTACAAAGCACTGCGAAGCCCAGCATTATGTCAGAAATAAGCTGGGCATTCAACTATTGCTTAAACTATTTGCACTGCTTGAACTACACGAGTAACTGTCCAGGCCTTTGTCTTCGAAATCGGACGACCTTCCTGAATCTCAACCGTATCACCTGTCTTGGCCTGGTTGGCTTCGTCATGTGCATGATACTTATTAGATCGCATGATGATCTTTCCGTATAACGGATGTTTAACATGACGCTCGATTAACACAGTAACTGTTTTGTCCATTTTGTCAGACACCACTTTACCAATCAGCGTGCGCTTGAGCGCTACCTTCTTCACTGGATCGTTCATTATTTGGCGTCCTTCACGTTCATAACAGTTTTTACACGAGCAATGTCACGGCGCACTTTTTTGAGTTGAGACGTGTTGTTCAGCTGCTGGGTGGCGATCTGCATGCGCAAACCAAACTGAGCCTTCAACAACGCGTTCAGTTCAATAGTCAAAGCCGCTTGATCCTTGCCCTGGAGTTCTGATGTCTTCATATTCACTCCCTTTATTGGCCGACTTGACGAACGACGAACGTAGTCAACAGCGGCAGTTTAGCGGCAGCGAGACGAAACGCCTCACGTGCCAATGTCTCGTCAACGCCATCCATCTCGTACAGCATTTTACCTGGCTGGATTTCAGCTACGTAATATTCAGGATTACCTTTTCCGTTACCCATCCGAACTTCGGCTGGCTTTTGCGAAATTGGCTTGTCCGGGAAAATACGAATCCAGATCCGACCACCACGTTTAATATGACGTGTCATCGCACGGCGTGCGGCTTCAATTTGACGGGCCGTAATGCGACCACGACCGATTGCTTTTAAACCGAACTCGCCAAACGAAACTGCAGTACCTCTCGAGTGAGAGATACCTTTGTTGCGTCCTTTTTGTTCCTTGCGGTATTTTCTGCGTGCTGGTTGCAGCATGATTATTCTCCTGCTTTCTCAGCTAGTGCCGGAACTGCTGCATCAGCAGGACCGTCAGGCTTCTTAGCGCGAACACGTTTTGCCGCAGGTGCCGAACCGGGAGCACTCGCGCCAGGAGGACCATCAGGACGTGCAGTACGTGGACGCGAACTTGGTTTCCCGTCATCGCGACGTGGACCACGACGCTTCTTGTCGTCATCGCCAGCAACGTCAACGGTTGGCGTTTCGCCACTCGCGAGACGATCACCTTTGTAGACCCATACCTTGATGCCAATGATGCCGTAGGTGGTCAATGCCTCGCCAAAACCGTAATCAATATCAGCACGCAACGTATGAAGTGGAACACGACCTTCGCGGTACCATTCCTTACGTGCAATTTCGATACCATTCAAACGGCCCGACGACATGATCTTGATACCTTGAGCACCGAGACGCATCGCATTTTGCATTGCACGCTTCATGGCACGCCGGAACATAATGCGCTTCTCAAGCTGCTGAGCAATAGAATCAGCAATCAATTGCGCATCTGTTTCTGGCTTCCGAATTTCTTCGATATTGACATGAACCGGAACACCCATCATCTTACCAAGGGCTGTCTTCAGTACCTCAATGTCCTCACCCTTTTTACCAATCACGACACCAGGTCGTGAGCTGTAAATCGTAATGCGTGCATTCTTTGCAGGCCGCTCGATAACGACGCGACCGACCGAAGCGTTCTTCAATTTCGTCTTCAAATAAGCACGAACCTTAAGATCTTCAATCAGCATGCTGGCAAAATTTGCATTGCCTGCATACCAACGTGAACCCCAATTGCGCGTTACTGATAAGCGAAATCCTGTTGGATGAATCTTCTGTCCCATCGTGACCCCTTAGTTTCCGACAGTCACATAAATGTGACAGGATTGTTTCGAGATACGATCACCCCGGCCTTTTGCACGCGCTGTAAAGCGCTTGAGGACCGAACCTTTTTCGACATAGATTGTTGTAACTTTCAACTCATCAATATCGGCACCGTCGTTGTGCTCTGCGTTAGCGATTGCAGACTCCAGAACGCGCTTGATAATTACGGCGCCTTTCTTCGGACTAAACTGCAAAATATTCAACGCCTGATCGACTTTTTTTCCCCGGATAAGGTCTGCAACAAGACGGCCCTTTTGAGCCGAAAGGCGCACACCACGGAGGGTAGCTTTAGTTTCCATCATCAAACCTTATTTCTTAGCCTTCTTATCGGCGGCGTGACCCTTGAACGTACGGGTCAATGCGAATTCACCAAGTTTATGGCCAACCATGTTTTCAGAAACATAGACCGGCACATGTTGCTTGCCGTTATGCACCGCGATAGTCAGGCCAATGAAGTCCGGCATGATAGTCGAACGACGTGACCAAGTCTTAATTGGCTTCTTGTCTTTGATCGCCTGCGCAGTCTCAACCTTCTTCACAAGGTGGGCGTCACAGAACGGCCCTTTTTTCAATGAACGTGTCATTTTCTATCCTTATTTCTTGCCGCGGCGCGAGATGATCATTGACGTAGTACGCTTGTTGCGACGTGTCTTCTTGCCTTTGGTTTGCTGACCCCATGGCGAAACTGGGTGGCGACCAGCTGCAGTTTTACCCTCACCACCACCATGTGGATGGTCGACCGGGTTCATTACCACACCGCGAACGGTAGGACGAACACCGCGCCAACGCATTGCACCGGCTTTACCAATTTTTCGAAGATTGTGTTCGCCGTTACCGACTTCACCAACCGTCGCACGACATTCAACGTGGACACGACGTACTTCACCCGAACGCAAACGCACCTGAGCATATGTGCCATCTCGAGCCATCAGGACAACGCCAGCTCCAGCTGTACGAGCCATCTGAGCCCCCTTACCTGGCAACATTTCAACGCAATGCATTGTTGTACCGACCGGGATATTGCGAATTGGCAAACAGTTACCTGATTTGATCGGCGCTTCTGAACCGTTCATTACCTGATCACCAACAGCCATGCCTTTTGTAGCAATGATGTAATGACGCTCACCATCTGCATAGCAAAGCAAAGCAATGTTAGCTGTCCGATTAGGGTCGTACTCAATACGCTCCACTTTCGCAGGAATACCATCTTTGATACGACGGAAGTCGATAACACGATAATGTTGCTTGTGACCGCCACCAATATGACGTGTCGTGATGTGACCGTTATTATTACGGCCAGCACTCTTTGATTGCGCTTCTATCAAACCAGCAAATGGACGACCTTTATAAAGATCGGCATTGACCACTTTGACCATGCCGCGACGGCCTGGTGAAGTTGGTTTTACTTTAACGAGTGCCATTATTTAGCCTCCTCGGTGAAGTTGATTTCCTGACCAGGCTTCAAGCAAACAAATGCCCGACGCGTATGATTGCGACGGCCGTTGAATTTACCCGAGCGCTTTTTCTTGCCTTGGCGGTTCGCTACTTGCACGGACTCAACTTCGACCTTGAAAAGCAACTCAACCGCAGCTTTGACTTCAAGCTTGGTTGCGTCAGGCATGATCAGAAAAACGACTTGTTCATTTTTCTCTGCAACGAAGGTAGCTTTTTCCGAAATAACCGGAGCGAGCAAGACCTTCATCAAACGCTCTTCGCTGAATTTCAGATTCGCGCTCATGCCAACATCTCCTCAATCTTTGCCAATGCGGCCTTGGTAATTACAATTTTCTTGTAAAAGACCAACGACACAGGATCAGCATGACGTGGCTCAACAATCAGGACATGAGGCAAATTGCGTGAAGCAAGTGCCAGATTCTCGTCAATATTGTCAGCAATGATCAACACTGACTCGAGCAATCCCATTTCTTTCAACTTTGATGAAAGCAGTTTTGTCTTCGGTGCCTCGAGAGCAATTTCCTCGATCACGGACAGACGACCTTCACGAGCTAACTGAGAAAGGATCGAGCACAAACCAGCGCGATACATCTTCTTGTTCACTTTGTGCGAATAGTTCTGATCAGGCGAATTTGGGAAAATCCGACCGCCGCCACGCCACAAAGGTGATGACGACATACCAGCACGAGCGCGACCCGTGCCTTTTTGCCGCCAAGGCTTCTTGGTGGTGTGATGAACTTCTTCACGATTTTTTTGCTTGCTGTTGCCGCTACGAGCGTTAGCTTGATAAGCGACTACAACCTGATGGATCAACGCTTCGTTGTAATCACGACCGAAAATAGTATCGGGCGCTGCCACATCGGATGCCGCTTGACCTTTGTCATTAAGGAGCTTGAGTTCCATTAATTAAGCTCCCTTCTTGGCTTTGATTTTTACAGCAGGCGAAACGACAACTTTGCCATTCTTAGCGCCGGGCACTGCACCTTTGATCAGCAGCAGCTGACGTTCGGCATCGATACGTGCAATTTCGAGATTCTGGGTAGTAACCGTTACATCGCCCATGTGTCCAGTCATCCGCTTACCAGGAAAAACGCGACCTGGATCCTGCGCCATACCGATTGAACCTGGAACGTTGTGCGAACGTGAGTTACCGTGCGTAGCGCGACCCGAACTGAAGTTGTAACGCTTGATAACGCCAGCGTAACCCTTACCGATCGAGATACCTTGCACATCGACTTTTTGACCGACTTCAAAGAGACTTGCGGCAACGATGTCGCCCGCTTTCATCTCCGAAGCCCTCAACGCGTCAATACGAAATTCTTTAAGAACGGTACCAGCTTCGACACCAGCTTTAGCGTGGTGACCAGCCGTAGCTTGATTCACACGCGAAGCGCGACGCTGACCGAATGCAACCTGAACAGATGTATAACCATCGGTTTCAGGGGTTTTGATTTGGGTAACGCGGTTGTTTGATACGTCGACTACAGTAACTGGAATTGAATCACCGTCATCCGTAAAAATACGCATCATACCAACCTTGCGACCAACAAGGCCAAGGCTCATTTTTTCTCCATTCCCGCCTACGATTGGGCAGGGCTGTTGTTTGTACTACTAAATAACGTAGGTGATTATGACAAGGCGTCAGTCACCCATCGAAGCCCAAAATTATAACGGCAGTCTCATTCTTCTACAACAATTAATTCGAGAATTCGACATACCTCAATCAAAAAATTATTGCAATTTAATTTCAACATCGACGCCGGCCGGCAAGTCCAGCTTCATCAATGCATCAACTGTCTTGTCCGTAGGATCAACAATATCCATCAACCGAACATGTGTACGAATTTCAAACTGATCGCGCGAAGTCTTGTTTACGTGAGGTGAGCGCAAAACGTCGAAGCGTTGAATACGCGTTGGCAGAGGGACTGGACCCTTAACAACCGCACCCGTGCGCTTGGCGGTCTCAACAATCTCAAGTGCTGACTGATCAATCAGACGATAGTCAAATGCTTTAAGACGGATGCGAATTTTTTGATTTGGGCTAGACATGAAAATCCTTAAAAGAACGAACCGCGGATAACTTATCCGCGGCAATGAAAATCAAACAATTTGTTTGACTGTAAAAATTACTCGATGATTTTTGCAACCACACCAGCACCGACAGTACGACCGCCTTCACGAATGGCGAAGCGCAAGCCTTCTTCCATCGCGATCGGGTTGATCAGCATGACAGTGATCGACACGTTGTCACCAGGCATAACCATCTCTTTGTCTTTCGGCAACTCGATCGACCCTGTTACGTCTGTTGTACGGAAGTAAAACTGAGGACGATAGTTGTTAAAGAAAGGTGTGTGACGTCCGCCTTCGTCTTTCGACAACACGTAAATTTCACCAGTGAAATGCTTGTGCGGCTTGATGGTGTTTGGCTTGGCCAATACCTGACCCCGCTCAACATCTTCACGCTTGGTGCCGCGCAACAGCACGCCGACGTTGTCACCAGCCTGGCCTTGATCCAGCAGTTTGCGGAACATCTCAACGCCGGTGCAAGTGGTTTTTTGTGTGTCACGGATGCCGATGATTTCCAGCTCCTCGCCGACCTTGACAATACCGCGCTCGATACGACCGGTCACAACGGTACCGCGACCCGAGATCGAGAACACGTCTTCGACTGGCAGCAAAAAGGCACCGTCAACTGCACGCTCAGGTGTAGGGATGTAGGTATCAAGTGCATCAGCCAATTTCATGATGGCTTCCTCACCCAACGGACCTGTATCGCCTTCCAGCGCCAATTTTGCGGAACCTTGAATGATTGGCAAATCGTCGCCTGGGAACTCGTATTTGACTAGCAGTTCACGAACTTCCATTTCCACCAACTCGAGCAACTCGGCATCGTCAACCATGTCGCACTTGTTCAAGAAAACGATGATGTACGGTACACCAACTTGACGCGCCAGCAAGATGTGCTCGCGAGTTTGCGGCATTGGACCGTCTGCAGCTGAACAGACCAAAATCGCACCGTCCATCTGCGCCGCACCGGTAATCATGTTCTTCACATAGTCAGCGTGGCCTGGGCAGTCAACGTGCGCGTAGTGGCGCGCTGCTGTTTCGTACTCGACGTGTGCGGTGTTAATTGTAATACCGCGTGCTTTTTCTTCTGGTGCCGCGTCGATCTGATCGTAAGCTTTTGCTTCGCCGCCAAATTTCTTAGACAGTACCGTTGCAATTGCTGCTGTCAATGTAGTTTTGCCGTGGTCCACATGGCCAATCGTGCCTACATTTACGTGCGGTTTGGTCCGCTCAAATTTACTCTTTGCCATTTTACTTTTCCTTCAAGAACAATGATTTATCTATCGGCGCTACAGCCCGCTCGATGTTAATTTCTATCGTGCGGGCCGCAACAAAAGAACTATTTACCTTTTGAACTAACAATTGCCTCGGTTACATTTTTAGGCGCTTCAGCATAATGCTTGAACTCCATCGTGTATGTTGCCCGACCCTGCGTAGCTGAACGCAAAGAAGTCGAGTAACCGAACATCTCTGACAAAGGAACTTCAGCCTTGATAATTTTGCCGCCACCACCAGCAATTTCATCCATCCCTTGCACCATTCCACGACGAGAAGACAAGTCACCCATTACGGATCCCGCGTAGTCTTCTGGAGTCTCAACATCTACCGACATCATTGGTTCCAGAATCACCGGACTGGCTTTACGGCACCCGTCTTTGAATGCCATGGATGCCGCCATACGGAATGCATTTTCATTCGAGTCAACATCATGATACGAACCGAAGAACAACGTGACTTTGACATCAACTACAGGGTAACCAGCCATAACACCTGCCGTAAGTGTCTCTCGAACACCTTTTTCAACCGCAGGAATATATTCGCGTGGGACAGTACCACCTTTAATTGCATCAACAAATTCGAAACCAACACCAGGAGGCTGCGGTTCGATTTTCAATACGACGTGACCATATTGACCACGACCACCAGATTGCTTGACGAACTTACCTTCGATTTCTTCGCAAACTTTACGAATCGTCTCGCGATATGCAACCTGCGGCTTACCAACGGTCGCCTCAACACCAAATTCGCGACGCATACGATCAACGATAATTTCCAGGTGTAGCTCGCCCATTCCACCAATAATTGTTTGGCCTGACTCTTCATCAGTTTTCACTCTGAACGAAGGATCTTCTTGTGCCAGACGATTCAAGGCAAGGCCCATTTTTTCTTGGTCAACCTTGGTCTTTGGCTCGACAGCTTGTGAAATCACTGGTTCAGGGAACACCATGCGCTCAAGTGTAATGACCGCAGTAGGATCGCACAAAGTTTCACCGGTGGTTGCATCCTTCAAACCTACGGCTGCAGCAATATCCCCGGCGTGAACTTCCTTGATTTCCTCGCGCTGATTTGCGTGCATCTGCAAAATCCGACCAAGACGTTCTTTCTTGTTTTTAACGGGATTAAACACCGTGTCGCCTGACTTGATCATGCCCGAATAAACACGGAAAAATATCAACTGTCCGACAAACGGGTCCGTCATAATTTTGAACGCAAGCGCCGAAAATTTTTCCGTATCTTCTGCTTTCCGAGTTACAGGAAGATCGTCTTCATCGAGACCTTTAACTGGTGGAATATCCGCAGGCGAAGGCAAGTATTCAATAACGCCGTCAAGCATCGCTTGAACACCCTTGTTCTTGAAAGCGGTACCACACATCATCGGAACAATCTCGGCCGCAATAGTACGTTGACGCAATGCAGTCTTGATTTCTTCTTCTGACAAATCGCCTTCGTCCAAGTATTTGTTCATCAACTCTTCGGTCGCCTCTGCTGCGGCTTCAACCATCTTCTCGCGCCACTCTTTAGCCTGCGCCAAAAGTTCTTCGGGAATTTCACGATAGTCGAATTTCATCCCCTGTGATGCATCGTCCCAGTAGATCGCTTTCATCTTAACCAGGTCAACAACACCGAGGAAATTTTCTTCAGCGCCAATCGGGATCTGTACAGGAATTGGATTTGCCTTCAGACGTGCGCGCATCTGGTCGTAGACCTTGAAGAAGTTTGCACCAGTACGATCCATCTTGTTGACGAACGCCAGACGTGGAACACCGTACTTATTAGCTTGACGCCATACCGTTTCGGATTGTGGCTGAACTCCGCCAACCGCACAGTAAACCATACAGGCGCCGTCAAGCACACGCATTGAACGCTCTACTTCGATTGTGAAATCGACGTGACCTGGCGTATCAATAATGTTGATGTGATGTTCAGGAAAGTTATTAGCCATTCCCTTCCAGAAGCAAGTGGTTGCAGCGGACGTGATCGTGATTCCACGCTCCTGCTCCTGCTCCATCCAGTCCATGGTGGCAGCACCGTCATGCACTTCGCCAATTTTATGGTTCACGCCTGTGTAGAACAGCACTCGCTCTGTAGTCGTAGTTTTACCAGCATCAATGTGAGCGGAAATACCGATGTTGCGATAGCGCTCAATGGGGGTCTTGCGTGCCATAGTTCATCCTAAATCTTTTTAATGTGCAAAACCGAGCGCCATCTATTCAATGTGCCCGGCCTCGAACAATTACTTTTATAACCGGCATAGCCTGCACAAGGCGGCAACGCCAATCATTCTTTTAGAAGCGGAAGTGCGAGAACGCCTTGTTCGCTTCTGCCATGCGATGCACTTCATCGCGCTTTTTCATTGCACCGCCACGACCTTCAGCAGCTTCAAGCAGTTCTCCGCCGAGACGTTGCGGCATCGATTTTTCGCTGCGCTTATTTGCTGCTTCGCGCAACCAACGCATTGACAGTGCCATGCGACGGACTGGCCGTACTTCAACTGGTACTTGATAGTTTGCACCACCAACGCGACGAGATTTTACTTCAACAAGTGGCTTGCAATTACCAATAGCTGCAGCGAAAACTTCGAGCGGGTCTTTGCCTGACTTGGCATTAATGTGCTCAAAAGCACCATAAATAATATTTTCGGCAACAGACTTCTTGCCAGACAGCATAAGTACGTTGACGAACTTAGCAACATCAACATTACCAAATTTTGGATCCGGCAAAATATCCCGCTTGGGGACTTCACGACGACGTGGCATTTCGATTCCCTTCAATCTTCAGTTGAGTGTTCATCCATTCGGATTACTCACTCCAGAACAGCCATCATAGCCATCCACTTACTCGGCCCATTCGGGACCGACACCTTCTCCGCTTATATTTTGCGAAGATAAATAAATTTACTTTTTACCGGCTTTTGCGCGCTTGGTACCATATTTCGAACGCGATTGCTTACGATCCTTAACACCTTGAGTATCCAAAGCACCACGGACCATGTGATAACGAACACCTGGCAAGTCTTTTACACGACCACCGCGGAGCAAGACCACGCTATGCTCTTGCAAATTATGGCCTTCGCCACCGATGTATGAAATCACTTCAAAACCATTGGTCAACCGTACTTTTGCAACTTTACGCAGTGCAGAATTAGGCTTCTTAGGAGTTGTTGTGTAAACGCGCGTACATACGCCACGTTTTTGCGGGCTGTTTTCAAGCGCCGGTGATTTGCTCTTGACGCGTGCAGAAACACGCGGCTGGCGAATCAATTGATTGATGGTTGGCATCGCTCTAAACCCAACTAAAATTACTGCTATTAACAAATCCCGAAAACGGTTGTCCGGGGACTTAAACAATGCGTCACAAGATGCATACCTTGTGCGATTTCTTCGATATCAGCTACGAATTGCCTTACAGGCAATCTGTGGCCATGGATAAATTCGAGAACTGGAGAGTGTAGTCTCCCGAATCCGAGTCGTCAATCAACTGTTCACTATTTTCTAGGAAATTCAGAAGGTAGACCGAACCACCATCAAAAAAAAAGGCACTGGACCTATTTCCCAGTGCCCTTCCCGAACATGCAACGGTATTAATCGATACTGTCTGAACCGCCGCTGATATCCGCTAATTGAGCTTCGAACTCAGCAGTGCGTGCAACCTTCTCGGCTTGCAACAATGCTGTTCGCTCTTCAGCTTCCCATGTTTCCTTTTCTTTTCGTGCCCGATGGAAGGCGAGCCCTGTACCTGCCGGGATCAAACGACCAACGATCACATTCTCTTTCAAGCCACGAAGACCATCGCGCTTGCCCATGATGGCTGCCTCAGTAAGTACCCGAGTGGTTTCCTGGAAAGACGCGGCTGAAATAAACGAATCAGTCGACAACGATGCCTTGGTAATACCAAGTAAAACATTCTCGTAAGTCGCCGGGATTTTACCCGCAGCATTGACACGATCGTTTTCATCCAGCAATTCAGAACGCTCAACCTGCTCACCAGTAATGTAGTTTGCATCTCCGGCGTCGACAATTTGAACTCTACGCAACATTTGGCGAACGATCACTTCAATGTGCTTGTCATTGATCTTCACACCCTGGAGACGATAGACATCCTGAACTTCATCAACAATATAACGAGCAAGCGCCTCGATACCAAGCAACCGCAAAATGTCCTGTGGATCAGCAGGTCCGTCAACAATCATTTCACCCTTGTTGACAACTTGACCGTCATGAACCAGAACCTGTTTATCTTTAGTAATCAGGAACTCGTGCTTGTTGCCGTCCATGTCAGTAATTTCAAGACGTTGTTTTCCTTTGGTTTCCTTACCAAAAGCAACGGTCCCGGTTACTTCTGCCAGCATGCCGGCATCTTTCGGCGAGCGGGCTTCAAACAGCTCAGCAACGCGTGGCAAACCGCCTGTAATATCGCGAGTTTTTTGCGATTCAGTTGGGATACGTGCGAGCACTTCGCCAACGGATACTTGCTGTCCATCCTTGACCGTGATTAATGCACCAACCTGAAAACCAATTGTTACTGCATGCTCGGTCCCGGCGATTTTTACTTCTTCGCCCTGCTCGTTCAATAGCTTGACCTGTGGTCGTACAGTCTTGCTGACTGATCCACGACGCTTCGCATCGATTACGACCATTGTTGACAAGCCGGTAACTTCATCGACTTGACGAGCCACTGTCGAGCCCTCTTCAACGTGTTCGAAACGTACGGTACCGGCATACTCAGTAATAATTGGACGAGTCAACGGATCCCATGTTGCCAGAGGCGTTCCGGCCTTGATCAGCAAACCGTCATGCACACTTAACGTCGCGCCATATGGCACCTTGTGACGTTCCCGCTCACGGCCGTGGTCATCGGTAATAAGTACTTCGCCTGAGCGAGAAATGACGATCTGACCGCCTTTGCCGTTCGTGACATACCGCATTGTTGCTGTGAAGCGCACAATACCGTTCGATTTGGCTTCAACAGATGAGGCGACAGCAGCGCGTGATGCAGCACCACCGATGTGAAATGTACGCATTGTCAACTGGGTACCTGGCTCACCAATGGATTGGGCAGCAATCACACCAACCGCCTCACCTGCATTGACCAATACGCCACGACCCAAGTCGCGTCCGTAGCACATACCGCACAAGCCGTAACGTGTGTCACAGGTCAATGGAGTGCGAACTTTAACTTCGTCGATACCCAAGCGCTCGATTTCTTCAACACCATCTTCATCGAGCAACGTACCTGCCGGGAACAACGTGGCCTGTGTCTCTGGATTGACAATATCATTTGCCGCAACGCGACCCAAAATACGATCACGTAACGCTTCAATTACCTCACCACCTTCAACCATGGCTTTCATTGAAGCACCGTTGGAAGTACCGCAATCATCTTCAATGACTACCAAGTCCTGAGTCACGTCAACCAGACGACGTGTCAAATAACCTGAGTTAGCCGTCTTCAACGCCGTATCGGCCAAACCTTTACGTGCACCGTGTGTTGAAATGAAGTATTGCAATACATTCAGTCCTTCGCGGAAGTTCGCCGTAATTGGTGTCTCGATAATGGAGCCGTCAGGCTTCGCCATCAAGCCACGCATACCTGCCAGCTGTCGAATCTGCGCTGCAGAACCACGTGCGCCGGAGTCAGCCATCATATAAATCGCGTTAAAGGACTCTTGCGTAGACTTTGTTCCGTCACGACGAATCACATCCTCGACTTTCAACTGATCCATCATGGCTTTACCGACATCGTCACCGGCCTTGCCCCAGATATCGACCACTTTGTTGTACCGCTCGCCTGCAGTAACCAAACCAGATGAATACTGCTGCTCAATCTGTTTGACTTCCTGCTCTGCGGTGGCAATCAACGTAACTTTTTGTGGTGGAACCAACATGTCATCAACGCAAATTGATATGCCAGCACGAGTTGCCAAACGAAAGCCTGACTGCATCAACTTATCAGCGAATACAACGGTCGCACGCAGACCGCACTTGCGGAACGACGTGTTGATTAGTTTCGAGATCTCTTTCTTCTTTAAAGCGCGATTCAGTACGCTAAATGGCAAACCCTTAGGCAGGATCTCAGAAAGAATTGCACGACCAATTGTCGTTTCATAGCGTGTAATAGTTTTCTCGAACTCGCCGGTTTCAAGATTTTTCGGATACTCGGTAATTCGTACGGTCACACGCGAAGTCAATTCGACTTCCTTATTGTCATAAGCGCGAATAACTTCGGATACATCAGGGAACATCATCCCTTCGTTTTTACCGTTAATTTGTTCACGTGTAGCGTAGTACAAACCGAGCACGATATCCTGCGAAGGTACGATGGAAGGCTCTCCATTTGACGGGAACAGAATGTTGTTCGACGCCAGCATCAGTGTACGGGCTTCCATCTGCGCTTCAATTGACAACGGCACGTGTACTGCCATTTGGTCGCCATCAAAGTCAGCATTGAAAGCGGCACAAACTAGCGGATGCAATTGAATTGCTTTTCCTTCGATAAGCACTGGTTCAAACGCCTGAATACCGAGACGATGCAAAGTTGGCGCACGATTGAGCATGACCGGATGTTCGCGGATCACGTCTTCCAAAATGTCCCAAACAACAGGCTCTTGAATTTCAACCAGTTTTTTCGCTGCCTTGATAGTCGTTGCAAGACCCATCAACTCCAGCTTATTAAAGATGAAAGGTTTGAACAACTCAAGTGCCATCAGCTTTGGCAAACCGCACTGATGCAGTTTCAACTGGGGACCCACGACAATGACCGAACGACCAGAATAATCGACGCGTTTACCGAGCAAGTTTTGACGGAATCGACCGCCCTTACCCTTGATCATTTCAGCAAGCGACTTCAATGGTCGCTTATTCGCGCCGGTCATCGCCTTACCGCGACGACCATTATCAAGCAACGAATCCACTGCTTCCTGCAACATCCGCTTCTCGTTACGCGTAATGATTTCTGGCGCGCGCAATTCCATCAACCGCTTTAAACGGTTATTACGGTTAATCACGCGACGATATAAATCATTCAGGTCGGAGGTCGCGAAGCGCCCCCCATCCAATGGAACCAAAGGACGCAATTCCGGTGGAAGTACCGGCAATACCTCCATAATCATCCAGTCTGGCTTGATACCGGAACGCTGAAACGCCTCCAGTACTTTCAGACGTTTTGCATACTTTTTAATCTTGGCTTCAGATTTAGATTCTTTCAATTCCTGACGCAGCATTTCCGCATCACGATCGATATCGATTGAACGAAGCAGTTCACGTATTCCCTCGGCGCCCATGAATGCCGTAAAGTCGTCACCAAATTCTTCGTACTTAGCCGCGTAATCATCTTCCGACATGATCTGACACTTTTTAAGTGGCGTCATACCAGGGTCCGTCACTACATAGGCTTCAAAGTACAAAACACGCTCGATATCCCGCAGTGTCATGTCTAGAACCATACCTAACCGCGACGGCAACGACTTCAGAAACCAGATGTGTGCGGTAGGCGACGCCAGTTCAATATGACCCATGCGTTCGCGACGAACCTTAGCGAGCGTTACCTCAACTCCACATTTTTCACAAATGACGCCCCGATGCTTCAAGCGCTTGTACTTACCGCACAAACATTCATAGTCCTTGATTGGACCAAAAATCTTCGCGCAAAATAGTCCGTCACGTTCTGGCTTAAACGTCCGGTAGTTAATGGTTTCCGGTTTTTTTACTTCACCGTAGGACCAAGAACGGATTTTTTCAGGGGATGCAAGACCAATTTTGATTGCGTCGAACTGTTCGTTTTGCTGAACTTGCTTGAATAAATCGAGCAGTGCTTTCATGGTTCACTCCAGGTTGCGTGAAAAACGCTAGATGACTGACGAGGAGGATGAGCCGATTCCGCTTGTGACCCTGTTGCATTAGCGGGAGAGCCCTGCTGTTGAGCAGAGTTCCGCTGATACCGAGTACGGAGTGACACTTCCCTACAACTTATGTAATGCCCTACCTTGCTACTTTAATATCTTGACTAGAAAATGCTACCGAATAACTGGATTCGGCAAAAAAGCCGCGACACGCATCTTACGCGTAACGCGGCTTTTTAGGTTGGAACAATTAATCTCGCTCGAGATCGATATCGATACCTAACGAGCGTATTTCCTTGACCAACACGTTAAACGACTCAGGCATACCTGCATCGATAACATGATCCCCCTTAACGAGGTTTTCATATACTTTAGTACGACCATTCACGTCGTCGGATTTCACCGTCAACATTTCCTGCAAGACATAAGACGCGCCGTACGCTTCCAGCGCCCATACTTCCATCTCACCGAAACGCTGTCCACCGAACTGAGCTTTACCGCCAAGTGGCTGCTGAGTAACCAAAGAGTAAGGTCCAGTTGAACGAGCATGCATCTTGTCATCGACAAGGTGATGCAATTTCAGCATGTGCATGTAGCCAACGGTAACCGAACGCTCGAAAGCCTCACCGGTCCGACCGTCGTACATTGTTACCTGATTCTTCGACGGTGTCATGCCGAGCTGCTTGGCAATGTGATCAGGATAAGCGAGGTCAAGCATCTGACGGATCTCTTCCTCGTTGGCACCATCAAAAACCGGTGTAGCAAAAGGAACACCATGCTTCAGATTCGATGACAACTCCAGAATCTCATCATCACTAAAACTATCCAGATCTTCATTTTTCCCAGAACCGTTATAGATCACTGACAAGAATTTCCGCAGCTCTATGATCTTCGTCTGCGCTTTTAACATCTCGCCAATACGCAGACCGAGACCTTTAGCAGCCCAACCCAAATGCACTTCCAGAACCTGGCCGACGTTCATCCGCGATGGCACACCAAGCGGATTCAACACGATATCCGCAGGTGTTCCGTCTGCCATGTAAGGCATATCTTCAATCGGCACGATCCGTGAAACCACGCCCTTGTTACCGTGGCGACCCGCCATCTTGTCGCCAGGCTGCAACCGACGCTTTACGGCCAAATACACTTTGACCATTTTTTGCACGCCGGGTGGAAGTTCATCGCCCTGCGTTAATTTTTTACGCTTCTCTTCGAAAGCAAGATCAAATTGATGCCGTTTCTCGGCAATCGATTCTTTGATTGCTTCAAGCGAGGCTGCAGCATCATCGTCTGCAGGACGAATATCGAACCAATGATATTTATCCAGATCGAGCAAATATTCGCTCGTTATCTTTGCACCTTTGGCGAGCTTTTTCGGACCACCGTTGACGACTTTACCAATCAGCATTTTCTCGAGGCGCTGGAAGCCATCGCCCTCAACAATGCGCAACTGATCGTTCAAATCAAGGCGGTAACGCTTCAGTTCATCATCAATAATCTGCTGCGCGCGCTTGTCACGAGGAATACCCTCACGTGTGAAAACCTGGACATCAATAACGGTTCCAATCATGCCGGACGGAACTCGAAGTGAAGTGTCTTTCACATCGGAAGCTTTTTCACCGAAAATTGCTCTCAGTAATTTTTCTTCCGGAGTCAGTTGTGTTTCCCCTTTTGGGGTAACTTTACCAACCAAGGTATCACCAGCTTCGACTTCAGCACCGATATACACAATGCCGGATTCGTCGAGGCGTGCCAGTTGGTTTTCTGCAAGATTCGAAATGTCTCGCGTAATTTCTTCGGCACCCAACTTGGTATCACGCGCTACAACAGATAGTTCTTCGATATGAATCGAGGTGTAGCGATCATCTGCAACAACCTTTTCCGAAATCAGTATCGAGTCTTCAAAGTTATAACCATTCCACGGCATAAAAGCGACAAGCATGTTCTGACCCAAGGCAAGCTCACCCAAGTCCGTTGACGCTCCGTCTGCAATTACGTCGTGCTTCGCAACACGATCGCCCACTTTCACGATTGGGCGCTGATTGATGTTGGTATTTTGGTTTGATCGCGTGTATTTGATCAGGTTGTAGATGTCAACGCCAACTTCACCTGCAGTTGCCTCCTCATCGTTCACCCGAATCACGACACGACCAGCGTCAATATAGTCAACCAAGCCACCACGCAGAGCCTGCACCGTGGTCCCAGAGTCAACCGCAACAGTGCGCTCAATACCAGTACCGACCAGCGCCTTTTCCGGACGTAAACACGGTACAGCTTGACGCTGCATGTTGGCACCCATCAGAGCCCGGTTCGCGTCGTCATGCTCAAGGAACGGAATCAGCGAGGCAGCAACGGAAACAACTTGGCCCGGAGCAACGTCCATGTACTGAACACGTTCAGGGGAGACAAGAATCGTTTCACCTGCTTCTCGCGCAGATACAAGCTCGTCCGACAGTCGCCCGGTAGGGTCGATGGTCGCGTTTGCCTGGGCAATGATATAGCGCCCTTCTTCGATTGCAGACAAGTAGTCGATCTGGGCCGTAATCTTGCTATCGTTCACTTTACGATAAGGCGTTTCAAGGAACCCATACTCATTCAATCGCGCATACAGCGCCAACGAATTGATCAGTCCAATATTCGGACCTTCCGGTGTTTCGATCGGGCACACACGGCCGTAGTGGGTTGGATGCACGTCGCGCACCTCAAAACCGGCACGCTCACGGGTCAAACCGCCAGGTCCAAGAGCCGAAACGCGACGTTTATGCGTAATCTCCGACAACGGATTGGTCTGGTCCATAAACTGCGACAGCTGCGATGAACCGAAAAATTCGCGGATTGCTGCCGAGATCGGCTTGGAATTGATCAGATCGTGCGGCATCAAATTATCTGCTTCGGCTTGACCAAGGCGCTCTTTCACAGCCCGCTCTACACGAACCAGACCGGCACGGAACTGATTTTCTGCCAATTCACCAACGCAACGTACACGACGATTACCGAGATGATCAATATCATCGACTTCACCGCGACCATTGCGCAGCTCAACCAATATCTTGATTACAGCTAGCACGTCATCATTTGACAAGGTCATCATGCCGGTCAATTCGTCGCGACCTATGCGGCGGTTGAATTTCATACGGCCGACTGCTGATAAATCGTAGCGATCTTCGTTGTAAAACAAGCCATTGAACAACGCTTCAACTGAGTCTTCGGTCGGTGGCTCTCCAGGACGCATCATCCGGTAGATAGCAACTTTAGCGGCCATTTGATCTGCGGTATCGTCCATCCGCAGCGTCTGCGAAATATAACCGCCTTGATCAAGATCGTTAGTGTAAAGCGTTTGAATATTCGAAATATTTGATTCGCGCAACTTCCCCATCAACTCTTCAGTCAATTCATCGTTTGCGCTTGCGACGATTTCACCGGTATCCGCATCAACAATATTTTTAGCCAGTACGCGACCTAACAGATAGTCTTCAGGCACCGAAATATGTTTAATGCCCGCGGCTTCCATTTCACGCACGTGCTTTGCATTAATGCGCTTATCTTTTGCAACCAGCGACTTACCTGCATTGTCATTGATATCAAAACGTGCAACTTCACCGCGCAGGCGTTCGCCAACGAACTCCATCTCGCCACCATCGGCACGAAGGGCAAAATTGTCGAACACAAAGAAGTTCGCGAGGATCTGCTCGGGCGTCATGCCTATTGCTTTGAGCAAGATTGTTACTGGCATTTTGCGACGACGATCGACACGGAAAAACAAGATATCTTTCGGATCAAATTCGTAATCAAGCCACGATCCGCGGTAAGGAATAATCCGTGCCGAGAAAAGCAACTTTCCTGACGAGTGTGTCTTGCCCCGATCGTGTTCAAAAAATACACCAGGTGATCTGTGCAACTGTGACACGATCACGCGCTCTGTACCATTGATCACGAAGGAGCCAGTGGTTGTCATGAGCGGCAATTCGCCCATGTACACTTCCTGTTCTTTCATTTCTTTGACGACTGGCTTAGTTGGCGATTCTTTGTCAAGAATAACCAGACGCACTTTAGCCCGAAGTGGCGAGGCGAACGTTAGTCCCCTTTGCTGGCACTCCTTGACGTCAAACGGCGGATCGCCAAGAATATAAGACAAAAATTCCAGACGAGCGAACCCATTGTGCGAAACAATAGGGAAGATCGAAGTGAAGGCCGATTGTAAGCCCTCATTCTTGCGTTGCGACGGAACTTTGTCCTCTTGCAGGAAGCTAAGATAAGACTCGAGCTGGGTCGCCAGCAGGAACGGAACGTTGTGAACGTTAGCGCGCTTCGCAAAAGATTTACGAATGCGCTTCTTCTCAGTAAATGAGTAGTGCATGAACACTCCGTGAGTGACAGGAAGGATGGACAGTTCAGAATTCGACAGTAAATGCGGTTAATGCATGTACCAGCAACGACGAAACCTCAAGTGACAACCCTAAAAAACTATATGCGTTGCAAAATTCTATGTCGTATTGAAATCGCTATTTAACCCGCATTTTGAAACGACAAAGAAGTCAAAGCCGAACCCTTATTTAAAAAGGTTCCGCGCTTTGACTCTGGCGCTTCAACAATGCGCTAAATAACCAAGTTTACTTGATTTCAGCTTTCGCGCCTGCATCTTCCAATTTTTTCTTGGCAGCTTCGGCATCTGCTTTCGATACAGCTTCTTTTACTGGCTTTGGTGCGCCATCAACCAGATCTTTAGCTTCTTTCAAGCCAAGGCCTGTAATTTCGCGAACAGCTTTAATTACGCCAACCTTGTTAGCGCCGAAATCGGTCAGTGTTACTGTGAATTCTGTCTGCTCTTCAACGACAGCAGCAGCACCAGCTGGGCCAGCGACTGCCATTGCAGCAGCGGAAACACCAAATTTTTCTTCGAATGCTTTGACCATGTCATTCAGGTCCATTACTGACATCGCGCCTACGGCTTCGAGGATATCGTCTTTGCTAATTGCCATTTGAAACTCCTAATTGGTATTGATAATTACATCAGATCAGTTTTAACGTCGTGCGTTGGATGATTCAATAATTACTAATTATTGAATCAGACAGCTTCCACCGGAGCGTCTGCCAGAACTTCGGCTTCCGGTGCAACTTCTGCTCCTTCGCTTTTCTTGGCTGCAAGAGCTGCAAGAGCACGAGCAAATCCGGACACAGGTGCCTGCATGATTCCAAGTAATTGGGAAAGCAAGACTTCACGACTAGGAATACTAGCCAATGAAGCTACGCCTGCCTTATCAAGTGGCTTACCAGCATAGCTACCCGCTTTAATGACCAGTTTGTCGTTAGTCCGTGCAAATTCCTGGAGGACTTTTGCAGCGGCAACGGCGTCGTCGGAGATCGAATAGATCAACGGACCGGTCATTTCGGATGCCAGAGCAGAAAAGGCAGTGCCTTCAACTGCGCGTCGAGCCAAGGTGTTTTTCAACACACGCAAATACACGCCTTCAGCACGTGCTTTTGCGCGCAATTGTGTCAAGTGACTAACTTGGATGCCGCGGTATTCAGCGACGACGATAGTCTGTGCAGTTGCAACTTTTACTGAAATTTCGGCTACGACAGCCTTCTTGTCATTCAGATTGAGACTCACGGTCAACCTCCAAAAATGATACTCAGCATCGCAACCCCAATGAATTGCTTGCCTTGTATCGGTTCGAACACGGCGTCCGAAGTTAGGAGTTCCGACTGGCGGGCCAGCGTAGGTACCACAAAACTTGTTCGGGTTCACCATCTGCGTTGGGTAGAAAAACAATTTCTTGTTTTTCATTTTTAACTCAGTATTTATTTTTTCAATACCGAGCCCAACGGTCTTTGATTGTCTGACTTAATTTATTAAACTAAATTAAGTCAGCCCAAAGATTTACTCCATGCACTGAAGCATGGAGACGTTATTTTTTAAGCTGCTAGCGACGCATGATCAACACGAACACCGGCACCCATTGTAGATGACAAAGAAACCTTGCGCAGGTAGACACCTTTGCTTGATGTTGGCTTTGCTTTATTCAGTGCATCAATCAGAGCGACGAGGTTCGACTTCAATGCTTCATCAGTGAACGACTTGCGACCGATTGTGGCGTGAATAATTCCGCCTTTGTCGGTCCGGTATTGAACTTGACCAGCTTTGGCGTTTTTTACCGCAGTAGCTACATCAGGCGTAACCGTACCCACCTTCGGGTTAGGCATCAGCCCGCGTGGACCCAAAATCTGGCCCAGTGTACCTACAATACGCATTGTGTCAGGTGAGGCGATAACGATATCAAAAGGCATGTTGCCTGCTTTGATCTGCTCTGCCAAATCTTCCATACCAACGATGTCTGCACCTGCAGCTTTAGCTTGCTCAGCTTTTTCACCCGTGGCGAAAACGGCAACACGAACACTTTTACCTGTTCCTGCTGGCAGCACAACGGATCCACGGACGACTTGGTCCGATTTCTTTGCATCGACACCGAGTTGAACTGACACATCAATCGATTCATTGAATTTCGCCGTAGCGAGTTCTTTAATTAATGCCACAGCATTGTCGAATGGATAGGACTTAGTACGATCGACTTTAGCTTTAATTGCTTTGATACGCTTGGATAACTTAGCCATTACATTCCCTCTACCGTGATACCCATGGAACGTGCCGAGCCCGCGATGATACGCACGGCGGCTTCCATGTCAGCAGCCGTCAAATCTGGCCGTTTTTGTGTTGCGATTTCTTCTGCTTGCTGTCGCGTGATGCTACCGACCTTATCCACGTGCGGCTTAGGCGAACCCTTGGTAATTCCAGCTGCTTTTTTGATCAGAATTGTCGCCGGTGGCGTCTTCATCACAAAAGTGAACGATTTGTCTGCGAAGGCTGTAATAACAACAGGAATTGGCAGGCCTGGCTCGAGACCTTGGGTCTGAGCGTTAAATGCCTTGCAGAATTCCATAATGTTCAAACCGCGTTGACCCAATGCAGGACCAATCGGAGGGGATGGGTTTGCTTTACCAGCCGGCACTTGCAGCTTGATAAAACCAATAATTTTCTTTGCCATGTAGGCTCCGTCTTTAGGTGAGTGGTAGCGCCTTTTCAACTACGTGATATCACGCACTTTAATTGGGCTCCTCGCTGATACATAAATAATTTCCGATTTTAATTTCGGCCATTACTTTTCATACAAATTACTTAAAAATCTTTTGCCTGATTACGTCATCAAGCTTTTTCTACCTGCCCGAACTCTAACTCAACTGGTGTTGCTCTACCGAAAATTGTCACTGAAACTCTGACTTTTGATTTTTCGTAGTTAACTTCTTCTACATTTCCGTTGAAGTCTGTGAATGGACCATCTTTAATCCGGACTAATTCACCGACCTCGTACAATACTTTTGGCCTAGGCTTCTCAATACCCTCTTGCATCTGCTGCATGATCTTGTCAACTTCATGCGGAGGAATTGGCGTTGGCTTATTAGACTTACCACCGATAAACCCTGTCACCTTGCTTGTGTTTTTCACCAAATGCCATGTTTCGTCAGTCATTTCCATCTCGACCAACACATAACCCGGGAAAAATCTACGTTCAGTGACTGTCTTCTGACCATTTTTTACTTCGATTACTTCTTCGGTCGGAACTAATATCTGACCAAATTTCTCATCCATTCCTGCGCGAGTTACTCGCTCGGTCAAAGCTCGTTGCACGCTTTTCTCCATGCCGGAATAAGCATGTACTACGTACCAACGTTTTTTACTAGTTAGCGCTACAGTTGCTGCGCTTTCTGTATTTACTGGCGCTCCGTCTTCTGCTTGCTCGTTCGTCATTTTTTCCAGCCCAGAATCAAGTCGTACAATATAAACTCTAGTAACTTATCGGTTCCCCAAAGAAAAATAGCCATTACCAGAACGAAGCAGAACACAACTGCAGTAATCTGCATTGCTTCTTTTCTGGTTGGCCACACTACTTTTTTGGTTTCACGAACTGCTTCACTGGCAAAATTTAGAAATTCCCTGCCTTGAGTTGATGTCCACGCAAATCCCACAGCCACTATCAGGCCCAGCACTAACCCACTAGCTCTGACTAATGAAGGCTTGTCCGCAAGCACATAGAAAACTACCACGCCAGCAATGACAGCACAAACGGCCAAAGCGACCTTTAACTTGTCGCTTGACGTGCTCACTGTTTGCACAGGTTGATTAGACATACTCTATTTACTTTCGATACCCTGCACCTAATTCGGTGGCAGGGGCGGAGGGCCTCGAACCCCCAACCTTCGGTTTTGGAGACCGACGCTCTGCCAATTGAGCTACACCCCTACGTTTAAACACTGCTCTTGAAAATAAATTTCCCGTTAAAGTTTACTCTCAAAGCGGGAATTATCTTCATTAGAAATAATTTATTACTCGATAATCTTTGCAACGACGCCAGCACCAACAGTACGACCGCCTTCACGAATAGCGAAGCGCAATCCTTCTTCCATCGCGATCGGGTTAATCAGCATAACAGTGATCGACACGTTGTCACCAGGCATAACCATCTCTTTGTCTTTCGGCAACTCGATCGACCCTGTTACGTCTGTTGTACGGAAGTAAAACTGAGGACGATAGTTGTTAAAGAAAGGTGTGTGACGTCCGCCTTCGTCTTTCGACAAAACGTAAATTTCACCAGTGAAATGCTTGTGCGGCTTGATGGTGTTTGGCTTGGCCAATACCTGACCCCGCTCAACATCTTCACGCTTGGTGCCGCGCAACAGCACGCCGACGTTGTCACCAGCCTGGCCTTGATCCAGCAGTTTGCGGAACATCTCAACGCCGGTGCAAGTAGTTTTTTGTGTGTCGCGGATGCCGATGATTTCCAGCTCCTCGCCGACCTTGACGATACCACGCTCGATACGACCGGTCACAACGGTACCGCGACCCGAGATCGAGAACACGTCTTCGACTGGCAGCAAAAAGGCACCGTCAACTGCACGCTCAGGTGTAGGGATGTAGGTATCAAGTGCTTCAGCCAATTTCATGATGGCTTCCTCACCCAACGTACCTGTATCGCCTTCCAGCGCCAATTTCGCGGAACCTTGAATGATTGGCAAATCGTCACCTGGGAACTCATATTTGACTAGCAGTTCACGAACTTCCATTTCCACCAACTCGAGCAACTCGGCATCGTCAACCATGTCGCACTTGTTCAAGAAAACGATGATGTACGGTACACCAACTTGACGCGCCAGCAAGATGTGCTCGCGAGTTTGCGGCATTGGACCGTCTGCAGCTGAACACACCAGAATCGCACCGTCCATCTGCGCCGCACCGGTAATCATGTTCTTCACATAGTCAGCGTGGCCTGGGCAGTCAACGTGCGCGTAGTGACGCGCTGCTGTTTCGTACTCGACGTGTGCAGTATTAATTGTAATGCCGCGCGCTTTTTCTTCTGGTGCTGCATCGATCTGATCGTAAGCTTTTGCTTCGCCGCCAAATTTCTTTGACAGTACCGTTGCAATTGCTGCTGTCAATGTAGTTTTGCCGTGGTCCACATGGCCAATCGTGCCTACATTTACGTGCGGTTTGGTCCGCTCAAATTTACTCTTTGCCATCTTGGACTCCTAACGATTTGAGAGAATGTTCAGGCACGAGCCCGATCGACTTAGTTATACGACTCACCACTAACGAAACTGGTGCCCTTTACGTGGATTGAACACGTGGCCTCTCCCTTACCAAGGGAGTGCTCTACCACTGAGCTAAAAGGGCTACTTGCAGCTGAATAATCAACTGCGTAAAACTGGAGCGGGTGAAGGGAATCGAACCCTCGTCATAAGCTTGGAAGGCTTCAGCTCTACCATTGAGCTACACCCGCGAGGGTCACCGCTTCCGCAACTACTACTTATTAACCTGCGCTTATTTCTTCACCTAAATCTGGTGGAGGGGGCTGGATTCGAACCAGCGTACTCGTAAGAGGGCAGATTTACAGTCTGCTGCCATTAACCACTCGGCCACCCCTCCTTAGGGAACCCCAAACTATATTTGAGAGAAAGCCCCTTGTCAATCTTCGCGCACTTAAGTTTCCCACCTATCAATCCGTGTTAGTGCAGCGAATTGATTAGCTACGAATTTTCGTGCGCCGCGCATAATACTATAAAGCTGCACGAATTCGCTATTTTTTAAGTGCTCCGCTCAAGAATTCGCTCTTGATCACGTAAAGGGACGCTATCCAACAAGACATTCTTCGTCTTCGGCGCTCGCACTACCACATCCAATCTTAGAAACGTGTTTCTCGGGCTGCCTTCAAGAAACTGTCGAGTACCGGAGTGCAGTCAAGCAACTCTACCCCACCGGCTCTGTGAAATTCTGGGTGCCATTGCAACCCCATCACGAAAGCTGCTTTACGATAACGGATGGCCTCGACTATTTGGTCCTCTCCTGACACTGCCTCAACATTCAAGTTGCGTCCAACGTCACGAACAGCTTGATGATGTATTGAATTGACCATCGGCGACTCTTCCTTAAAAAACATCTTTCCTAACGACGACCCGACGGGAAATTGAATTGAATGACGATGACTGTCATAAAGTTCATTCACATGCGCGATGGCATTCGGCACGTCTGCCGCGATGTCCTGGTACAACGTCCCCCCGAATGCGACGTTAATTAATTGGCAGCCTCGACAAATTCCGAGAACCGGTTTGTCAGCCTCAATGAACTCGTGCAGCAATTCGAGTTCGTACATGTCTCTTGCCCTGTCGCCGTTCCATTCTGGCCGGGTCGCTAACTCGGAGTAGCTTTGTGGTGAAACGTCAGCTCCTCCTTGCAAAACCAAACCATCAAGGTGTTTGGCGTAGTCACGAAGCCGGATATTACTTGGATGCAGCAAGCCGTTCGTATTCACCGTCGGGATCATAAAGACCATCACGTCGCGAGACATAACCCACTGGGCAATCGACTCTTCAAGGTATTGCAAAGTTTTGCCACGCAGTCCTTTAGCTCCTGGTTCCGGATGAAATATCCTCGCTGATACCCCAATCTTTAACGTTCTATGAGCGAGCTTTTTGCCCACTTTGTCACTGATCGCCCGGATGCGCGCTGAGAATACATTCCATGACTGCGTCCATGGTGTTTCTCGCTGTGCAAGCTCCCATGGCAAAGGTGGCTTTTCTGCACTAGGCATCGACACGGTGGCATCTTCTTTTTCCAGGCTTTGCGGTGCCGGTATTTCTTTTTTTCCTTCTGGCATAGTAGTCATAGCATCCATTTCAATTTGAAATTCAGTAGAACGCGGGCAACATCAATCTAATCAAGACATCTTCAGGCTGGCTGGCAAAACAATGCAAAGGACCTGATGAATGATCAACAAACTCGAAGGCACCGGTAATCAACAGCGTCTATTATTTGTTAAGGTACCGATCTTTTGGACTTCCCTTTGAAATTTACATGACTGATTACAGACAATGACACCAGCGCCCAACATACTAGTGGTTCTGGCCCATGCGTCTCTGCAGCGGTCGCGGATCAATCGACGCCTAGCCCTTGCAGCTGCCATGCTGCCCAATGTAACGGTGCATGATCTCTACGACGCCTATCCTGACTTTGATATCGACATTCCGCGTGAGCAATCGCTCCTTGAAGCGGCCGATCTAGTGGTAATACAGCATCCGCTTCAGTGGTACAGCGTGCCATCGCTGCTTAAAGAGTGGTTTGATGTGGTACTTGAACACGGCTGGGCATATGGTGAAGGTGGCAATGCGTTGACGGGTAAAAGCTATTGGCTAGTTACAAGTACAGGCGGAACACACGAAACTTATCAAATCGAGGGTGTGCACCAACATCCTTTTTCTTCCTTTCTTCCAGCGCAAGAACAAACCGCCCGGTTATGCGGGATGACGTGGCAAACGCCACACGTTTTCCACGGCGCAAATCAAGCAGATGAAACGGCGGTCAGTCGACACATCGAGACTTATATCAAGCAACTTCAAACCTATCCTCACTGGCTTACCAACAATGGAACATAGCCTCCTGTTCAACGCGTTAATTTACTTGGTCGCGGCAGTCATCGCTGTGCCAGTCGCCAAAAAGCTTGGCTTGGGGGCGGTACTCGGTTATCTGCTGGCGGGAATCGTTATCGGACCTTGGGGATTTGGTTTGATCAACGGCGTTGAAGACATTCTCCACTTCTCGGAGTTTGGTGTGGTCCTCTTGTTATTTCTTATCGGTCTGGAACTCGATCCCAAACGACTGTGGTCGTTGCGGCGACCGATTTTTGGCTGGGGTTCCGCGCAGGTTGGCCTAATTACACTCGCTCTGTTTTTGTTCGGCATCACTCTCGGCATCGATTGGCATACCGCGCTGATTGCAGCACTGGGCCTCTCATTGTCGTCCACGGCGATTGCACTGGCGACTGTGGGAGAGCGGAACTTGATGGCCACCCCGGCAGGCTCTGCCAGTTTTGCAATCCTGTTATTTCAGGATATGGCGGCTATTCCGATGATCGCTATCGTCCCCCTTCTCGGTGCAAGCTCCACCACAGTGACAGGGCACGGCTGGATAGGTGCAGCAAAAGTGGCAGGAGTCGTCATTGCGCTTGTAATCGGCGGGCGCTATCTGATTCGACCTATTTTACGGGTCATCGCAAATACCGGTATGCGTGAAATATTTACTGCTTTTGCGCTATTGCTCGTCATTGCCATCGGCTTGCTGATGCAGTGGGTTGGCATGTCCATGGCTCTGGGTACATTTTTGGCCGGCGTACTGCTGGCAGATTCCGAATATCGCCATGCGATAGAAACTGACCTTGAGCCTTTCAAAGGCCTACTTCTTGGACTATTTTTTATTGCCGTCGGCATGTCGGTCGACTTTGGCATCTTTCGTGCCCAACCCTGGCTGGTGCTTGGTTTAGTTGCGGCGTTTCTTGTCATTAAAACGCTACTGTTGTACATGCTGGCCAAATCCTTCGGAATACCGCGCGGGCAACAAGCCCTTTTTGCATTTTTATTATCGCAAGGTGGTGAATTCGCATTTGTTATATTTGGAGCGGCTGCGACTGCTAATGTTTTCTCGTCCGAAATTTCGTCATTGCTGGTAGTCGTAGTTGCACTGTCGATGCTCGCCACGCCTTTGCTGTTGATTTTCCATGACCAACTACTTGCGCCTAGGTACAGTGCGGAAAAGAAACGACCGGATGAATTAACCGAGCCACAGGACAATCCGGTCATCATCGCTGGCTTTGGGCGCTTCGGACAAATTATCGGTCGCCTGCTTTATGCCAATCGAATAGGGGTCACTGTACTGGATCACGATCCGGACCAAATCGACTTGCTACGTAAGTTCGGCCTTAAAGTTTTCTACGGAGACGCCACTCGCGTTGATCTGCTCACAGTCGCGGGGGCTGCCAAAGCCCGTGCACTAGTAGTTGCCATCGACAATGTCGCAGATAGTCTCGCGCTGGTCGACGCTGTTCGAATAGCCTTTCCCGCCTTACCCATCTTTGCACGAGCGCGCAACGTAACCCATTACTACGAATTGATGGACCGGGGTGTCACCGTCCTTGAACGAGAGACTTTTGAGGCAGCCCTGCAACTCGGACGCCAAGTACTGGGACAACTAGGATTCGGTGCTTTCGAGGCACGTCAGGCAGCGATGAAATTTCGCAAGCACAACGTCAAGACATTACTAGCGGTCTATCCTTTTTATAAGGACCAGAAGCAGATGGTGTCAATGGCAAAGCAAGCGCGTGATGAACTGCGGGAGATGTTTTCTCGTGATTCCCAAATCCGCAACGACGACGCACGCGACGGCTGGGACTGACCCCGCTATGACTCGTTTTTTAACAATGCCCCGTTATACGCTGAAGAAATTCCGTATTTTTTTAGAATGCTCTGGTACAGCGACATCAGCGACGACAAGCGCGGGTTAGCTGAGTCAAGTCGGCGGGCAGAGTCAATCAGGGCTCTCGCCTGGTCACCCAACCGCTCATCCCAACCAAGATGATCAAGGTGTTTCAGTAACGCCACGGCGGCGTTAAAGACCACCTGCGGGTTGTCGGGTAATTTTTTGACGGCCTCCATCATCGATGAAACTGCCCCTCGGTAATCGCCTTGACGCGCTTTTTCTGCCCCTGACGCGACAAGGTCAACCACCATGCGCCGACTTTCCTTGGCCGTACTTTCTGCCAGGTCGGCGCGTCCGGATTGCTCGAACAAGTTCATGGCTTTGTCCATGGCAGCGCCACTGGACGCGTTATTCATCACGTCGAGCATAATTTCGGTAGCACCGCTGTCCATCTTTTGGTCAAGGCAATTTTTAGCCAGTGTCATTTTCATTGCTGTCGACAAGCCAATATTGTCACGACAGGCCTCAACGGCTTTGTTCAATTCAAGGCTGGTACGTTCAAGATCGCCAGCGTGCTTGAACAACATGGCAGACGAAATGGCATGACAAGCCTTGCCCTTGCCAGACCCCGACAACGAGCGATCCAGATCACGGATGATGGTCGCAGCCTGACTGGTATCACCTTTGTCAACAAGCGACCTTACAAGGCGAACATGATCCTCCGGGTCGCGAAATTCCGAGTAGCGTGCCTTCGCGACGACTTGCTGAAATGCTTTTTCAGCAGTCCCCACATCACCAGTTTCCAATGCCACCTCACCTAACTTGCGCAACCGTTGCAATGCGTTAGGAGAGATGGCGACGGCATTTTGGAGTACCACCTGCGCTTGAGGGAATTTGCCATTGGCTTCATGCGCCTTGGCGAGCCAATCATAAGCGTCCATGAATTTATTGTTCTCGGCCACCAATGTAACCAACATCTCTTCTGACTCAGCAAACCTGTTTTGCATAAATAACGTTTTTGCAAGGCCCAAGCGAGCCCACGCAACCGCGCGCAACGCGTACAACTCGGCATAGAGCGGCTCTGCCAGATGGGGTTCACCTAATGAAATATGCAACTCCGCCCGCAAGCGTTTGAAATCAACGAGATAGCGTCCGTTTCCAGCCTCTCCTTTGATACATGCAGCAACTGCCTGATCAAGGTCGCCACGCTCCATCAACCGATACAAAGGAGCAAATACCGCGCGTTTCTCAACCGCTTTTTTAATGCGATCAAGTAACGTGTCGGCCGTGAATGGCTTCAGTATGTAATCGGAAGGTGCCAGCTCTGCCGCACCGACGACTTTTTCATAGGCACGCTCAGCAGTGACCATAAAAAATATCGTGGCCATGGATATCAGCTTGTTATTGCGTACGTCTTCGAGAAACTGCTGCCCATCCTGGCCAGCACCCAAATCGTACTCGCACAAGATAAGGTCAAAAGAACGGGTCTGAAGCTGGCGAATCGCCGTTCCGGAGCTAACGGCATGGTCGATCTTTTTCAATTCGCAGAGCGTCAGCATATTGTGCAGGTTCCCGCGCATGCCCGGTTGTGGCTCGATGATCAGGGCAGTCAGGCTACGAAGTTCCTTCATTTTTCTGGTGACTTTAAAGAAAAAATAATGACCAAGTATAGTACGGTGACTTTCTCCTACAAGCATGATTGCAATCGCTCCGATACATCACCGCACACCACAACAGCCCTGTAGACGGTGCTTGCAATCGGACATGACAGCCTGCCGCCGCGCGTTCTGACCTACGATAACAACACTTCAGAAGTCATCGAACGTCCCAAGCGTAGTGCGTTTCAGTGAACGAGTCAAAGCAAGTAATCAAACGTCAGCTATGACGGCGAGCACTTGCTGAACAGGGTCAAGCAGACTGGCTGCTGCCTTGCTGATCTGTTCGGTCATCGCCTGCATACGCTCAATTTCTGTATTGGCATTATCGATCGTCCTCTTAATTTGCCAAATCAGCTCAGGCGAACAAAAAGCTGAATGGCGCCCGGCAACTTCAACCAGATGAACCACGCGGGAACGCGTTTCAACGATATGCGCGTGAGCGGTCGACTGGAAATCTGCTTCAAGCGCCAGTGCCGCCGCACCCAGTGCTCGGCTATCCTCGATCAGCTCAAGGATCTTGTTGCGACTTAGTTCGTTGGATAAAAACAGAATATTGCTCTGGGGCTCCACGGATGACGAGGATTTGCTGGCAGCACTACCGGTTTGCTGCAAAGCGAGGAGCAGCGAGGCATTGGAAGAAATTTTCTTGATCAGAGAATCAAACAGCTGTCGCTGCAATTTAAGTTGCGAAAAAACTGCTACAGGAATGGCACCACCTTGACTGGACGAAGACATCGTGACTCCTCGCTAACACCGCGGACGCGGCATGATTTACTTGCGGTACATTGATACTAACTAACGGTATAAACAAAGTAAATTCGCATCCCGACTTTTCACTCTGAATGGTCAGCAGACTCACCATTTACAACGTCGTCACGGGTACCGCGCGCATGCGCCAGGCAGCAAACACTGCGATGGCACACAAGACGGCGACGAAGAAAAAGGTTTCATCAAAAGCGCGCAGTCGGTTTGCCATGTCAGTGGGAGCAATACCGGGATCACTGCGATGAATCGCCAGACGCCACTCCAGGACAATACCGACCAGACTCACGCCGATCGCCCCTCCCAGTTGGCGCAAGAAGTTAAGCGCACTGGCACCCTGCGCGATAAGACTGTGATCAACTCCGCGCATCGCACCCAGGCTCAATGCCGGCAGGACAAAACCAAGGCCAACGCGACCAATGACAGCCCAGGCCATCAGGAGCAGATAACTGCCACCCGGTTGACCCAGCGCCATCAATCCCAAAGACAGCGATAGCAATGCCAAACCAATGGACACGAGCACGTTTGGCGGATACCGATCTGCCATTTTTCCGGCCAGTGGAATCGTGATGGCCAAAACCACTCCGGCTGGCAATAGCACCAAGCCTGCACGCGAAGGCGAATAGGCGAGCGCCATTTGCAAATACACCGGGAGCAGATAGGTCGAGCCAAACAAGCCCATGCCGTAGATAAACGCCACCAGTCCACCCATCGAAAACTGGCGATAACCAAATAGCTTGAGGTTCATCAGCGGCGCATCGGTACGTGCCTGCCAGGCAATGAAGCCGATGAAAGACACCAGGGAAAGCGCCAGCATCGCCACTGCCAGCACGCTGTCATCCTGCAGGTGGACAAGCCCATTGAGAACCGTCACGGTACAAGTCCCCGCCAGCAGCAGACCTTTCCAGTCAAATCTGCGGGCGTCCCCCATCAACGGTGAATTCGTCGACAGGTAGCGCCGGATGAGTACCAGCACCACCAGACAGAATGGAACAACCACGAAAAAAATCGACTGCCAGCCAAAGTGTTCGACCAGTACGCCACCCACGCTAGGACCGATCGCGGGTGCCAGCACCACCCCGAAACCAAAGATACCCAGTGCCCTGCCTTGCTCTTTCAAATCGAATGCTCGCAGAATAACAATCGCAGGAATCGGTTGCAGGATGCCGGAAGCCAGGCCCTCGAGTACGCGCATTGACAGCAGCATCGAATAATTGACACTGAAACCGCCGAGTACACCTCCTGTCAGCAACACCAGAATGGCCACCGTATAGGTCCGCCGCAAGCCGAAGCGCAACAACAGCCAGGGCGTGGTCAGCATCGACAATGTCATTGCCAGCATGAAGCCCGACGAAACCCACTGCGCGCGCTCCTGTCCCAGATGGAAGTGCTGACTCAAATCCGGAATGGCAACGTTGACGATGGTCGACGACAGAATGGATGCCATCGTCCCTATCATGACTGTCAGCAGCACCAGCCATTTATGGCGATCGCCGTGACGCGCACGCAGGACTTCGAAAGTCGCGCTCATGGGAATCAGGGGAGATAGGTAAATAACTCTGCGCAAAGGAATGCCAGCGCTGACACCAGTAACGTCGAACCGAATGGCAGGCACAGCGGAACGCCAAGCACCGTGAAACGCACATCGCCAGGAGCCCGGCCTATGCCGAGCCGGTTCAGCCATGGCAACAGCAACGGAAAAACAATCAGGCCCACGAAAATCACAGCTACCCAACGTATCATCGCCTGCCTTTGTGTTTGTTGAACCGGCCAGAAGACCGAAGCAACCATCTTAGCGGATCAGGCGCATGACGGCGAACAGCACCATCGACAGCAACACGGTCGAAGCAAACGGCAAAAAAATATCCTTGCCAAACAGCCGGAAACGCACGTCACCCGGCAACCGGCCAAGGCCGATTTTTTCGAGCCACGGCAGGGCCGCCGACAACACAATGAGGCCAATGAAAATGGCCAGAAACCAGCGAATCATAGTCGCCCTTTCATAGCCGATGACTGCGGTCGTTACGCTCGAAGCGCTCCGGCAACCGCAATTGCGTGCCAACAATGAGCACCTTGAACAGCTCACCCATCTCGGCAGGCGAAGTCAGTTTTTGTACTGCGTTGGCCTGCGGCAGATAAGCCCGACCATCCTCGGGCGACGTACGCAACAGCAAATCACCAAGGCCAGCTTCCAGCAGAAACGATGCCTGGCTCAAATAGCCAAGCAGATCGAGCCCCCCATCCAGGGCCGCCCGCGCCATCGCCGTAAAGTCGACATGCGCGGTGATATCCTGCAAACCGGGCAAAAAAAACGGATCGTCATGGGCATGATGGCGGTAATGGCACATCAGCGTTCCGTGATCGCGCTGATCAAGGTAATACTCATGCGCCGGAAAACCGTAGTCGATCAGGATAGCGGCACTGCCCTGACCCGTCTCATCGAAACCCGCACACAACATCGCTGCCAGCGAATGCATGAAACCGGCGGCAACCGGATGGACTTCGGTCAGATAGCCGATTGGCAGCGCATCAGCCTGCGGAATTTGCTCGATCAAGGCGGCATCACAGGGGTGCTCGCGAAAAACAAAATTGCGGGCTGACAAGCCGATCCCACGCTCGCGCCAGCCGTGTTCGGTTTTTACCACCAGATGCGCCGGCATCGCATCGAGCACTTCATTGCCGATCACCACGCCAGTAAATGCCGCAGGAAAGTGATCCAGCCAGACCACCTGCGAAAATCCCTTGAGCAACTGCTGCTGGCGCGCCCGCAATTCGCCTGATAATTCGACGATCGCATACCGATGAACCGGTATGCCCATCACGGCCAGTTCGGTCAGCAAATCGAACGCCAGTTTGCCAGTGCCCGCGCCGAACTCCAGCAAGTGAGGGGCGATCCTAGGCAGCAATTCGGCGACCGCGTGCGCCAGTGTCGCACCGAATAACGACGTGATTTCGGGCGCGGTTGTAAAATCTCCGTCTTTCCCGAGCTTGGCGGCACCACCGCTGTAATAACCGAGCTCCGGCTCGTACAGAGCCAGCTCCATGTAACGCGAAAATGAGATCCATCCGGAATTACGGCGGATGTCGTTGGCGATTACGGTATGCAGCGCGCGCGAGGCTCGCAGCGCGTCAGCAGAGGGTTCGGGCAGTTGCAATTGCATGGCTTTTTTATCGATATCTCAACGAAAGGCACAACACTATGACCACGGACCGACAGAAAGTTGCACTTGTCACGGGCGCGGCCAAGCGCATCGGTCGCGCCATCGCACTGGCAATGGCCGGGCGTGGCTGGGACATCATTGTGCACTACGGTCGCTCTGCTGGCGAGGCCGCCACAACAGTCCATGAGATTGAACAACTCGGGAGGCGCGCGTGGGCATTGCAATGCGACCTCACGGATGAAAATGCCGTCAAAAAATTATTGCCGGACGCCATTGCATGCTGCGGCCCGCAACGACGACTGGCATGCGTGGTCAACAATGCCTCGCTGTTCGAGCAGGACAGCCCGGCAGATTTTTCGCTGGCGGTGCTCGATGAGCACATGCACGCCAACCTCGCCGCGCCCATCCTGCTCGCGCAAGCACTCCACGCGGCGACTGCCGACGGCGAGCAATCCGTGGTCATCAATCTGCTGGACCAGAAACTGTTCAACATGAACCCGGATTTCCTGTCTTACACGCTGTCAAAAGCGGCGCTACAAACCGCCACCGTCATGCTGGCGCAAGCGCTGGCACCGAAGCTGCGTGTGGTCGGCGTGGCACCCGGCATCACGCTGATTTCGGGCGACCAGAGCCAGGCCAGTTTTGAAAAGGCACACAAAATTACACCGCTGGGACGTTCCAGCACGCCGCAAGATATTACCGACGCCGTCTGCTATGTCGCAGAAGCACACGCCATGACCGGCACCACCTTGCTGGTCGATGGCGGCCAGCACCTGATTCCACTGCAACGCGACGTGATGTTCGTTGCCCAATAATCCAAACCCGCTCCACTACCGATCGTGACCATGCCTTCATTCCTGTCCCAACCTGCCCTCGCCAATTGCCGCCGCCTGTTCCTGCGCAATTACGAAGTCCTCATCAACATTGGCGTCCATGATTTTGAAAAGACGGCCGAACAGCGTGTGCTGATCAACGTTGACCTGTTCATCCCGCTCGAATTGTCGACCCCGAAGGGCGATTTGCTCGATGAAGTCGTCGACTATGATTTCATTCGTAGTACGATCTCCAAACGGACCGATGCCGGCCATATCCACCTGCAGGAAACACTGTGCGACGATATCGCCGCCGCGATGCTGCTGCATCCCAAAGTGCGTGCAGTGCGTGTCTCAACCGAAAAACCCGATGTCTATCCGGACTGCGAATCTGTCGGCGTCGAAGTATTCCGGGTCAAGGCAGTCTGAATGCTGGAGTCCACCATGTCCGATGCAGCCACTGAATCAAGCGAACCGTCCGCAGACCTATCGGCCCGGCAGCGCGAAAAAGTCACCTACGAAAACAACAAGCTGCACAAGCGCCTGTGCCGCCAGGTCGGTCAGGCCATCGGCGACTTCAACATGATTGAAGAAGGCGACAAGGTCATGGTCTGTTTGTCGGGCGGCAAGGACAGCTACGCCTTGCTCGACATCCTGATGACGCTGCGCGAACGCGCGCCGATCAACTTCGAGCTGATTGCCGTCAACCTCGACCAGAAACAGCCGAACTTTCCGGAGCACATCCTGCCGGCCTACCTGACCGATCTCGGTGTGGCTTTTCACATCGAGAATCAGGATACCTACAGCATCGTCAAGCGCGTCATTGCCGAAGGCAAGACCACCTGCTCGCTGTGCTCGCGGCTGCGGCGCGGCATTCTGTACCGCGTCGCCGACGAACTCGGTGCGACCAAAATCGCGCTGGGACACCATCGCGACGATATCCTCGAAACGTTTTTCCTGAATATGTTTTTTGGTGGAAAACTCAAGAGCATGCCGCCAAAGCTGCAATCCGATGATGGCAAGCACATCGTGATCCGGCCGCTGGCGTACGTGAAAGAGGCCGATACCGAGCGCTACGCCGAGGTCAAGAATTTCCCGATCATTCCGTGCGACCTGTGCGGTAGCCAGGAAAACCTGCAGCGCAAGCAACTCAAAAACATGCTGCGTGAGTGGGACAAAAAAAATCCTGGACGTACCGATAACATCTTTGCCGCCCTGTCGACTGTCGCCCCTTCGCACCTGATGGATCGCAACCTGTTTGATTTTGCCGGACTGGCCGTGACCGGCGCTCCGGTCGTCGATGGCGACATTGCGTTCGATGACGACCCCTGCTCGGTGCCGACCACGCTGCCGGGCATGATCACGCTCGTGCCGGCATCACGCTAATCCCGGAAAACGCTACACGGCGAGGTCCAGGAAGAGTTTCTGCAAGTCCTGCAATTGCGCTAGCGCATGGGCTTTTTGTTGCGGCGTCGCCAGGGCAATGATGTTGGCGGTGAGCCGGATTGCGGCATCGGTCGATTCGGCAAAGAACACCGCATTGTCGCCATTGCCAATGCGTTCATAGTGCACGCGGGTATAGGCCTTGATCGATTGGGCTACCGCCACGCGCGACGGCTGATCGAGGCGAATTTTCCTGAGCAGCGTGATCAGCTCCTGATGACGCTGCAGGCGGTCGGCCATCACCCGCTCGTTGTCCAGAGGCCGGGCATCTGACAAACGCCGGATACGGACCTGCTGCGCATCACTGAAATCGCCAAACCAGTACTCCGCTTGCTTCATGATTTTTTTGTAGCGAAACTGTTGACGCTCCTCAACGTCGCCGACGAGGTAATCTTTACGATATCGTTCGGCACTGTCAGCCAGCTTGCTTTCGATCCGGTCGATCTGATCGGGACTCAACGACAGTGCCAGATCGGCGAGCGCCGGCAACGCCTGGTCGAGGAGGAGGACGGTACGCTTTTTCAGTCCGTCGTAATCAGCCCGTACTGTTTCGGCTGTCACTGAATCCTGCAAGCGACGCTGGCCGGCGCTCATCAGTTGCGCATAGTCGGGCAACTGGGTTTTCTGGTGCCAGAAGAACAGGTTGTCGAGTTGGGTGCGGACCTGTTTTCGCTGGGACCGATCAAAGTTGACATAGTTATCAAGCCACCAGTACGACAAGGTTTCGCCATTGCTATACGACAGCCGCAATGCACTGCATCCGGCCAGCACGACTACAAAAGCAAGCAGCGCAGCCTTTTTGGCCATGCTCCGTGTAATGCTTATGTTAAGATTTTTAAAATTTTTCAATCGGGCACCTATGAACGTTGTCATCCTTGCCGCCGGCATGGGCAAACGCATGCAGTCGGCATTGCCAAAAGTACTGCATCCGCTGGCAGGACAATCCTTGCTGGCCCATGTGGTTGGCACGGCCCGATCTCTCTCGCCAAGCCGGCTGTGCATTATTTATGGTCATGGCGGCGAGGCCGTACCGGCAGCGTTTAACGCCGACGACATCGTCTTCGCCCGGCAGGAGCCGCAACTAGGAACCGGCCACGCGGTCATGCAGGCACTGCCTTTCCTCGACGAGTGTACTCCGACGCTGGTGTTGTATGGCGACGTGCCCCTGACCACCACCGACTCGCTACAAAAACTGCTGGCCTGCGCCGGGTCCGAATCGCTTGGCATCCTGACCATCACCATGGCCGACCCGAGCGGCTACGGACGTATCGTGCGCGAACAGGGCCGCATCGTGCGCATCGTCGAGCAGAAGGATGCCAGTGCCGCCGAACTGGCCATCACCGAAGTCAATACCGGCATTCTGGTCGCGCCAACGGCGGCTCTCAAGCGCTGGCTGGCGGCCCTGTCAAACAATAACGCGCAGGGCGAGTACTACCTGACCGACATCGTCGCCAGTGCCGTCGCCGAGGGCATGCCCGTGCAGTCGGCACAGCCGGGTGCGCTCTGGGAAACCCTCGGCGTCAACAGCAAGGTGCAGCTGGCCGAACTGGAGCGGGTCCATCAGCGTAATGTTGCACAGCGCTTGCTCGAGCAAGGCGTCACGCTGGCCGATCCGTCGCGCATCGACGTGCGCGGCACACTGACCTGCGGACGCGATGTCAGCATCGACGTGGGCTGCGTCTTCGAAGGCACGGTCACGCTGGCCGACAACGTGCGCATCGGCGCGCACTGCGTGATCAGCAATGCGCGTATCGGCGACGGTGCACAGATCAAGCCGTTCTGTCATATCGATGAGGCCGTGGTCGGTGCCGCTGCGATGATCGGTCCGTACGCCAGGTTACGTCCGGGAACCGAACTGGCCGACGCGGTCCATGTCGGCAATTTCGTCGAAATCAAGAACAGCCAGATTGGCAGCGCCAGCAAGGCCAACCACCTGAGCTACATCGGGGACGCGACCATCGGTCAGCGCGTCAATGTTGGTGCCGGCACCATCACCTGCAACTACGACGGCGTCAACAAATTCCGCACCATCATCGAGGACGATGCCTTCATCGGTAGCGACACCCAATTAATCGCACCGGTGACCGTCGGCGCGGGGGCGACCATCGGTGCCGGCACCACGCTGACAGGCAACGCACCGCCCGACAAACTGACCCTGTCGCGTAGCAAACAACTCACCATCGCTGGCTGGCAACGGCCAGCCAAACAAAAAAAATAAGGAAGTCTCCCATGTGCGGTATCGTCGGCGCAGTCTCCACACGCAACATCATTCCCGTCCTGCTGCAAGGCCTCAAACGCCTCGAATACCGCGGCTACGATTCCTGCGGCGTTGCCGTCTTCAATGACGGCCTCAAGCGCGCCCGCAGCACCGCGCGGGTCGCCGAACTCGAAACCCAGATTGCCCAATCCGGACTCGAAGGCAGCACCGGCATTTCGCATACCCGCTGGGCCACGCATGGCGCGCCGGTGACGTTTAACGCCCATCCGCATTTTTCATCCGGGCCCGATGGCGAGCATCGCATCGCGCTGGTCCATAACGGCATCATTGAAAATTACGAAGAAATCCGCACCGAACTCAAAGTGCTTGGTTACGTATTCGAATCACAAACCGATACCGAAGTCATCGCCCATCTGGTCAATCACCTGTATGACGGCGACCTGTTCCGCACGGTGCAACGCGCCGTCAAACGCCTCACGGGGGCCTATGCCATTGCCGCTTTTTGCAGGGATGAACCGCATCGCGTGGTCGGTGCCCGCTTCGGTTGTCCGCTCATTGTCGGCATCGGAACCGACGAAAACTTCCTCGCATCCGATGCGATGGCGCTGTCCGGCTCGACCGACCAGATCCTGTATCTCGAAGAAGGCGATGTCGTCGACCTGCAGCGCAGCAGCGTACGCATCACGGACAAGAACGACCTGCCAGTTGAACGTGTAGTCCACACCGTCAGCGCCTACGCCGGCGATATTGACCTGGGTCCTTACCGGCACTACATGCAAAAGGAAATTTTCGAGCAACCGCGCGCGATCACCGACACGCTCGAAGGCGTGCAAGGCTTTGTCCCGGAATTATTCGGTGCCAACGCCGGCGATGTCTTCAACGAGATCGATGCAATCCAGATCCTCGCCTGCGGCACCAGCCTGTATTCAGGCATGACCGCACGCTACTGGCTCGAAGCGCTGACTGGCCTGCCAACGCAAGTCGAGATCGCCAGCGAGTACCGCTATCGCACTCCTGCCGTCAATCCGAATGCACTGATCGTCGTGATTTCGCAATCCGGCGAGACCGCCGACACGCTGGCTGCACTCAAGTATGCGAAAGAACTCGGTCACCGCCATTCGCTGGCGATCTGCAATGTCGGCACCTCGGCGATGGTGCGCGAAACCGAACTGTCGTATCTGACCCGCGCCGGTGCCGAAATCGGCGTGGCCTCGACCAAGGCCTTCACGACGCAGCTCACTGCGCTGTTCCTGCTCACGCTGACACTGGCCAAAATGCGCGGCCGCCTGAGCGACGAGCAAGAGCACACGCACCTGAAAAATCTGCGCCATCTGCCCACCGCGATCCAGAGTGTGCTGGCGCTAGAGCCACAGATCATCGCCTGGGCCGAGGCGTTTGCGCGCAAGGAAAATGCGCTCTTCCTTGGTCGTGGCCTGCACTATCCGATCGCTCTCGAAGGCGCGCTCAAGCTCAAGGAAATCTCGTACATCCATGCCGAAGCCTATCCGGCAGGCGAACTCAAGCATGGTCCGCTGGCGCTGGTGACGGAGCAAATGCCGGTTGTCACGGTCGCACCGAACGACGCGCTGATCGAAAAACTGAAATCGAACATGCAGGAAGTACGCGCCCGCGGCGGCCAGCTGTACGTCTTTGCCGACGCCGATTCGCACATCTCGTCAAGCGAAGGCATACACGTGATCCGCTTGCCCGAGCATTACGGCTTGCTGTCACCAATACTGCATGTGGTCCCGCTGCAATTGCTGGCGTATCACACGGCGCTGGTACGCGGCACCGATGTCGACAAGCCACGCAACCTGGCCAAATCCGTCACGGTGGAATAGGCAGGCACAAGCAGACATCGTCAGGCCCGCGCCAGATAATCCGCCATCTGGCGCGCGCAATGGCGAATCATCGTCATGGCGTCCTGCAGCTGGCGGAACAATTCCGGCAATGCCTCGACTGGACCGTCCAGCAACGCTGTCTCCGTCAAACCGGCCAGATAGAACAGCTCTCCGGCATGCAACGACGCCGCCACGCCACGCAACTGGTGGACCAGATCGATCGCCGCATCGGTCTCGTTGTTCTCGAACAGGCGTTGCCCTGCGACCGCGTCATCGCCTTGTCGCTCCACGAATGTGCACAAGATCGACCCGAGTCGTAGTTGATCGCCGCCGAATATTTTCAATGCCGCGACAAAGTCCAATCCGGCCAGCCGGATGGTCGCCGGTGCCGCAGCAGCAACCGGCTCGATGCTGGCCGGCCACGTGATGCCGGCATCAGCGAGCAGGGTGAGCAAGGCATTTACGTCGAGCGGTTTGGCCAGAAATCCCGTCATGCCGGTACTTTTTGTGCTGGCCGACATCGGTCCTTGCGCCAGCGCGGTCAGGGCAATCACCGGCAACGTTGCCAGCGCAGGATTGTCACCGATCAGCCGGGCCGCCGTGTAACCGTCGATCAACGGCATCTGGATATCCATCAGTACGATGTCAAAGCGGGTAGCCGAGATCGTCAGTGCAGCCAGCACACCAATCCCGTCACCGACCATCACGACGTCGGCACCGGCACCCACCAGGACCTGTGCGATGACCTCCTGATTGATGGCATTGTCTTCGGCGACCAGCAAACGCAGGCCAGACAGGGGCAAGACGCGACGAAGGGGTGCCGCGGCAACCGGCGCGGGGACAGGGGGAAAAAGCCGCGCCACCGCTTCCGCCAGACTCCAGCGGGTCAGGGGTTTGGCCACAATCTCGTCGATAGTGCCGTCACTGCTGTCTGCAGAAAATCGTTCAAGGTCGAGCAGGGGCACCATCAGGAGCGTTCGCGGACGCATCCTGTCGGACCGCGTGTGCACTTGTCGGAGCAACGCCATTGCATCCAGGCCGGGGTATTGCCCGTCCAGCAGCAGCAAGTCGATCCCCCCCTGCGCCGCACTGGCATGCACGAGCATCGGCAGCGTCGCTTCATGTGGATCAATGACCCGGACCTGCCAGCCCGATGCCAGGCAAGCATCGCGCAACAGCGACCGCGTCAACCCATGTCCTTCCACGATCACTACGCGCAAGGCGGTTGGAACACAGATCGGTAGCGCAGGCACGACCGGCACGCCGGCCGTCAACGGTAACGAAAATCGAAACACACTGCCCTGTTCCGGCACGCTCTCGACGCTGATCTGGCCGCCCATCATCATCACCAGCCGGTGGCTGATGGCCAGGCCGAGGCCAGTGCCGCCATACAAACGACTGGTCGACTTGTCAGCCTGCACGAACGCATTGAAAATGGTCTCCAGCTCACCGGCAGCAATACCGATGCCGGTGTCGCGTACGGTCACTTGCAGCGTGACCGGGCTACCGTTGCTGCGTGGCTGGATCGACTGGCAGCGCACCGAGACGACAATCTCGCCCCGCTCGGTAAATTTGAGGGCATTACTGATCAGATTCAGCAGGATTTGCTGCAAACGCATCGGATCACCGACCAAGGCATCGGGCACCTCGGGGGACAGGTCAAGTACCACCGCAACATCCTTGTGGCCGACGCCGACACCCAATACCGAGGCGGCAGTGCGCATGATCAGGTTGAGCGAAAACGGGATACTTTCGATGCGCAACTGGTTGGCTTCCATCTTCGACAAATCCAGAATGTCATTGATCAGCGCCTGCACTGATTGCGCCGACAACTGGATCTTGTCGACATAGTCGCGTTGCCAGGCGTTGAGCGGCGAGTCGGCCATCAGCCGCGCCAGACCGATGACGGCATTGAGCGGCGTCCGCAGTTCGTGGGTCATGTTGGCGAGGAAAGCACTTTTGGCCAGGTTCGCCGTTTCGGCTTCAATGCGTGCTTGCGATAAAGCTTGCTCGGCCCGCCGGAACGCCGTGATATCGGTATAAGTCAGCAAAGTCCAGGCCGTAGCAATCGGTCGTCCAACTATTTTTAGGTAAATTCCGTCGGGCTGACGGCGCTCTATCTGCACCTGTTGGCGCGTCACGATCAGGGCGAGATAGTCAGCCAGTACGTCGTCATACAACCGCTGCGGATAATGTCCATGCTCATAACTAAATCGGAGCATCTCGGCGAGCGTCAGTGGTGTTTTGCGGGCCAGTTCCGCAGGGTAGCCCTGGAGAGTCCCGAACAAGCTGTTGCGCAGCACGACCTGTTGCTGCTCGTTCAACACCGCTACGCCAAACGGCAGGGACTCCAGTACTTCATTGAGGAAAGCATTGAGCGAGTTGATCCGCTGCTGGCGTTCCTTGCCGATACGGTTATCGACCAGCGTACTGCGCAGAAAAGCGAACTGACCCTGCGCATCAAGTTCGACATTCGCACTGATCAGGCAAGGCACCACCGTGCCGTCCTTGTGCAGAAAATCGACATCAAGATCATGCATCTGCCCTTCTCGCAGCAATTGCGGCGTCCGGTAACTCCAAATCGCCTTGCTATCTTCAGTCATGAATTGATGGATCGCCTGTCCCAGGTACGCTTCGCGCTCGTACCCCAGTAAATCCAGCTCCGTCTGGTTGACCTGGATCACGATACCGGCCGCATCGAGCGCGTGATAACCGCAAGGTGCCCGATCGTAAAGATCTATCGCTTCCCGCGTGCGCTCCTGCATCCGTGCTTCGAGGTCACGGTTGAGGGTCTTCAGCGCCAGGGTGCGATCGCGTAATTCAACCGCCGACAGCGCGATCGCCTTCACGATCTGGCCAGCCTCATGAGAATAAACACGAGGGACAGCGGGCGTTTTTCCAGCGGCCAAATCTGTTCCCAGCGCCACCAGCGCCGTGACCGAGTGGGCAATGCGCCAGCCCAGATAACACGCCAAGGTGATGCCCGGCGCGAGCAGGACGACAATCAGTAGCGCGAGCAACGCCATCCATTGCAGCCATACGGCCGACAAACTTCTGTCGGGTATGCTGATCGCACCCTTCCAGTGACTCATCGCTGACGTACTGAAAAATACCTGCACCGGGATATTTTCCTGCGTGAAGTCCTGGTAGAGTCCCTCGCTTTGCACCAGGAAAAAATCCTGAATGGCTTGCGAGGCTTTCTGCCCGACAAACCGGGCTGGCTGCCGGGTGCGGGCGGCAATCGTGCCACTGGGATCAAAGATACTGACGATCCAATCGACCGGAAAGTGGTGACGCTGCATCAAGGTGTCGAGCTGTCCGGGTTGCATGAACACGCTCAGGACATAAATCGCTTTCCCTTTGCTCACCACCGGCACCGCCACCGCCACCGCGTGCGGATTAATCGCCGTACCATCAAAAACCTCTGAAATCACAGCACGGCCGGACGCGATCACTTGCCGTAACTGCACCGCATTGCCATAACGCGGCAGGGGTGTACCCAGCGCGGTCTGCGTATCGAGCAGTTGCTGCCCATGCACATCACTGACCACCACATGGTTCGAAAGATGCGCCGCTGCCAGCAAGGCACGTGCTTCCTGATCGAATGCGATCAGATCATTATCGGCAAGGGCATGGCTCTGCGCCAGTGACACGGCAAGCAGATTGAGTTGGCCAAACTCGTCATCGACATCCCGCATCAGCGACCGCGTCATCTCCAGCGTTGATTGTCGCCACTGCGCATTGTTCTCCATGAGCAAATGCCGAAACATGAATGCCGCACCGATCATCCCGGGTAGCAAAATAACGAACACGAACAAAAACAGCCATTGCCGCACGGACGGCATTACGGCTGCCTGCGAAGGCAAAACAGTCGACTGCGTGATCGCTGCAGCGGAGGTGTCGGTGGCTAAGCCTGAGGCTAATTCAGCGGCGAATTCAGTGGATTTTGTCGTCATGCGTTCCTGTATCTGTAACGTCCCCGACCCGTTGTCGAACAGGATCGGCGGTCCCTGGCCTGCCCGGCGGAGCAGGCAATGTCTTTTCGGTGCATTGCCAACGACTGCAACCATAAACCATAAGTTAATTATTAGTAATGGTTTTTTTAGCGCGTTGCAGGACCGGGAGGTTTGCCTCGACAACCGGAGCCAAAAAGAGGTGACGTACAAAATGCAAGTCACCGTGCTGTACGATGCAAGAAATTACCTTGATCACCCAATCACGATGCCCAGTCCGACACCGTCAACATTGCACCAGCAACTGAGGCTCGCCACCAAAGAGCCACACCATGCCCTCGACCACCATCCGCTGATGGCGCGTCTGCTGGCACCGGATATCGACCGGCGCGACTATGGTGACGCACTGGTCGCCATGCATGGTGTGATTGCCAGCGTCGAAGTGGCGCTACTGGCTTACCTGTCGCGCCATCCCGGGTTGTTCGATTACGCGCCGCGGCGCAAGCTGCCGGCACTTGAGGCCGACCTGGCCACGCTGGGCCGCCTTGCCGTACCAGCGACTGTGGCCATCCCGGTCATCGATCGTGTCGGAGCGCTATTCGGCATGCTGTACACGCTGGAGGGCGCGACGCTGGGGGGACAATTTATCGCGGCCCGGCTGCGCCAGCAGGGTGCTGGAGATTTTCCGCTGCAGTTTTACACGGTGTACGGCGACCAGACCCGGTCGCGCTGGCTAGCATTTCTGGACCTCGCCGAACAGCGCTGCCCACCCGCCGATTACGCGTGCGCGGCGACCACGGCAGTAGCACTGTTCGATGCCATCCGATGCCATTTCGATGTCTGTTACGACCCAAGATAGTGGAAACACGCGTTCGCGTCCGGCATCGCGTTATTCTTTGAGGTGAAGGGTAGGCGGATCAATGTCCTGTAAAGGCTCTTTCAGCTCAGGTCTGGCCACGCAGGCAAGAACATCGAGTTCGTCGCTGCTGCGAAACGCATCGACGCTGGTCTTGTCGGACTGGTCGTCACGGCAGGTGACCATGTCGGCGATCCATTGCCGCAACGTCAGCGCCGCATCGATCTCGACCTGCTTCCACGGCAGTGCGCGTCCACGTACTTCTTCCTGCCAGAGTTCAAAGCTGCGCCGTGGGGTCAGGCGCGTGCCGAGCGGCCCTGTTAGCGCCGAGTTCTCGTACGGATTGCCACTCCAGTTAAATACCTGTTTTTGCTCCGGCCGAAACCAGAGCAGCAGGTCGCCTTGCGTCGAGCGCGGCATCGTCACAACCAGCACGCCGCTAGCCATCTCGGCACACTGCATTGCCGGGGCAAACAGGCTGCCCAGCATATTGGTGACGAATAGATGCCGACCGCTACCATCGCAGCCAAGTTGCTCACGTACCCAAGCGGCCAGCAACTGCAAGTGCGGTAAGGTCGGGGTCCGCCCGAGCGTGATCCATTGATCGCGATGGACCAATGCAACACCGCCGGCCTCAATGCCACCGAGCAGACCGGGCTGGCCAGACACACCGGGTGCCGACATCAGTGCCGCCACGTCACTGCGCATTGCTGCATACGCAATGACGGCATGGTGTACCGCATCGATGCGGCGTTGGTACTGCGCGTGCTCGCGCACTTCGGCACCATCGATTTCAAGCGACGCCATCTGGCCGATGAACTCGGCGGCGGCGCGCTGTTGATACGACATCCTCGTCGGTGTGTAGTGATGGCAGATGATCAGCCCCCACAATGCACCATCACGCAGGATGGGCATCGTCAGCGTTGCGGCCACGCCCATGTTGGCCAGATATTCGGTGTACATCACCGACGCGGCGCGCAACGCGCAATAGGTCATGTCGAGCGGTGCGCCGGAAGCCGGATCAAGCAGCGGCACTAATTCGCACAAGCTGCCGCGGGCATCCGGCAACGGTCGCACACCGAGGCGCTTGAAGATCTCGCGCGCCGGCTTCGGAATATCACTGGCCGGAAAGCGCAGGCCAAACCACGAATGCAGGCCGGGTCCGTGGGCATCAGCCACCACCTCGCCAGATTCGTCGGCCTGGAAGCGATACACCATCACGCGATCAAGCCCGGTGGTGGTGCGCCCCTCGTCGGCGATGGCTTGACAGAACGTCGCCAGCGACGGGCTGGCGCGCAACCGTGCCATCGTGGTTTTGACACGCGCGTAGTAATTACGCTCGGAAACCGCCCCGAAAAGCTCGCGACCGGTCGGCTCCAGTTCGACAATCAGTGCACCACCTGCCACGTGCACGCTGATATCGAGCGGCTCGGCATCGGCCAGCATGCCGGCCAAGCGTGCGGCCAGCGCATACGTCGGATTATTTTCCAGCCCGCCGCCCGCGACGAGCTCGACGATGCGTCGCGCCGCAGTCGGACCGACGATCTGTGCCAGCGGCTGCCCCAGCACGTCGTCAACCCCGCACGCGGTCCACTGAGCGCAGTTCTCGCTGACCTGGGTCACGATGAACTCTGCCGGGTGCAGCACCAGCAGCATGCCGTGGCTCTGGATGCAGCCCGGCGTATTGACCGGCTCGTTATCACAATTGGTAATCGAGACGCCGTGGCGCTTGACGCTATAGGGGAAAGGCAATCCGATGGGCAAGGTCATGCGCGTACTCCGGCATAGGAAACTGGTTACGCCTGTCGCCATGCTAACGACGACACGGGCAACCCTGAGTCTCACGGAGTTCCTACCGCATAGTCAGTAAAAATTACCAATAGATCAATTGTTATGCCTGAAAGTACAAATAGTACGAATCAGGCTGCACGCACATTTCCTGTCTCTGCGCGGCGGCCACCACAGTGCCGCTGTTCGATCGCATCAGATGTCATCTGGATGCCTGTGATGGTCTTTGATCGCAGACAGCTCAAGCAAGGTGCGGATCAGCAACTGGGGCCGGATCGGCTTGTCGATACAGGCCTGATAACCTGCCTGCAGCACGCGGGCATGGTCTTGTGCACGGGCATACGCCGTCACTGCCACGGCCGGCAATTGTGCTGCGTCCAATCCCATGCCCGTTCGCACCAGTTCAATCAATTGATAGCCGTCGGTGCCCGGCATGCCGATATCACTGAGCAAGACATCCGGTACCTTACGACGGATCTGCAAGAGTGCTTCGTCGGCGCTGTGCGCAGTAATGACGACGGCACCATAGTCGACCAGCAGGCGGCGACCCAACTCGAGTACATCGGGATTATCGTCGACCAGCAGTACCGACATGCCGCGCAAGGCGTGATCGTTTTCGAGTGTTGCCGGTATGCCGGACACTCCTGTCGGTGCGGCCTCAGGCAACAGTGCCGGTGCAGTCACGTGCTGCTTGAGCGCCACCGACCCGGCGGACGCACGTGGCAACAGCACCGTGAAGCATGCGCCCTGGCCCGCGCCGTCGCTGCTGGCGCTGATTGCCCCCCCGTGCAGCTCCAGCAGATTTTTGACGATGGACAAGCCAAGCCCGAGACCGCCGTGCACCCGCGCTGCGCTGCCATCGCCCTGACTGAAGCGATCGAACAGAAAAGGCAGGAACTCGGCCGCGATGCCATTGCCGTTGTCCGTCACCGTCGCCACGACGCTTCCGGCGTGATGGCCGATTGCTAGCGTGACACGGCCACCGCTGGCAGTAAATTTCACCGCATTGGCGAGCAGGTTCCACAGCACTTGCTGCAAGCGTGCGCTGTCACCCCGCACCTGGACCGGCTCGCCCGGAAGCAATACCAGATCCAGCGCGATGCCCTTGGCCAGCGCCGCCGGTAACAGCGTATCGATTGCGGCAGCGGCGACCGACTCGAGATTGACCAGCTCGCTGTCCATGCGCAACTTGCCGGACAGGATGCGGTTCATATCGAGCAAGTCACCGATCAGCGCGGCCTGATCAGTGGCGTTGCGCGCGATGACGTCAATGCCCTTGCGGTACAAGTCCATCGTGGGAGGCGCGCGCTGGAGCAGGCTGGCCCACCCCATGATGGCGGAGAGTGGCGTGCGTAACTCGTGACTCAGCGTTGCCAGGAATTCGTCCTTGATCAGCGCCATCCGCTCGCTCTCGATACGTGCCGCCCGTTCGGCTTCAAGCAATTGCTCGCGTCGTTCATCGAGCTGCCGACGCACCGTCACGTCATGCGTCACGCCGAGGATATGCATGACCGGCCCATCGGTGCGCTGCTCTGCCACCAACTGGCAATCAAAGGTGCGCAGGCCGGCCAGCGCCGGATAATCGAACGACACCTGCTGCGCTTCGCCGGTTGCGAAGACGTGCTGCATCGCGCGTTCCAGGCGCAGGCATAACTCCTCCGGCATCCCCAGTTCACGATGACTCTTGCCGAGGAAATGCGCCTGCAAATGCCCGGTCACGCGCGTGACCGCGGCATTGATGAAGACATGCCGCAACTGACGGTCAAAGCGGGTCAGGATGTCCGGCGAGTTGTCGGTCAAACTGCGTAGTTCATTATCCTTACTGTTGAGTAGCTCCAGTCGTTGCCACGCCGCACCGACCTGATCCACCACCGTCGCCATGAAATCACGCTCTTCTGGCCCGAACTGGCTACGCGTGCGCGTGCCAAAGCTGACGGTACCGACGATCCGTGCATTGACTTGCAGCGGATAGGACGCATAAGCTTGCACACCGACCTGTTTCAGTAACGCGGTCGCCGCCTCATCGCTGTCCTGAATCTGCTGGCGGAAAGCCGGCTTGCCTTGCATCACCACACTGCCGCACACACTCGTCAACGGATCGAGTACCAGGAATGGCAAGCGGGCCTGGGCGTCGAGACCCGCATCGGCAGTCAGATGCAACATGGGGTGGTCAACGCTGAGATCGAGCGCATGGCTCAAAAAAATATCGGCCTGCACCAGTACACGGACCCGTTCAAACATCGAGGCCATCGCATTGCCCAGCCCGCCATCGGCGGCTTGCGCAATATCGGCAATGAGCTGCTGGCGAGCCCGTTCGCGCCATAATTCGCGCTTCATGCGATGGCGTTCGACCGCATTCTCGACGCCGCGTGTCAGGCTTTCCGGACCTAGCCATGTCTTGCCGACATAATCCTCGGCACCGGCACGCAGCAATTCCTGATTCAGTGACTGCCGTGACGATCCCGTCAGAATCACCACCGGCACCAGCGTGATGCCATGGCTGTCGCGCGGCAGGCGCTCCAGCAACTCAAACGCATCCGCATCCGGCAAATCGTAGTCGAGCAGGATGCAGTCCAGCGCTGGCTGTTGCGTGCAGTGATGCAATGCCTCGTGCGCCAGCGCTACTTCGATGAATTCGTAGCGCCGTCTTGAACCCTTGAGTAAAGCGGCCTTGGCTTCAGCGCGATCGTGCGGATTATCGTCGACCAGCAAGATGCGCCAGGGAAGCGTCATGACACGCGCGCCGCACCCGGCCAGCGCTTGAAAATTGCCACCAGTGTCGTCAGGCAGTCTTCCAGTCGCACTGTCTTGACATGGAAGGCGTCCGCGCCAGCAGCCAGGAACGCTTCCCGGTCACGCGGATTGACGCTCGCCGTCAGCACCACCACCGGCAAGCGTCCATGCACCGGATGCAGGCGCACCTGACGCAAGAACGTCAACCCATCGACACCGGGCAAATTAAAGTCCAGCAGCATGAAGGCAAACGCGCCATCGGTGGCACCATCGAGCATCCCCAGCGCGACATCGGCATCGACCGCATTGATGATCGGCATCGCCACGCAAGCGCTGGTCGCCGCCATGCACACGGTCTGAAAATCATCCTCTGAATCATCCACCACCAGAACCGACTGCTCATTCATGGCCAACGCCCGATGCCGCGACCGCATCTTCTTCCAGCGTGAAATAAAAGGTCGAGCCCACACCCGGTTGTGCATCGAACCAGATGCGGCCATGGTGCTGTTCCACCAGCTTGCGCACGATGGCCAGACCGGCACCGGCACCACCGCCAAACGCGTCGCGCGGATGCAGTCGCTTGAATATCTGGAACACCCGTTCGCGATGCCGGCTTTCGATGCCAATGCCGTTATCCCGCACGTAAAAAACCTGCGGCACGACGCCGTCGGCGTCCAGATAACCGATCTCGATCCAGGGATGCGGCTTGTCGTTGTACTTGAGCGCATTTGAAATCAGGTTGGCAAACACTTCGCGTACCCGCGCCCGGTCGCATGTCATCTGCGGCATGGCACGCGGCACGCGGACCTCCAGAGCACCGTCGGTCAGGCGCGAACCCAGCATTTCCAGCGCCTCGGTCACCACGGCAGCGAGGTCGACTTCTTCGTAGTCCAGCCCGACCCGGCCGATGCGCGCCACATTGAGCAAGGCGTCGAGCAGATTGTCCATGCGCAAGGTCAAGCGCATCATCAGGTCGAGACGCTCGCCATGCGCCTCGCCCAGACCGTTCCCGGCACTGAGTTCTTCCTTGATGTGATAGGCATTCTTGTAAATGCCGCGCAACGGTTCTTTCAGGTCATGCCCGGCCACATAGGCAAAGGCATCGAGTTCGTCATTGCTGCGGGTCAGATCAACATTGATCTGGTCGAGCCGCTCGGCGCGAGTGATGACCATATCGGCGATCCACTGCCGTAATTTCAGCGCCGCATCGATCTCAACCTGCTTCCAGGGCTGGGCACTCCCCCGGACCTCTTCCTGCCAGAGATCGAAACTGCGCCGTGGCGTCAGGTGCGCACCATGTGGTCCCGTCCCCATTGGCTTGTCGTACGGGTTGCCACTCCAGTTGAAGACCTGCTTCTGCTCCGACCGGAACCACAGCAACAGCTCGCCCTGCGACGAGCGCGACATCGCAATGGCCAATAACCCGCTGGCCTTGTCGGCATAGGATGCCGCCGGGGCAAACAAACTGCCTAACGCATCGGAGGCGACCAGATATCGGTCACGGCCATCACGGAGAAGTTGCTGGCGCACCCAGACTGCCAGCAAGCGCAGCTGCGGCACGGACGGTGTCTGCCCGAGCATCAACCATTGATCGCGATGGAGCAGCGCGACACCATCGGCCTCGATGCCATCGAGCAGATCGGATCGCTCCGGGGTATCGGACGCCTCGATCAGCGCCACCATGTCGCTGCGAACAGCCGCATGCGCCATGACGCTGTGGTGAACCTCGTCAATCCGGTGCTGGTACTGCACGTTTTCGCGCGCTTCGACGCTGTCGATTTCGAGCGACGCCACCTGGCCGATGAACTCGGCGGCGGCGCGCTGGTGATACGGCATCACCGTGGCCGTGTAGTGATGGCAGATGATCAGTCCCCACAGCGCACCATCGCGCATAAGCGGCATCGTCAGCGTGGCGGCCACACCCATGTTGTTCAGATATTCGGTGTACATCACCGACGCGCCGCGCAATGCGCAATAGGTCATGTCGAGTGGTGCGCCGGAAGCCGGATCAAGCAGCGGCACCAGTTCGCACAATGCGCCGCGCGCATCCGGCAGCGGACGAACACCGATGCGCTTGAAAATCTCACGGGCAGGCTTTGGAAAATCGCTGGCCGGAAAACGCAGCCCAAACCACGAATGCAAGTCCGGCGCATGCGCGTCGGCCACGACCTCACCGGAATCATCGGCGTGAAACCGGTACACCATCGCGCGATCGAGTCCGGTGGTGGTCCGCAATTCTTCGGCGATGGCCTGGCAGAACGTCGCCAGTGTCGGACTGGCACGCAAGCGCGCCATAGTGGTCTTGACGCGTGAATAATAGTCACGTTCCGAGACCGACCCAAGGTGTTCACGGCCAGTCGGTTCCAGCTCCACAATGAGCAGACCGCCTGCCAGATGCACGCTGATGTCGAGCGCCTCTGCGTCGTCCGGCATGCCCGCCACGCGCAGGGTCGATATATATGTCGGGTTCCCCTCCAGCGTCTGACCCGCAATGAGCGCGCTGATGCGCTGCGTCGCCGCCTCTCCAAGGATAGTCGCCAGCGGCTTACCCAGTACCTCATCAACGCCACAGGCGATCCATTGTGCGCAGTTGTCGCTGACCTGCGTCACGATCAGTGCGACCGGATGCGCTACCAGCAACATGCCATGACTCTGGATACATCCCGGCGTACTCACCGGCTCGACATCACAATTGGCAAGCGTTGTGCCATGGCGTTTGACGCTGTAAGGGAAAGGCAGTGCGTTAGTGGAAGTCATGCAAGTACTCCGAGTTAAAGCGACTGGTTACACCTGCTGCAGTGGTAGCGGTGATCCGGTTGCAGGCAACCGGTATTCTGGCGGGATTCGTACCATACAGTCAGTAATTATTACCGATGCATCAATAGTTTTTACTGGCAGGATAGATCACGCCCTTGGCAAGGAACGACCGGGTGCGCACCCCGTCGATGTAGCCGCATCGTCATGAGGTGGCTGCCTGGCTTGCTGCCGCCAGCGTGTGCCGGAAATTATATTTCTTAAAAGACATTCAATTCTGGCGCCTGCAACCATTAGTGACTACACTCAGTCGTCCTAAAGTAAGGTAACAATTGACTGAGAAAGTCCCGTCCCATGAGCCAGCAATGAGCGAGCAACAACGCCCTTCCCGCATGTCCACCGGCGTACCGGGCTGCGACGAAATTCTCGATGGCGGATTGATCGCCGGGCGCTGTTACCTGATTGGCGGGTCGGCCGGTGCCGGCAAGACCATCTTCTCGCTGCAATGGTTGCGCGCCGGTTTGCAGCGCCATGAAAAATGCCTGTATATCACGCTGTGCGAACCCGGTCCCGAAATCACTCGCAATGTCGCCAGTTTTGACTGGCAGCTCGACCACATCGAGATCGTTGATCTGTCCCCCAGCGGCAGCGAGCTTGGCGACGATGCGGGCGAGTATCATATTTTTCCGCCTAGTGAAGTCGAAAGTACGCCGATCTGGAAATCGATTTATCAGGCCGTGCGCAGTGCCCGGCCTGATCGCCTGGTCATCGATTCGGTGACGCAACTGCGCTATCTGGCGACCGACGAACTCCAGTTTCGTAAAAATATCCTGGCGCTGGTGAACTTCCTCAATGGCATTGGCACGACCTCGCTACTGGCCTTTGATCCGACCGAGATGGTGCGCGACACTTCGGTTGCGCTGGCCGTTGATGGCGTGATCCGCCTGAGCAAGGATATTTCGGCCGGGCTGGGCATCGGCCTGCGCAGTCTTGAAGTCGAAAAGCTGCGCGGCTCGGGATTCATGTCGGGCCGCCATCCAATGCGCATCACCGGCAACGGCATGCATGTCTTTCCGCATCGGATCGAACATACCGGCACGCTCAATCCGGGCGACCAGATGATGTCATCGGGGATTGCCGAACTGGACCAGTTGCTCGGTGGCGGTCTCGAGTCCGGCACCACCACGCTGCTGACCGGCCCGACCGGCACCGGCAAGAGCACGCTCGGCACGCAGTTCCTGGCGCACCATGCCCGCAGCCACCGCGCCGTCCTGTTCACCTTTGAAGAACCGGCCAGCTTCATCATGGCGCGCAGCCGCGGCATCGGCGCACCGATCGATGACGTGGTCGCCTCCGGCGCACTGAAAATCGTGCGCATCAATCCGATCGAACTCTATCCCGATGAATTCCTGGCCGCCATCCGCGACGCCGTCGAAATCGATGGCTGCACGATGGTGATGATCGACAGCTTGCGCGGCTACCAATTTGCGATGGAAGAATTCGGCAAGCCGCAAGCGCACATCCACAACATGGTCAGCTACCTATCGCGCAACGGCGTGTCAACGCTGCTGATCAATGAAGTCGAACACATCACCAGCACCAGCCTGAAAGCCACCGACCTCGGCGTCAGCCATCTGGCCGACAACATCGTGCTGTTGCGCTATGCCGAATATGCGGGCCAGGTCATCAAGATTGTCGGTTGCCTGAAAAAACGTGTCGGCAATTTCCAGCCTGAACTACGCCAGATGAAAGTCAGTGCCTCCGGTATCGAAATCAGCGAAAAGCTGCAGCATCTGCAAGGCATCCTGACCGGTGTGCCCGCTTTCAAGCTGGCGGACTAGGCGATGAACCGCTCACCTGACTTGGTATCGATCTGCCTGCTCATCGCTGATCCGGTCGATCGCCGCTTGCTGGCCGAATTTCTGCAACAGACCGGGTATCAGGTGCAGATCCTGCAGGCCGACGACCTGACCGTCACCGACATCGGTGCGGCAATGTGCATCACCGATGAGCACGCCGCACGCCAGCACGGCCGTGCCTTGCTCGCGCTCAAGCGACAGCTGCAGCCACTGTATTTTCCACTCCTGATGACGCTGGCCGGTAACCAGCGCGCCACCGGCTGGCTGCGCGCCGGCTTTGACGATGTGCTGCGTCTGCCACTCAAGAAAGACGACTTGCTGGCGCGACTCGAAGCCTTCCTGCGCCTGCGCCAGCATTCCGAAGACCTGCAAACCGAGAGTGACCTGCGTTATCGCAACACCTTTGATCTGGCACCGGTGGGCATCGTCCACACCACGCTGGATGGCACCATCACGCTGATCAATCCGTATTTTGGCGCGATGTTGCAAAGGACTGCCGAGACACCTTTGCTGGGCCGGCAACTCACCAGCTTGGTCGCCGGCGAAGACAGCCTCCAGATGCACCGCGCCATCGCCACCTTGCTCGCCGGCGAGGTGACAAGCACGCCTTCTTTCGACCTGCGCTTCTGGCGTCATGACGCCTCGTTACTCTGGACCAGTGTCACGCTCTCGCTGGCGCGCGGCGTGCGCGCTCAGCCTGCCCACGTACTGGCGCTCATCGAGGACATCAGCCAACGCAAGAAAATGGAACAGGCGCTACGCGAATCGGAACGCTTCGGCAAAGCCACGCTCGATGCCTTGTCCGAACATATCTGTGTCGTCGACGAAACGGGCCAGCTACTGGCAGTCAATACGGCGTGGCGCAGCTATGCCGAAAAGAATGCCGGCCCGACCCCGATCGACTGGACCGGCTATAACTATCTGAGCGTCTGCGATGCCGCTGCGATGAACGGCGTTGAGGATGCGGGCCTGCTGGCGCAAGGCATGCGCGCAGTACTGGCCGGCACGCTGGAAGAATTCCAGCATGAATATCGCTGCGGTACACCAGGCCAGCCCAGCTGGTTCGTTGCCAGGCTGACGCGCTTTCCGCAAGACGGGCCGATACGCGTCGTGGTCGCCCACGAAAACATCACCAAAGGCAAGCATGCACAAAAACACCTGGCCTATCTGGCGCACTACGACAGCCTGACCGGATTGCCTAACCGGGTCCTGTTTTATGACCGCCTGAAACGGGTCTTGCTGCAAGCCGAACGCAGCAACTGGATCGTCGGCGTGATGTTCATCGATCTCGATCATTTCAAGAGCGTCAACGATACGCTTGGCCATGCCGCTGGCGACACCTTGCTGCAGCAAGCCAGCCGACGCATTGTCGACAGCCTGCGCGCCAATGACACGGTTGGCCGCCTCGGCGGCGACGAGTTTGGCGTGTTCTTGCCCGATGTCGCGTCCCAACAGGATGCCGCCATGCTGGCGGCCAAGATCACGCACGCCCTGTCCACACCATTCCTGCTCGGTGGTGCTGAAATTTTCGTCACGCCCAGCATCGGTATCACGCTCTATCCGGTCGATGGCAATACCGCCGACGTGCTGATCTCCAGCGCCGATACCGCGATGTATCGCGCCAAGGAACTTGGTCGTAACAGCCATCAGTTTTTTACCCCGCACATGACCGCACTGATCAGTGCCCATGCGCGCCTTGAAAACGGTTTGCGCAAGGCGCTGGAACGCCAGGAACTGTCCCTGCATTACCAGCCGCAGGTCGACATGGCCAGTGGTCGCATCATCGGAGTCGAAGCCTTGCTGCGCTGGCAGCATCCCGAGATGGGGTTGATCTCGCCGGCACAGTTCATACCGATTGCCGAAGAAACCGGGCTCATCATCCCGATTGGTGCCTGGGTGCTGCGCGTCGCCTGCGCCCAGAACAAGGCGTGGCAGCTTGCCGGCATCGCCCCCATCGTGATGGCCGTCAACTTGTCGGCGCGGCAGTTCAAGCACAACGATGTCGCGGCGCTGGTGCGCGACGTGCTGCAGGAAACCGGCATGGACGGGAAGTATCTTGAACTGGAGGTGACCGAGGGCATCGTGATAGCGAACACGGAAGCATTGATCGCCACGATGGAGGCCCTCAAGCAACTCGGCGCGCGCCTGTCGCTCGATGACTTCGGCACGGGCTATTCGAACCTGGCTTACCTGAAACGTTTTCCGCTCGATACGATCAAGATCGATCGCTCGTTCGTCAGCGGCATCGGTCAGGGTGACGACGCGGTCATCGCGGCCACCGTAATCACCTTGGGCCACCACCTGAAACTGAAGGTCGTTGCCGAAGGTGTCGAAACCCAGGCCCAGCTCGGCGTGCTGCAACAACTCGGTTGCGACCACATGCAGGGATATCTGTTCAGCTGGCCGCTGGCAACCGAAGCGGTCACAGCATTGTTATGGCAGCACCGGACGGAATAACCCGCAAGCAAAAACCTGCGGTACACTACGCCGCATGAGAGCGATTTTCCACACCGTGTTGATCTGGCTGATGCTGCTGGCTATTCCCGTCCAGGGTTTCGCTGCGGCCACCATGCTCTCGTGTGCCCCCCTGGCAAACAGCGTGAGCACCGGGCCGCACGATCATGCGGCCATGCTGGCAGCGCAGTCCGACGCCCAGCCGGACCAGCCGGATCAGCCAGTCCGCTCCGGCCATCACTCGGCAGCCAAGTGCAGCGCCTGCGCCGCTTTTTGTCTCGGCATCGCGATGATGACATCGACCCCGACCGCGCTGCCATTACTCGATTTTCCTTCCAGCCACACCGCGGCGTCGACGCCGCATCTCGCGTCAGTCATTCCCGCCCATCCCGAACGCCCGCCGCAACGCTTCCTTGCCTGATTCCGATTGATCCCTGCCCGTACAGCGGACAGGCCGTCTCTTTCTGACACCTGAGGTTCTTCATGAAACACCCCATTGCTTTTGCCATGGCGACGCTAATGCTGGGCGGTTGCGCCAGTTTTTCGCCGGACGGCGGTTTTGACACCGTTGCCACGGCCACCCGCGACCGACTCGGCAAGGACACGCGCATCGTCCGTAACGAAGCCGACGTGGCCGCGCTGGCCGACGCCATCGCGCCCTTGCTGAGCGCACCACTTTCCGTTGACAGCGCCGTGCAGGTTGCCCTGCTCAACAACCGCGGCCTGCAAGCGACCTATCAGCGCCTTGGTCTGGCCGAAGCCGATCTGGTACAGGCTGGTCGCCTGCAAAATCCACGCTTTGGCTTCAAGCGCACCCACGAAGGCAGCGACGTACTGATCGATCGCAGCCTGACCATCAACCTGGTCAACTTGCTGACCGCGCCGCTGGCGACCCGCATCGAAAGCCGTCGCTTTGAACAGACCCGCTTGCAAGTTGCCGATGCCGCCTTGAACGTTGCGGCCGACACGCGCCGTGCTTATTACGATGCACTCGGCGCCGTCCAGCAACGGACCTACGCCCGGCAAGTCAGTGACGCCGCCCAAGCCGGTGCCGAACTCGGTACGCGCATGGCCAAAGCCGGTAACTGGAGCGCGCTCGACATGGCGCGCGAACAGAGCTTCCATGCCGATGCCCTTACCCGTGTGAGCATGGCCGACAAGGATGTTCTGGTCACCCGCGAAAAGCTGGTTCGTCTGCTCGGGCTCGCCAATGCCGAGGCCTTCACGCTGCCGGATCGCTTGCCGGACTTGCCGGTCAACTCCATCGACATCCAGCAAGTCGACCAGATCGCCCTGCGCGAACGACTCGATATTGCGGCGGGAAAACTGGCGCTGCAAGCCACCGCCGCCTCGCTCAATCTGACCCGCAGCACGCGCTTCGTCAATGCGCTTGAAATCGGTGGCGTGCGCAATGCGTCCAGTGGCAATCCACCTGAAACCGGCTACGAGCTGAGCCTCGAAATCCCGCTGTTCGACTGGGGCACCGCACGCGTCGCGCGGGCCGAATCGACCTACATGCAAGGGGTCCACCATCTTGCCGATACCGCCATCATCGCCCGCAGCGAGGCGCGTGAAAGCTACGGCAATTACCGCCTGGCGTACCAGCAGGCCCGCCATTACCGCGACGAGGTCATGCCACTGCGCAAACGGATTTCCGACCAAACCATGCTGCGCTACAACGGCATGCTCGTCAGCGTCTTTGAACTGCTGGCCGATTCCCGCGAGCAGGCCAGCGCCGCGCACGATTACATCGGTGCACTGAAAAATTTCTGGATCGCTGACAGCGATCTGCAAACCGCACTGGGCGGACGACTGCAGTCGGCTACGCAGTTAGCTACGCAGTCAGGTACCCCGTCAGCAACTGAAGGAGAAAAATAATGAATTCACGTCGCAACTTCCTCTCGGGCAGTGTCGCCACGATGCTCGGTGCCGCCCTCGTCACCAGGGCCGGTGCCGCCAGTTTGCCGGAAGCACCACTGCAAGCCAGCGCCGCCACCATGCCACCACTGATGCCACCGAATGGCCGGCCGTACAACCCGGTCGTCACACTCAATGGCTGGACCCTGCCATGGCGCATGAAGGACAACGTCAAGGAATTCCATCTGGTGGCCGAACCGGTGGTGCGCGAAATCGCGCCCGGCATGACAGCCAATCTGTGGGGTTACAACGGCCAGAGTCCGGGTCCGACCATCGAAGTGGTCGAGGGCGACCGGGTGCGCATTTTCGTCACCAACAAGCTGCCCGAACACACCAGCATTCACTGGCATGGACAGGAACTGCCCAATGGCATGGATGGCGTGACCGGCCTGACCCAGCCCGGCATCGCGCCGGGTAAAACTTTCGTCTACGAATTCGTTGCGCGCCGTGCCGGTACCTTCATGTACCACCCGCATGCCGATGAAATGGTGCAGATGGCGATGGGCATGATGGGCAGCTGGATCACGCATCCGAAAGACCCGTCGCAGCATCAGGTTGACCGCGACTTCGTGTTCCTGCTGAACGCGTACGATATCGCGCCCGGCGCGCGCGTCCCCAAAGTCAACACGATGCTCGACTTCAATCTGTGGACCTTCAACAGTCGCGTCTTTCCCGGCATTGATCCGCTGGTCGTGCGTCAGGGCGACCGGGTTCGCATCCGCGCCGGCAACCTGACGATGACCAACCATCCGATCCACCTGCACGGTCACTCGTTTGAAGTCACCGGCACCGATGGTGGCTGGGTACCGAAAACCGCACGCTGGCCGGAAGTCACCACCGACATTGCCGTCGGACAGATGCGCGCCATCGAATTTATTGCCGAGCATCCGGGTGACTGGGCCCTGCATTGCCACAAATCGCATCACACGATGAACGCAATGGGCCACAATGTGCCGACCATGATCGGCGTCGACCACAGCGGCATCGCGCAAAAGATCAATGCACTGGTGCCGGATTACATGGTGATGGGCGACAAGGGTGGCACCATGGGAGGCATGCAAATGCCTTTGCCGGAGAACACCTTGCCGATGATGGGCGGCGACGGACCGTTCGGCGGCATCGAAATGGGCGGGATGTTTACGACTGTCAAGGTGCGCACCGGTCAGGCGCGCAACGATTACAAGGACCCCGGCTGGTATCCGCATCCACCGGGAACGCTGGCGCGCGAATGGACCGGCCCGATGCCGGTCGCCAGTGCCGCCAAGGCCCCGCCAGCCGACGCCAGCACCCTCGACGTCAAACGCGGCGGCATGCCCGACATGCCCGGCATGCATCACCATTAACCACTTGGAGTTATCCATGTTCAAGCGAACAGTCTTTCGTTTTATTATTGCCGCCCTCGCTGCCGCACTGGCCCCGGTGGCGTTTGCCCACGCCGTCCTGAAAGAAGCCAGCCCCCCCGCCGATGCGGTGCTCGACACCACGCCGGCGCAGATTCGCCTGCAGTTCAATGAAGCGCTCGAAGCGGGCTTCAGCAAGATCACGCTGACCGATGGCCGCGGCACTGCGTTGACGACGCCGGCGGCCAAGGTCGAACCGGGCCAGCCGGACACGCTGGTACTGGGCCTGCCCGTGCTGGCTGCCGGCACCTGGCAAGTACATTGGTCGACGCTGACCCGCGACGGCCACCGCGTCAAAGGTGACTATGCATTCCGGGTGAAATAATGATCGTCCTGGTGGCGCTTCTCAATCTCGCGCTGTCCGTGCTGGTCGGTGCCACGCTGGCCGGATCGTGGCTGGCCGGACAACCGTCGGGATGGGCGATTGCTGCCGCACGCCAGGCGCACGGCACGGCCCGCATTGCCGCTGGTCTGACGCTGCTGGCGAGCTTGCTGGTGCTGTGGTTGCAGGTCGCCGTGATGACCGAACTGCCCTTGCTCTCTGCGGCACCGGCAATCGTCGCGGTCCTGTCGGAGTCGCATTTCGGACTCTGCTGGCTGGCCGGTTTGGCGGCACTGGTGCTCATCCTCGTTTTGCAAAGTTTCCACCGGCAAGGTGCCGCCATGGCCTGTGCGCTGCTGGTGTTTGCCGTCAGTCGCGCCCTGGTCAGCCATGCGGTCATGGACGGCGATCTGAGCTGGTCCGTCGCCAGCGAAAGCCTGCATCTGCTGCTCATCAGCGCATGGGTCGGCATGGTGCTGGTGGCGGGCTGGATCGTGCTGGCACGACCGGCCGCCACACCTGCCGACATTGACAGTTGCCGTCGCTATGCCCGCATCCTGTCGCGCGGCGCACTGCTGGCGTTCGCCGGCCTCCTGCTAACCGGCGTCTTCAATGCCTGGCGTGCGATGAGCGAAGTCGGCCAGCTTGTCACGACCAGCTGGGGCCTGACACTGTCAGCCAAGCTCATCCTGGTTGGCATCGCGGTTACGCTCGGCGCAGTCAACCGCTGGCATCTGATGCCAGCCTTGCTGGACGGGCCGGATGAGGACACCGCGCGACGACGCTTTGTCCTGAATTTACGGATTGAAGGCACGGTACTCATCCTGGCCGTGATCGCCGCCGCGCTGCTCAGTGCCGACTCGCCGCCGGGCAACTGACCCACCCATTTTTTTCTTCGGAAAGGCATCATGAACCAATCTCCTACCAGCTGTTGCAGCAGCCACGCCAGCCCCGCTCCCGCTGCGGACGACAAGCCGTACACCGATCCGGTATGCGGGATGAAGGTCGTCGCCAACCCGGAAAAAACCGTCACCCATGACGGCACCGATTACCATTTTTGCAGCCAGGGTTGCGTCACCAAATTCAAGGCTGATCCGCAAAAATACCTGACTCCGCAAGCCGCCGTGGCGATGCCCGCCGGTACGGTTTTCACCTGCCCGATGCATCTGGAAATCCGTCAGGTCGGTCCCGGCACCTGCCCGCTGTGCGGCATGGCACTCGAACCGCTGGAAGCCAGCGCCGAAGACGACACCACCGAACTCGACGACATGACACGCCGGCTCTGGATCAGCGCAGCGCTGACGGTGCCGCTGATGTTGCTGACGATGGGCGACATGATGTTCGGCACGCCGCTGCATGAGCGCCTCGGCATGATGCTGTTCAACTGGTTGCAGGCAGCGCTGGCAACGCCGGTCGTGCTGTGGGCTGGCTGGCCGTTTTTCGTGCGTGCCGTGGCGTCGTTCCGGACCTGGAACCTCAACATGTTCAGCCTGATCGGACTCGGTACCGGTGCCGCCTTTGCCTTTAGCGTGATGGCGTTGCTGTTCCCGGCCATGCTGCCGGCGGCGTTTTTGATGGATGGCATGGCCCCGCTGTATTTTGAAGCAGCGGCCGGCATCACGACACTGGTGCTGGTCGGTCAGGTGCTGGAATTGCGCGCCCGTGCGCGCACCAACAGCGCGATCAAGGCGCTGCTGGCGCTAACGCCCGACACCGCTTTGCGGTTGCGGGAAGATGGCAGCGAAGAAGATGTCGCGCTCGATCTGGTGGTGCCGGGCGATCGCTTGCGTGTCAAGCCGGGTGCGCGTATTCCGGTCGATGGCGAGGTCCTTGAAGGCCACTCGAATGTCGATGAGTCGATGATCAGCGGCGAGCCGGTGCCGGTCGAAAAAACCGTCGGCAGCCGCGTCGTTGCCGGCACCGTCAATCAAACCGGTTCGTTCGTTTTCAGCGCTAAAAAAGTCGGTGCCGATACGCTGCTGGCGCACATCATCACGCTGGTCAATACGGCCAGTCGCTCACGCGCCCCGATCCAGAAACTGGCCGATACCGTGGCTGGCTGGTTCGTGCCCGGCGTGATGCTGGCGTCACTACTTACGTTTGCGCTGTGGAGCTGGCTCGGCCCTGCGCCGTCGCTGGCCCATGCGCTGGTCGCGGCCGTTTCGGTGCTGATCATTGCGTGCCCGTGTGCGCTCGGGCTGGCGACGCCGATCTCGATCATGGTCGGGATCGGGCGTGGTGCGCAGCAAGGCGTGCTGATCAAGGATGCCGAGGCGCTGGAACTGATGGAAAAAGTCACCACGCTGGTCATCGACAAGACCGGCACGCTGACCGAAGGCCGGCCGCGTGCGCAAGTCGTTGCCGCCGCCGAAGGCTACCGCGACGAACAGGTCCTGGCGCTGGCCGCCGCGCTCGAAGCGCACAGCGAGCATCCGCTGGCGCAGGCCATCGTCGATGAAGCGGCGCAGCGCAAGGTCAGCGTCGGCAGCGCCACCGACTTTGAATCGCTGACCGGCCTGGGTATTCGCGGGCAAGTCGATGGGCAGCGCGTCGCCATCGGCAATGCGGCACTGATGGCACAGGAACACGCCGATACCGCGCCACTGCAAGCCCGCATCAAGGAGCTGCAGGAGAAGGCGCATACGGTGATGCTGCTGGCGGTCGACGGCCAGTTTGCCGGACTGGTCAGCGTGACCGATCCGGTCAAGCCGACTGCCGCACCGGCGATCGCTGCACTGCAGGCCGCCGGTCTGCGCATCGTGCTGCTGACAGGCGACAATCCGGCCACGGCCAACGCCGTCGCCGCCCATCTCGGGATTACCGAAGTCCATGCCGAAGTCATGCCCGAAGATAAATACCGCCACGTCCAGCGACTGCAGGCCGACGGCGCGATTGTCGCGATGGCTGGCGACGGCATCAATGACGCGCCGGCGCTGGCACAAGCCGACGTCGGCATTGCGATGGGTACCGGCACCGAAGTGGCGATGCAAAGTGCGCGCATCGTGCTGGTCAAAGGCGACCTGTCCGGCATCGCCGAAGCGCGTCTGCTCAGTCGCGCAACGATGCGCAATATTCGCCAGAACCTGGTGTTCGCGTTCGGCTACAACCTGCTCGGTATTCCGCTAGCTGCCGGCGTGCTGTATCCGTGGTTCGGGCTACTGCTCAGTCCGATGGTGGCCAGTGCAGCGATGGCGCTCAGTTCGGTGTCGGTGATCACGAATGCGTTACGGTTAAAGGGCAAGGCGTGACGAGAACGCCGCCGCATTGATCAATAAACATGCGACCATCGGCCCCTCCTCACGCAGCAACAGGCACACTAACCATGACACTCCCGGAACATCTCGCCACCGAATGGCAATGGTCGACTTTCGACCAGCTCGGCGTTCACCACCTGTACGCGCTGCTGGCGTTGCGCCAGGACGTTTTTATTGTCGAGCAGGCGTGCCTGTTCCAGGATATCGACGGTATCGACCAGGCGTCATGGCATTTGCTGGGCTGGCAGGTGCGCGATGGCAAGCCGGCGCTGGTGGCCTATTTGCGCTGCGTGCCGCCGGGTGTCAAGTACCCGGAAGCCGCGATCGGGCGAGTCGTCAGCGCTGCCTCGGTCCGTGGCACCGGGCTGGGCCGGGAGTTGTTTGCACAGGGACTGGCGCGCACGCTGCAGGTCTATCCGGGTCAGGCGATCCGGCTGGCCGCTCAACAACGGCTGGAACCGTTTTATGCGCGCTTTGGCTTCGTGACCTGTTCGGCAGCCTATCTAGAAGACGATATCTGGCATGTCGACATGCTGCGTGCGGCAGGCTCCTAGGAGCCTGTCGGACTTAGGGAGAATCGGCTGCAAAAATACCTGGACGGTCCATATTTCACCGCTTTCTTGGCCAATAGCTCGCTATTGGCACTGCGAAATCGGCAAAATCTGTCCTCGCCCAGCTATTTTTTCGCTTCGATTCCCTAAGTCCGACAGACTCCTAGAGTTTTTTCTGCCACATCAGCGCATCACCATATTCGGCATCGAGCTGGTAGCCGGCATAGCCCATCTTGCGATAGACCAACTGCGCATGCTGATTACCCTGCAGTACTTCGAGGGTGATCTTGCAGCAGCCGCGCTCCAGCGCGACCTGCTCGACCCGCTGCATCAGTTGCTGCGCCAGTCGTTGCCCTCGATATGGTGCCAGCACCATCATGTCGTGGATGTTGATCAGCGGCGCACAGCTGAAGGTCGAAAATCCCTCGAAACAATTGGCCAGACCGACGGCGACACCGTCGACTCTGGCCAGGACACTGAAAGCACCGGCCCGTGCGGCCAGCGCAGCAATCAGGTCACGCCGGACATGATCAGCGAGCGCTTCGGCACCGCCGAACGGATCGCGTGCATATGCATCGAGCACCTCCAGCACGTCGCGCGCATCAGCCGGATCAGCGTAATCGGCCAGCGTAATGGTTACTGTGCCGGCGCTCATCGCGTCACCACGTCGCGTTGCATGGGTGCCAGCCCGGCCAGCAATTTGTTCTGGACGCGGGAGGCGATGCCATGTCGTTCCATCGCGATCTGCAAGTCTTCAACCAGTGCGTAAAACTGCGCCACCGTGATATTAAGTCCGTCATGGATGGTGGCCATTTCCTTGCCGGTGTAGCGGCAAGGACCACCGGCGAGCACGCAGAATTGCTCGGCCAGCTTTTCCTTGAGATGCGGCAGATCCGCTTCAACAAAGCTGTGGCCAACCCGATGATCGGCTTGCAGCAGCGTCACGAACGTCTCGACTACCTGGTCGATTCCCGGTTGCTGGCCCAGTCCCTGGTAGACCTCATCGGCAGCCAGCGCCGGTGATCCGAGTGCCAGCAGCAGGCACAACATGGCAAACCGTTTCATCAGAAACCTCCTTGCAAAGACAGATAAGCGCCGTTCTGGCGGCGCGGATTGAAGATAGTGACATCACCGAGCGTCACCCAGCCTAGCAGTACGGAAAAATTCCGGTTCAGAAAATAGCCGACAAACACATCGGCCGCGCCTTTTTCGTGATCCACCGACAGGTTACGCGGCTTCATCCGGTATTCGACACCGGTTACCAGCTGTCGGTTGATCAGGTAGGCCACGGAGGTTTCGAGCATCGGCTGGTAGCGGTCATGCAGGTCGCCGCCGAAACCGAGCAAGCCGAACTGATTGGCCTTGGTCGCACGCGCGGTCGCGTTGAGCAGCAGGCTCTGATCGAGCATCAGCTTGGTTGCCGACAGCGTGTAGTCGATACCGTGATCGCTGCGCGCGCCGAGTTGCGTCACGCTGGTGACGCCGAGCGCATCGAGGCCGCGCACGCCCCGGTTGCGCTTGTACTGAATACCCAGCGCAATCTGCGGCATCAGCCGGTCCTGATCCACCAGTGCATCGCCAGCAAGCCTGACCTTGAGACCGACAATCTCCTGCGTGATCGCCAATTGCGCCAGCGGTGCCCGGCTGCCTTGCAGCTTCTGGCTGGCCAGCGAGATTTCAACGCGGTCAGCAAAACCGAACGCCACGCCGGTCGAATCGATCGTGTAATCCTGCGTGCGCACGCCGGTGTAATGAATATTGCCGCCATAACTATCGCGCGAACCGTAACCGGTAATGAGCGCCCAGGGCGTCAGGCCACCGCCACCGGCCCCCTCGATCTGACTGGCACCGCCCAGCGCCAGCAACCTGGCCTGATCAGGCAGCAGCGAACCGGCCGCTGCGATCGCCGTGCTGCCCAGCAGCGTGGCGGCCAGCAGCACATGACACCCTGGATGGCGTACTTTTTTTCCGTGAACTCTCATGCTTTCCGCCCTAAATATTGCCTTGATGAAACATCCATGATTATGCCCATTTTTTGGCTGCGACGAGCAAGGTGCATCTTAACCATCCCGTCTGCCCGATGCGTCGGTACGGCGATCGGTCACGCCACCGAAAGTCACAGGGATTTGAGAGATTTCTGGCACAAGGATTCAGCTAGAATGACCGCTGCCATTTGGCCCACACCACACTTTGCTGCACACCATGACTCCATTGCCTTGCCATGACGCCGTGTTCGCATCCGCGTCGATTGTCCCGACGTGACGCCCGCACAGCCAACGATGATGGAATCGCTGTTGCGGCACATGGTTGAATTGACCGGGCAGCGCGACCATAACCTGCTCGATGTGGCGATCATTTCAGCATTGCAGGAGATGGTCGGGGCCAGCCAGGTGCGGATGATGGATATTTTTCGGACCGGTGACGAGGCATTGGTGCGAGCACGCGCCTGGATCACGAACGGCACAGTGACGACCATTGACGAGAGCACCGCCGACCATCGCAATGACACGCCGTTGACGCACTATCCGGTATTGCTCGAGTGTATTGCGCACCAGGGTGGCCGGGTCGAAGAAATCGGCTCCGATGGCGAAACCATCCTGTGGGTACCGATCTGGCAAAACGATATCGCCACCGCCTGCCTGCAAATTACCGGCACCACCACGGTCGCTCCCGCTGCACTGCACGTGATGGAAGGCATCCTGAGCGTCTACCGCAATTATCAGAATTTGCTCGATTACAGCGAGCGCGATTCGTTGACGGGTCTGCTCAACCGCCGCACCTTCGACGAAAAATTTTCGCGCATGGCGAGCAGCCAAACCGTCCCGGACAGTCATGCGCTGCCGAACGTCGACCGGCGCCATCCGAACGACGTCGAGGGCCAGTGGCTGGCGGTGGTCGACATCGATCATTTCAAACGGGTCAATGACCAGTTCGGCCATCTGTACGGCGATGAAGTCCTGATCCTGGTAGCTAACCTGTTGCGCTCGTCATTTCGCACCCAGGACCTGGTGTTCCGTTTCGGTGGTGAGGAATTCGTCATCCTGCTGCGCTCGGTATCGCTCAATGATGCCAGCAGCGCGTTCGAGCGGCTGCGCGCCAACATCGAAGAACATTATTTCCCGCAGCTCGGCACCATCACCGTGAGCATCGGCTTTGTCAGCATCAATAGCTCCACGCCGGTGGTGATCCTCGGCCATGCCGATCAGGCGCTGTATTACGGCAAGTCGAACGGGCGCAACCAGGTCTGCTTTTATGACGAACTGGTCCGGCGTGGCCAATTACATTCCGAAGTCATCAACGACCACGTCGAATTCTTTTTCGATAACTAGCCACGCCAGCAGCCCGCGCGCGCCTCATCCGAGGAGACCGACTCAGGCGCTGCGTGTGCGTGTGCCAGTGACCTGCCGCGCAGGCAAGGCCAGCACCGCCTCCAGCCCGCCTTCTGCCAGATTGTGGAGATGCAGCGTGCCGCCGTGGGCTTCGGCGATATTGCGGGCGATCGTCAATCCCAGCCCGGTGCCGCCGGTGTCGCGCGAACGCGACGTCTCTAGCCGAAAGAACGGATCAAACACGGCTTCGAGCTGATCCGGCGGCAAGCCCGGTCCGGCGTCCCGAATACGGATCACGACCCGCTCCGACTCGCGCACGACCGTGACCCGCGCCAGCCGTCCGTACTTGATGGCGTTGTCGAGCAGGTTGGTCAGGCAGCGCCGCAACGCATTCGGCTGCGCCATCAGCCGCACACCGGACGGACCGGACAACTCGACATCCTGGCCCGCATCGGTGGCGTCGGCACACACGCTATCGATCAGCGAGTCGAGGTCGAGACGTTGCAGCAGCTCCTGCGAATCCATGCTGCGCGCCAGCTCCAGCCCTTCGCGCACCATCGACTGCATCACGCCGAGGTCATCGATGAGCTTGGTGCGCAGTTCGTCGTCACCGACTTTTTCGAGGCGCAAGCGCAAGCGCGTCAGTGGTGTTTGCAAGTCGTGCGTGATCGCCGCCAGCATATGCGTGCGGTGCTGGACCTGACGCCGAATCCGCGCCTGCATCGCGTTGAAAGCACTGGCAGCCTGACGGATTTCGGTCGGACCAGTTTCCGGCAAGGGGGCCCGGTCGAGGTCGCTGCCGAGCGCGCCGGCGGCCTGCGCAAGCTGGCGGATCGGACGCGCCGTCATGCGTGCCACCAGCCAGGCCAGCAAGCCGATGAGCGCCAGGAACAGCGCCAGATAGGCGCTCGGCAAACCGATTGGTGGCTTTTCCTTGCCGGCCCCCGTCGCGCCACCCGGATGCAGTTGCACGCGCAGCAAATGGCCATCGCTCAGACCGATCAGCACGACCTGACAGTCACCCGGATTGGCGCGCTCGAAACGCGGCAGGCGCGCCAGTCGTGGCTGGCAACCGGTCTGCTGCTTCAACATGATCTGACGCTGCGCACCGAGGCGCGACTTGAGCAAATCGACCAGCGCGCCTTCGCTGCCGCCTAGCGCTTCAAGGTCGTCAACCATGCCGGCAGCAACCCCGAAATTGGCCGCGGTCTGGAGGATCACCGGACGCACCTCCGGTGCCGCCTGATCGAGCGCCACCACCAGCTGGACCACCCGCTCGGCACTGTGATTGAGACGCATCTGGTTCATTGCCCCATCGCGCTCACGCTGGGCCAGTAATGCCGTCACGCCAGTCGCCACCAGAATCCCGGCCAGCAGGATCACGAAGACCCGGTTGGCAATCGAGCCCAGGAAATTTTTCAATGCCGGCTCTCGATCGACACCGTCGCCGACAAGACATAGCCCTCGTTGCGTACGGTCTTGATGATGCGCGGCGTGCGGGCATCATCACCGAGTTTTTGCCGCAAGCGGCTGATCTGGATATCGACCGAGCGGTCAAACGGATCAGCATCGCGACCACGGGTCAGTTCAAGCAACTGGTCGCGATTAAGTACCCGGTTCGGATGCTCCAGAAATACCTTGAGCAACCTGAACTCGGCACCCGACAGCGCCACCACGGTGCCATCTTCCATCACCAGATGACGCGCCATCAGGTCGAGTCGCCAGGTATCGAACAGCATGCTGTGCGCTTCGCTCAAGGCCATGTTGGGTGGCAGCGCATTGGTCCGGCGCAGCACGCTGCGAATGCGTGCGAACAGTTCACGCGGCTCGAACGGCTTGGCGAGGTAATCATCGGCACCCATTTCCAGACCGAGGATGCGGTCCAGCGGTTCGCCACGCGCCGTCAGCATGATCACTGGCAGGCTCGATTGCGCCCGCAGATTGCGGCACAGCGTCAGACCATCTTCGCCCGGCAAGGTCAGATCGAGGACAACCAGGTCGATGCGGGCGGTATCGAGCATCTTGCGCATCTCGGCACCGTTGCTGGCAGTAAAAGTGCGAAAGCCATTGCCATCGAGGTAATCGGCCAGCAGCGTGCGGATGTCGCGGTCGTCGTCGACGACGAGAATTTGTGTCGGATTTTCCATGCGCTGATTATCACCAACCCGGCACCGATCGGACAGCGGAATTTGTAGCGCCGGGTGGCACGGCGATCGTGGGACATAGTGCGTTACAAAGAAATCAGAAAGAGCAGAGAAAGAGCGAAGAAAGAGCGGCTCGCCTACCTGCGCTAGCCCGCCCTCGCCCCATCGGGTATCCTGATTCCTTCCTATCCATTCCAACTGAGACCAACTATGGCCAATTACGTCTACACGATGAACAAGGTGGGCAAAATCGTCCCGCCGAAGCGCCAGATCCTGAAAGATATTTCGCTGTCCTTTTTTCCGGGTGCCAAGATCGGTGTGCTCGGCCTGAATGGTTCAGGCAAATCGACGCTACTCAAAATCATGGCCGGCATCGACAAGGACATCATCGGTGATGCGGTGCCCATGCCGGGCCTGAACATCGGCTACCTGCCGCAAGAGCCGTTGCTCGACCCCGAACAAACTGTGCGCCAGGCCGTCGAAAGCGGCCTCGGCGAAGTCTTTGAAGCCAAGGCCAAGCTCGATGCCGTCTATGCCGCGTATGCCGATGAAGACGCCGACTTTGATGCGCTCGCCGCCGAACAGGGCCGGCTTGAAGCGATCATCTCGACCTCGGCCGGCGACAATCCCGAACAGCAACTGGAGATGGCTGCCGATGCCTTGCGCCTGCCACCATGGGACGCCAAAATCGGCGTGCTGTCGGGGGGGGAAAAACGCCGCGTCGCGCTGTGTCGCTTGCTGCTGTCGAAACCCGACATGCTGCTGCTCGATGAACCGACCAACCATCTGGATGCCGAATCGGTCGACTGGCTCGAACAATTCCTGCAGCGCTTTCCTGGCACCGTCGTCGCCATCACCCATGATCGCTACTTCCTCGACAATGCCGCCGAATGGATTCTCGAACTCGATCGTGGCCACGGCATTCCGTGGAAAGGTAATTACAGCTCCTGGCTGGAACAGAAAACCAACCGTCTGAAACAGGAAGAAGCCACCGAATCATCGCGCCAGAAAACGATGAACCAGGAACTCGAATGGGTCCGGCAAAATCCGAAAGGCCGGCAAGCCAAGAGCAAGGCCCGCCTGGCACGCTTCAACGAATTGTCCGAGCACGAATACCAGAAGCGCAACGAGACCAGCGAGATTTTCATACCGGTGGCCGAGCGCCTCGGCAACGACGTCATCGAATTCAAGCACGTCACCAAGGCCTTTGGCGACCGCCTGCTCATTGATGACCTCAGCTTCACCATTCCGGCCGGTGCGATTGTCGGCATCATCGGTCCGAACGGGGCCGGTAAATCCACGCTGTTCAAGATGATCATGGGCCTGGAAAAACCCGACAGCGGCGACGTGGCGATCGGCCAGACCGCGCGTATCTCAATGGTCGACCAGTCACGCGATTCACTGTCGGACAACAAGACCGTGTTTGAAGATGTCACCGGCGGTGCCGACATCCTCACCGTCGGTCGCTTTGAAATGCCGTCGCGGGCCTATCTGGGACGCTTCAACTTCAAGGGCGGCGACCAGCAAAAAATGATCGGCACCTTGTCCGGTGGCGAACGTGGCCGGTTGCATCTGGCCAAGACGTTGCTCAAGGGCGGCAACGTGCTGCTGCTCGATGAACCGTCCAACGATCTCGACGTCGAAACCCTGCGTGCGCTCGAAGACGCACTGCTCGAATTCGCCGGCAGCGTCATGGTGATCTCGCATGATCGCTGGTTCCTGGACCGTATCGCCACGCACATCCTGGCCTTTGAAGGCAATTCGCAAGTCGCGTTCTTCGATGGCAATTATCAGGAATACGAAGCCGACAAGCGCAAGCGCCTCGGCGAAGAAGGTGCCAAGCCGAAACGCATCCGCTACAAGCCGCTGACCACGTAATACCGCTGCGTGGCCAACCCGGATCGTCCGGGCTGGCCACCGGCATTTTCCCGTTTCCCGAAAGTCCACTTCCCCATGTCCAAAGCAGCAAAAATAACCGCCGGGCGGATGCCGCAGGCGCTCGACTTCGGCATTCCCGAAGCAGGCTGGCGGCGGCGTCTCTACACCATCATCTTTGAATCCGACACGGTTGCCGGCAAGCGTTTCGATCTGCTGCTGCTCGGTGCCATCGTGCTGAGCATCGGCGTGGTGGCACTCGACAGCGTCGCCGTCATGACCGAGCGCTACGGCACCGTGCTCAATATCCTCGAATGGTTTTTCACGCTGGTGTTCTTGCTCGAATATCTGGCCCGGCTGTCCTGCGTGCGGCGTCCGGTGCGCTATGCGCACAGCTTTTTTGGCATCATCGATCTGCTGTCGGTCGTGCCGTCTTTTCTGGCGCTGTTTTTTCCGGGCGCGCATGCTTTTCTCGATATCCGCATCCTGCGTCTCCTACGTATTTTTCGCATCCTCAAGCTGGTCGCTTACATCAGGGAATACCAGCTGCTCGGCCAGGCATTAAGAGCCAGCCGACGCAAAATCCTGATCTTCCTGACCTGCGTCCTGATGATCGTCATACTGATGGGTACCGCGATGTACGTCATCGAAGGTGCAGAAAACGGTTTTACCAGCATCCCGACGTCGGTCTACTGGGCGATCTCGACGGTAACCACCGTCGGCTTTGGCGATATCACGCCAAAAACCGATGCCGGCCGTGCGCTGGCCTCGGTGATGATGCTGCTGGGCTGGGGCATCCTGGCGGTACCAACCGGGATCATCAGCTCGGAACTGACTGCCCAGCATTTTTCAACACGGCCCCTGCCACGCCGCTGCGCCACCTGCCGGAGTGATGGCCATCAAACCGACGCGCAGTTCTGTAAGGATTGCGGTACGGCACTATAAACAGCACCGTTCCGCCCAATGTATGAACCATTGTTAAATAATCCATATTTGCGTGGTGATTTTCTGCTGTAGTTGTATTATCCACAACATGGTCGATCAGGCAATTTTGCCCGATCACCGATACAGTTTGTCAGCCTGATCGCCCGCTCACGGATCACGCGCTCAAACTCTCTTGCGCCTATACCGAAAGCGAACATCATGAAAACAGCTCAATTTATTGTGCTTCTGGCGCTAGTCTCCGCCACGGCCTTCGCTTCGGCGACGACCGCCACCTATGACTTTTCCAATCTCAAGGCCAACGGCAGTGCAGGCAGTTTCCTCCCGTCCGAAACTCTCGGTGTCGGGTACTGGACCTGCACCGGCGGTGACCTGTGCAGCTCGAACATCGATCACAGCAGCAAGCTCGGTGGCGACCTGAAATACACCGTCAATGGCATCACCGCCACCGCCACCGGTTATTACAACAAAAGCTTCACCAATGGCGTACTCGGCACCGCCGCGACAGTGGTCCAGGATCACGAGAACGGCTACAGCGCACAAAACAAGATCGGTGCCGGCCTGGGCGTCTATCACAAGAAGGGCGACACCAGCGACGACAATATCACCGCCGGTGAAACGCTGAAACTGACTTTTTCGAAAGCAGTCACGCTCAGCGGTATTTCGCTGCGCTCGGACGGCCACAACACCACCAATTTCGAAGACCACTCCTACTTCCTGCTAAACGGCACCCCGCTAAAGCTGGCAGGCACGCCCAAGCTCGGCACTCAGCAATACACCGGCACCGAATTCACGTTCGCCTTTGACAATACGAAGAACAAAGGTGATCAGTTCTACCTCGCCGGCATGACTGTCTCGACCGTCGCGGCCATCCCGGCCGTGCCCGAAAACGAAACCTGGGCAATGATGGTTTGCGGTCTCGGTTTGCTGTGCTTTGCGGCGCGCCGTCGTCGCACTGACATCCGATTCGACTGAGGCATCACCGCACTGATTCAGCAAGCCAGCAAGGTGGCATGACGACGCTGTTGCATAATGCAGGTCGTCATCGTTTCTAGCCACGTCATGGAATCCTCCGCATCACTCCCGTTGCAACCCTCATTGCTGCCTGCCCGCGTCGCTCTGCCCATCCTGTTCATCCTGCTCGGTGCTGTCTTCGCCACCTGGGCAGCGCGTATTCCGCCATTGCGCGATGCGCTGCAGCTCGGCGCCGCCGAACTCGGGCTGGTCCTGTTGTGCAGCGGCGTGGGCGCGGTCCTGTCGTTTCCGCTGGCAGCCTGGCTGCTGGCGCGCCACGGTGCACGCCATGCCGCGCTCTGGTCCGGCATCGCCTTGCTGATCGCGCTGCCCTGCCTGGCACTGGCACCGCAGATGGGATGGCTGATGCTGGCCATGTTCGTCATGGGGTCGGCCGCCAGCTGCTTCGATGTCGCCATCAATGCCATCGGCGCGGAAGTCGAACGGGTCGCGGGACGCTCGATCATGTCGATGCTGCACGCGTGGTTTTGTCTCGGCACATTCAGCGGTGCCTTGCTGGGCAGCGCCATGGCCGGCTTGCAGGTGACGCCGTTGTGGCATTTCTGTCTGCTCTCGGCAGTTTTTTTGCTACCGTTGTGGCTGAGTTACCTGGCCCTGCCGACCGACCAGATCGATCCGGCCGCACCGCGCCAGCAATTCGCGCTGCCGCATGGCGCGCTGGTAGCGCTCGGCATGATCGCCTTTTGCGGTGCCATGATCGAAGGCTCGATCGGTGACTGGAGCGGCATCTATCTGATCGATCACCTTGGTGCCGCGCCCGGTATCGCGCCGCTCGGCTATGCGGTCTTTGCCGGCATGATGCTGCTGGCGCGGCTGATCGGTGACCGTCTCAAGGACCGTCACAGCGCACGCCCGGTACTGGTGGTCGGTGCCCTGATCGCCAGCGCTGGCGTGCTCGTTGTCATCACCACGTCGCAGACCGGCATCGCTTTCATCGGCTTCGCATTGATCGGTGCGGGCGTCGCGGCCGTATTTCCATTCATCTTCAGCGCTGCCGGCAAGGAAGGGCCGACGGCGCTGGCGGCCGTCGCCACGATGGGGTACAGCGGCGGGCTGATCGGACCACCGATCATCGGTTTCCTGGCCCACGGATTAGGATTAGCAATAGCATTCGGCTTCATCGGCGTACTGACGCTGGTGGTCGCGCTGGCGGCCGGCAAGGCCAGCCTGCTCAAATGAGGACTGCGGCATGACCCGACTCACTTCCGAACAACTCGCCCGGTTCCGCGAGGACGGCTATCTGGTCCTGCGCCAGCGCGTGACGCCTGCGCGTTGCGCCGCGCTGCGCGAAGTCGTTAGCGCGCAGTTACAGGAATCCGGCGCAGCGACGACCGACGCCGTTGCGCTGGTCGAATATGAAGCCGACGTCGGCTATGCTGGCGCACCGGCCTCGCGCGATGCGCCGGGTGGACGCACGGTGCGACGCCTGCGCGGTGCCTGGCAGCGCCACCCGCTGCTGCAGCAATGGGCTGCCGAACCAGCGCTGGTTGCCACCCTCGGCCAATTGTTCGGTCAGCCGGTGGTACTCAACCTGGCGCACCACAACTGCGTGATGACCAAGCATCCCGATTGGGGCACCGCTACTGGCTGGCATCGTGATATCCGGTACTGGTCCTTCGCCCATGCCGACCTGATCACGGTCTGGCTGGCATTGGGCCACGAGGACGCCGGCAACGGCGGCCTGCAAGTCCTGCCTGGCTCGCACCGCTGGCAGGTCGCGCCGGAACAGCTTGATGCGCTCGACTTTTTGCGCCCCGACCTGCCGCGCAACGAGCCACTGATGGCGCAAGGCATCACGCTGTCGCTCGACGAGGGCGACGTGCTGCTATTCCATAGCAGTCTGTTTCATGCGGCCGGTGCCAACCGGTCAGGCCAGCGCAAGTTCTCGGTGGCGTTTGCCTATCGTGGCGCGGACAATCTGCCGCTGGCCGGTTCGCGCTCCGCGGCTGCCGGTGAAATTGCGCTCGGCTGACACGCACAGAACCCGCACCCCAAAAAAAAGCCCCCGGCAACTTGTCGGGGGCTAAAATCCACACCCGGAAGGTGCAGACAGGGAAACATGTTGCGGCGGGACGTCACCGCCTGCGGTGACAACGGTCGGATCATGCATTAATCGGTGGTGACTGACTCGGGTCAGGTTTGGTCGAGGCAGCTTGACGGCGCGTGTTCCGGGGTCGGGCGACTTTCTTCAGGAACGACATGTCCTGTGAAAAAAATCGAGCGTCATCGTAGGGCATCCCGGACTGCGCACTGGACATCGTCTTGTGAACGACAAGCTGATACTGAAGAGTAGGTGATACCTGGAGCGGGGTCTGTTCGACAGCGCACACAGGCGGTCCGGTTTGACGACTGCGGCGCGATGAACGCCCGATGGCAACCTGGTGACAACTCAGCGGCCGGCACCGGGAACAGCGTGAGCTTGCGCATCGAAGTAGACCGTCATGCGCTTGCGCGGACTGAGATAGGCGTAGACCTCGCGCGACAGCTGCGCCGGTTTCAGGCTGGCCGCCACATGGAGTGTGGTCTCGTGCTGCAGGTCGACGATGGTCGCTTCGTCCTTCGGTATCGCCGGATCGTAGATCAATACCCACGGGCGCAATGGCTGGGCTGAATTGACCGACACCACCATCCCGAGCGTTTCATCGGACAGCCGCACCACGGTGCCTGGCGGATAAATCCCCATGCAACGGATGAACAGGTTCAACGACGTAATCTCGAACTGCCCGCGCTGCTGCGTGAACAATTGCGACAGCGCTTCATGCGGGCTGAGCGAATCGGCCGGATTGTGCTGGTTGCACAGGTTGTCATATTCATTGACGATCGCCACCAGCCGGGCCAGCGGCGCGATCTGCGCGCCTTTCAGATGCGCCGGATAACCACTGCCATCCATGTGTTCGTGATGCTGACGGACGATGTCCATCGCCTTGGCCGACAGGCCCAGACGCTGCCCGATCGGCTCGCCATAGGTGCAGTGCTGCTCGATCAGGTTGCGCTCGGCGCGGCTGTAAGGCTCGGTCTTTTGCAGCACCCGGTCCGGGATATCGGTCTTGCCGATGTCATGGAAAATGCAGCCGATACCAAGCTGCCGGATATCTTCGGCCGGCACGCCGACTTCACGCGCCAGCAACATCGCCAGCACCGACACATTGAGCGCATGGAAGTACAAGTCTTCGCCAACCGTCTTGTCGTTCATCAGATGGATGGCGATGTCCTTGTGCGACAGGATCGACGACAGCATCTGCCCGACCAGCAACTCGGCGCTGGCACGCGCCTCCAGCGGCCGCGAAAACAACTTGCTGCCGATATCCTTGAGCGAACCGGCAGCGCGCACGAACTGGTTTTCACAGGCAGCGGTTTCGGCACGCTGCTGGCGGATGCGATCGTACCGCGCCGCCCGTTCGGCCGCCTCCAGCAGTTGTTCCGGGCTCGGCGGTGCAGGTGGTGCCACCGCGGCAACCGGCACCTCCTTCTGCGGCAATGGCGGCACGTCCGAACGCGACGGATCGATCCGGATTTTTTTCAGCCCCAGCTTGCCGATGGCCTTGATCTGGTCGGCATTTTTGATCTTGAAACTGCTCAGCGGAAAATCATGATTGAGCCAGCCGAGGTCAAGACAAACATACAGGCCGACGCAGAGCTGGTCGGCACCGATGAAGCTGGGTTGGTCCTGCTTGTCCTGCTTGTCCTGCTTGTGCAGTTTGTCGACCATCGATGTAGCTCCTGTTCGAGGGCGGGCAAATCGCCTCAGTGAGGCACAGGCGACAGCGCCACGGTACGTTGCTCCAGCCATGCTTTTGCCGCACCGCTCACATGCGGTGCAAGCCGTTCACGCACCATCGCGTGATAGTTGTCGAGCCAGGCCAGTTCGTCAGGACGCAGCAACGCCAGGTCAAGACAGCGGCTGTCGATCGGGCACAGCGTGAGGGTTTCAAAGCGCAGGTACTCGCCGAATTCCGTGCTCGTTGCTGGTACGTTGAGCACCAGATTTTCGACCCGCACACCCCACTTGCCGGGCCGGTAAATTCCCGGCTCGATCGACGTGATCATGCCCGGCTCCATTGCGGTATGCGGCTCCGGCATCGCCGATGCTGCAATGACTTGCGGGCCTTCGTGCACATTCATGAAGTAACCGACGCCATGACCGGTGCCGTGGCCATAGTCGATACCGGCCGACCAGATCGGCGCACGCGCGATTGCGTCCAGCATCGGTGCGCGGGTGCCGCGCGGGAACTGCGTGCTGCTCAGGGCAATCACGCCCTTGAGCACCAGCGTCACATCGCGCCGCTGCGCCGCCGACGGCTGGCCGACCGGCACGATGCGGGTAATGTCCGTGGTGCCGCCGAGGTACTGGCCACCGGAATCGATCAGCAGCAACCCATCGCCTTCAATGACCGCATGGGACGCTGGCGTCGCGTGATAGTGCGGCATCGCGCCATTGGCATTGAAGCCGGCGATGGTGCCAAAGCTCGGGCAGACAAAGCCGGGACGGCGCGCGCGCGCGGCCGTGATCTGTTCGTCGATCGTCAGTTCGGTGACGACATCCTTGCCCAGCGCCAGGTCCAGCCAGCTAAAAAATTCGCACAGCGCTGCGCCATCCTGCTCCATGGCCGAGCGCACATGCGCCGCTTCTGCCGCGCTCTTGCGCGACTTGGCAAAGGTGGTCGGGTTGATCGCTTCAACGACACGGACGGTATCTGGCACCGCGTGCCGCAGGCCGAGCGTGATGCGGCGCGGGTCGAGCAGCATGACCGCCTCATCCGGCAGCGCACCCAGTACCGTCGCGGCCTGTGCATAAGGAGCGAGCTGCACGCCATCGGCAGCCAGCGCCGCGATCACCTCCACCGGCACCTTGCCGTCGGCAACAAAAATTGTCGCCTGCTGCAAACCAACCAGCGCATGTGCGACAAAGATCGGGTTGTAATTGACATCGGCACCACGCAGGTTGAACAGGTAGGCGATATCGTCGAGCGTCGACAGCAGATGCCAGTCGGCACCGGAGGCCTGCATCGCCAGCCGCAATTGCGCCAGTTTATCCGCGCGCGCCATCGTTGCATGGGGCGGCAGATGTTCGTAAATGGCCTGGGTCGGCAGGGTCGGACGGTCGGTCCAGACTTGCTCGAACAGATCGAGATCGGTGCGCAGTGTCGCCCCGCGCGCAGTAATTGCCTGCTCCAGCAAACGCGCCGCCGCCAACCCGAGCACCGCGCCATCGACACCGGCCACCTGCCCCGGCTGCAGCGACTGGGCCAGCCACTCGATGTGCTGCAAACTATTACCGGCCGGAATTTTCATCAGCACGATGCCGGTACCGGCCAGCTCGGCCTCGGCTTGCGACCAGTAACGGCTATCGGCCCACAACCCGGCAAAATCAGCCGTGACGATGAGCGTGCCGACCGACCCGGTAAAGCCGGACAGCCATTCGCGGCCTTTCCAGCGTTCGGGCAGGTATTCGGACAAATGCGGATCGGACGAAGGGACGACGTAGGCGGCGAGCTGTTGATGTTGTAGTGCGGCGCGCAAGGCGGCAAGGCGGGTATGAATGAGGGAGCGGGAGGCGTGCAAGGTTTCCATGATGGCTGGTGTCTGTCGTTGATAGCGATGAACCATCATACAGACCGCACTACCGCATTGCATCTACTATGACATCACGCGGATGAAAACTAGTGGTTGCCGTGAATATCTGCTTCAACACCTTGTTCGCTGCAGTCCTCTGTTTGCCGCCATCTTGAATCATATCGCCGGTTGATCTCGACACCGCCAAATAGCAGGTCGATGTGAAATGCCGCGCAGGCAAGATCTGTTGCCCATCGAAAGTTACCCGCACGAGTAAATACGGCTAGCAAGATACTTTGCTCAGTGCACCATCCGCCTCAGGATGGAGACGGATCAATTCCCCGACGGTCTTCCTGCTGGCAATGAGATTGGTCCGGTCCCGCTGCAATCGTTGCAGGCTTTCTCTTGCCAGTTGCTGCCGGGTGGCAAGCGCACTCTTGCCACCACGGTGCGCCGCGAACGCATCGGTGCCATCGCCGGCCGCATCGAGCTGGCCGATATTCTGATGCAGGTAGGCGATTGCCTGGTTTAATGCATTTAACTGCTGTGCGGAGTCTGAATAAATTTTTTTCATTTCATTGATGTCCATTGGAGTACCTTTGAATAAATAGGTAATGTGACTCTGTGGTTTAGTCTATTATTGTCTTGAAATTATTAGTATCTACATCTTTAATTTCATTAAATTTTCTCATTAGATCATCATTACTCAATTTTAAAAGATTAATCTCTGCTTTTAAGGCAATATTTGCTTTATCCATATCAAAAGCACTTTCATCTGAGAAAGTTAAACGTTCAATAGCCGTTTTATAATCCTTATTATTATCCAAAATTTCCTTTTCAATGTTGTTTATCGCTCGAAGATGAAGAATTGTTTCTTTATTAAAATAAGCACACTTTTGGTTAATCAGGAGATCATGGATAGCCGGCTTATCTTTCAGAGCTTTTATATTCTCTTCCAATTTTTCCAGGACACCGACGCTATCACTAAATTCAAGTATTAAATTCTCTCTTTCTTTATTTATAATTTCTTTTACCTCGCTCTCCTCTTTTAAAATCGCTCTAAGGAAACGCTGATTTAATCGCCTGATTTTTGGCGTTAAAATTCTGCTGACGTTCAATTTTAATGAGACCGCAATGGTG